>NZ_LXSD01000405.1:0-4285 GCF_017168095.1 Lysobacter enzymogenes | reverse complement strand
GCGTCCCCGTTCGCCCGCCGCCCCGCCTGCGCGGGACGGCCTATGCCGCGCCCGCTCAGCCGAGCTTCTTGACCGTGGCGACCACGCGCTCGACGGTGAAGCCGAAGTACGGGAACAAGGCTTCGGCCGGGGCCGAGGCGCCGAAGCGGTCGATGCCGACGACGTCGCCGTCCAGGCCGACGTACTTGCGCCAGAAGTCGCTGACGCCGGCCTCGATCGCCACGCGCTTGCGCACCGCGTTGGGCAGCACCGATTCGCGGTAGTCCTGCGGCTGGCGGTCGAACACGTCGGTCGAGGGCATCGACACCACGCGCACCTTGACGCCTTCGGCGCTGAGCTGGTCGGCGGCCTGGGTGGCCAGGCCGATTTCCGAACCGGTCGCCAGCAGGATCACTTCCGGCGCGCCGTCGCTGTCGCGCAGCACGTAGCCGCCGCGCTCGATCTGCGCGACCTGCTGCGCGTCGCGCGGCTGGTGCGGCAGGTTCTGGCGCGAGAACACCAGGCAGCTCGGGCCGTCCAGGCGGGCGATCGCCGCCTTCCACGCCGCCGCCGATTCGACCGCGTCGCACGGGCGCCACACGTCGTTGTGCGGGATGTAGCGCAGGCTGGCGAGGTGCTCGATCGGCTGGTGGGTCGGGCCGTCCTCGCCCAGGCCGATGGAGTCGTGGGTGTAGACGTGGATCACGTGCGCGCCCATCAGCGCGCTCATGCGCACCGCGTTGCGGGCGTAGTCGCTGAACACCAGGAAGGTGGCGTCGAACGGGATGAAGCCGCCGTGCAGGTTGAGGCCGTTGCTGATCGCGCTCATGCCGAACTCGCGCACGCCGTAGTAGACGTAGTTCGCGTTCGGATCGCTGCTGGCGACCGATTTGCTGGCCTTCCACAGGGTCAGGTTGGAATGGGCCAGGTCGGCCGAGCCGCCGATCAGTTCCGGCAGCAGCGGCGCGAAGGTCTCGATCGCCATCTGCGAGGCCTTGCGCGAGGCGATGGTCTGGCCATCGGCCTGCAGCTTGGCGATGTAGGCGTCGGCCTGGGCGGCGAAGTCGGTCGGCAGCTCGCCGGCGATGCGGCGCTGGAGCTCGGCGGCTTCGGCCGGGAACTGCGCGGCGTAGGCATCGAAGGCCTGCTGCCACTGCGCCTGGGCGGCGGCGTGGTCGCGGTTGCGCCAGCCGGCGTAGATGTCCTGCGGGATTTCGAATTCGGCGTAGGGCCAGTTCAGCGCGGCGCGGGTCGCGGCGACTTCGTCCTTGCCCAGCGGCGCGCCGTGCGAGGACTCCTTGCCGGCCTTGGCCGGCGAGCCGAAGCCGATGGTGGTGCGGCAGCAGATCAGGGTCGGCTTGTCGCCGTGCTTGAGCGCGGTTTCGATCGCGGTCTTGATCTCGACCGGATCCTGGCCGTTGACCTTGCGGATCACGCGCCAGCCGTAGGCCTCGAAGCGCGCCGCGGTGTCGTCGGTGAACCAGCCGTCGGTGTTGCCGTCGATGGAGATCTTGTTGTCGTCCCAGAACGCGACCAGCTTGCCCAGGCCCCAGGTGCCGGCCAGCGACGCGACTTCGTGCGAGATGCCTTCCATCAGGCAGCCGTCGCCGAGGAACACCCAGGTGCGGTGATCGACGATGTCGTGGCCTTCGCGGTTGAAGCGCTGGGCCAGGATCTTCTCCGCCAGCGCCATGCCGACCGCATTGGCCAGGCCCTGGCCGAGCGGGCCGGTGGTGGTTTCCACGCCCGGGGTCTCGAAGTTCTCCGGATGGCCCGGCGTGCGCGAGTGCAGCTGGCGGAAGCGCTTGAGCTCTTCGATCGGCAGGTCGTAGCCGCTCAGATGCAGCAGCGCGTACTGCAGCATCGAGCCGTGGCCGTTGGAGAGGATGAAGCGGTCGCGGTTGAACCACTTCGGATCGGCCGGGTTGTGGCTCAGGAAGTCGTTCCACAGCACTTCGGCGATGTCGGCCATGCCCATCGGCATGCCGGGGTGGCCGGAGTTGGCGGCCTGCACCGCGTCGATGGCGAGGAAACGGATGGCGTTGGCAAGGTCGCGGCGGCTGGGCGTCGTCATGGGGCTCGGGCGGCTGAGGCTGGGAGGCGGAGCGGAGACCGGCCCGGGGCGTGCCCGTTGCGGGCGGCGGGGCCGGCGAAGAGGCGCCATTGTCCCATCCCGGGGCGGCCGTGTCGCCCCGAGCCCGTTCAGGGGCGGCCGCGCGGGCGCCGGGGCGGCTTTCCCCGCCCGAAGCGGCAGATTCGGCATACCTCCTGTAGGAGCGGCGCGAGCCGCGACCGCGACATCGCAACTACGGCGGACGTTTCGACGCAGCTGAGTTGTCGCGGTCGCGGCTCGCGCCGCTCCTACAGGGGCAGCCGTCACAACGAAAAAGCCCGCCGGAGGGCGGGCTTTTCGCGATCGCGGATCGCGCGGCTCAATCGGCCAGCGTCTCCGCCGGCGGATCCTCGACCCCGCGCGACACCATCGAGGCGATGGCGATGTCGCCGGTGACGTTGAGCGTGGTCCGGCACATGTCGAGGAAATGGTTGACGCCCAGGATCAGGCCGATGCCTTCCGGCGGCACCTTGACCATCGCGCAGATCATCGCCACCACCGGCAGCGAGCCCGACGGGACGCCGGCGGTGCCGATGCCGCCGAGGATGCACACCAGCATCACCATCACCTGCTGGCCCAGGGTCAAATCCACGCCGAAGAACTGGGCCAGGAAGATCACCGTCACGCCTTCGAACAGCGCGGTGCCGTTCTGGTTGGCGGTGGCGCCGACGGTCAGCACGAAGCGCGAGATGCGCCGCGGCAGCTTGAGTTCGTCGGCCACGCGCAGCGCGGTCGGCAGGGTGGCGTTGCTGGACGCGGTGGAGAACGCCAGCACCATCGCTTCCTGCGCGCCCTTGAAGAATTCCAGCGGCGAACGCCCGCCGATGAATTTGATCGCCAGCGAGTAGGTCACGAACATGTGGATGGCCAGCGCCGACACCACCACCGCCACGTACTTGGCCAGCTTGAACAACAGGTCCCAGCCGAACTGCGAGGACAGGTTGAACATGAAGCAGAACACCGCGTACGGCGCCAGCTTGATCACCAGCCCGATCAGGGTCATGGAGATTTCGAACAGGCCCTGCACGCCGTCGCGCAGCGTGTCCACCGCCTTGGACTTGGTCAGCACCATGCCCACGCCGATCATCAGGGCGAAGAACATCACCGCCAGGATCGCGTCGTCGGCCGCGGCCTGGACCACGTTGCTGGGCACGATCGACACCAGCATCTGGATGCCCTTGGGCGCGTCGGTGCTGCCCTTGACGATACTTTGCGCGCGCTCGGCGTTCTCGCTCATCAACTGCTGCGCCTGCGCCGGGTCCATGCCGGCGCCGGGCTGGAACAGGTTGACCATCAGCAGGCCCAGGATCACCGCCAGGCCCGACATCACGATGGTCAGGCCGAGCGTGCGCCAACCCACCCGCCCGAACGAGCGGATGTCGCCCATCTCGCTCACGCCCATCACCAGCGCCGAGAACAGCAGCGGGATCACCAGCATGAAGATCAGGCGCAGGAAGATCTCGCCGGCCGGGCCGGTGATCACTTCGGTGAACAGCTTGAGCAGCGATTCGCAGCGCCAGCCGGCCGCGCCGGCTTCGCAGGCCTGGCCGCTCAGTTGCGCCCAGCTGACGCTGCCGATGCCGGCGGCGTAGACGATCAGGCCCAGGCCGAGACCGGCGAGGAAGCCGATCGCCATTTTCCAGTGCAGCGGCAGCGGCTTGCGCGCGTTCGCGGTTTCGCTCATGGATTCGCTCTTACGGGCCCGGCCAAAACAGCGGGCAGGATACACCAGGGGGTCGAAAACGCCCGGACGGTGGGGTTTGGAGGCGGTCCGGGCCTGGACGGCGCGGGTTTTCCTGTGGGAGGGGCTTCGGCCCCGACGCTTTTCGGTCTGGCCACGGCGATCTGGTGCAAAAGCGTCGGGACTGAAGTCCCTCCCACAGGAGTTTCACCCGCAAGTGGAACGGCGGATTTCAGATGGATCGCAGCCGGCTCGCGGTAAGCGGGTCTGTCTTTGTGGGAGGGGCTTCAGCCCCGACGCTTTCCTATCCGATCGCGGCGATCTGGCACGAAAGCGTCGGGACTGAAGTCCCTCCCACACAATTTTCTCCCGCAGCAGGAGCCGCCGCGATCAGGTCGCGGGCGGCGGGTACAGCGGCGGCAGCGGCGAGGCCGGTTGCGCGGCGCCCTGACGCCACTGCGGGCCTTGCGCGAATGCGGCGCGCAGGCGGTTGCGCGCGGCGACGCCGTCGC
>NZ_LXSD01000404.1:418-20270 GCF_017168095.1 Lysobacter enzymogenes | reverse complement strand
GCGGCGCGCGGGCCGCGCCCGCTGCGTGCGCGGCGCATCAGCGCAGGCCCGTGCGGTCGCGGCCGAGCGCGCGGTTCACCGCCCACGCGATCGGCCAGGCCACGAACACGACGTGGACCGCGATGCTCAGCCCGATCCACACCGGATCCGGCGGCAGGCCCTTCATGCCGGCGCGCGAGAGCGGGACGACGATGAAGTTCATCGCCACGAACAGCCACAGGCCGTACGCGGTCGCCGCCAGCCACGGATGCCGGCGCATCCACGCCAGCTTGCTCGCGCCGATCGCGTAGGCCGCAGCCATCAGCACGGCGATGAAGTAATGCAGGAACAGGCCCAGCGCGGCGGTGCCGGCGCCGCCGGCCAGCGCGGCCTCGCGGCCGATCAGGCCGGAGGCGACGCTGTGCAGCACGCGCGTGGCCGCCACGCCCTTGGTGATGCCCCAATAGCCGATGGCGTAGCTGATATCGAGGGTGGCGGCGATCAGGCCGCCGATGAGGGTCCACAGCGGCAGGGAGCGGGCGGGGCGGGCGGCGACGGTCATGGCGGACTCGCGATGGATGGGCGGTGAAGGGGCCGGATGGAGGGCGATGCATTGACGCCGGGCGGCTCGGCGCTGCGAGCGCGCCACGGCGCAACCAGGACGGATACGTCGCTACGGTGCGGCTGGATGCGGCGCGGCCGCGGCGCTCACGCCGCGCGGCCGCGCGCGGCCTCGGCGCGGCGCGCCTGGGTCGCGGTGACGCCGAAGGAGTTCTTGAACGCGCGGCAGAACGCGCTCTGGCTTTCGAAGCCGAGCGCCTCGGTGATCTCGCACACCGGCATGCGGGTGTCGCGGACCATGCGCCAGGCGCGGTCCGAGCGCAGCCGCGCGGCGTATTCGCTCGGGGTCTCGTCGAACACCTCGCGGTAGATCCGGATCAGGTGGCAGGGCGAGTAGTTGGCGCTGCGCGCGAGCCGGCCCAGGTCCAGGCGCACCTCGGGATGGCGGCGGATCAGGTGCTGCACGCGCAGCAGCCGCAGCAGGGTCTGCTGGCGCCGGCGCAGGGTGCGGCCGCTGCAGCGCGGCAGGCGTTCGAGCAGCTCGCGCTGTTCCTCGCGCAGCAGCGCGCCGAGGGTGCGCAGCAGGGCCGGGCCGTTGGCGCTGAGCGGCTCGGCGCGGCCGGCCAGCCGGCCCAGCCGCACCAGCAGGCGGCGGGCGTCGCGCGGCGCCGCGCCTTCCCACGGGAACAGGTCGCTGCCCTGCGGCTGCGCCGCCTCGTCGTCCAGGTGCGGCTTCCACGCCGACTCCGGGCCGCACAGGCACAGCCACCAGCACGGGCCGCGCGCGCTGCTGCGCACCCGGCTGTCGCGCCAGACCTGGAGGTGGCCAGGGACGAGGTCCCAGGCGCTGTCGGCGGCTTCCAGCCGCAGCGGGCCGCGCAGCGGCAGCCACAGCGACAGCCAGTTCGGCGGCAGGTCGAGCTGCACGGCGCGGCCGCTGGCGCGGACCAGGTGCAGGCCGGCGCCGGCCGGCAGCGCGCCCAGGTCCAGGCGTTCGGCGAAATGGATGCGATGGTGTTGCACGCTCATGAGGGCCTCGGCGGCGTCCGCGCTTGCGGTTGGCTCCTAAGCTAGCCAGCTGCGGCCGTCATCTGGAGGGCCAATAACCCGGGCAGCGATGGAGCCAATCCGTTGCCGCGGACGCGCAGTAGGCGTCGCGGGCGTCCGCGCGCCCGCCGCCGGCCCGCTACGGTTGCGCCGGTCTCGCGCGGTCGATGTGCCGGGACCGGCAAACCGGGCGCGGCCCGGCCGCGGCGCCTCGCCAGCCGCGGATCGGCTTGGCACACTCGCCCGGGAACGGCCCGCGACGGGGCCAATCGGGAGTCCGCCCATGTACCTGCCGCTGGACGGCCGCGGCCCGCTGCACGGCCAATTGGTCCGCTCGCTCAAGGATGCGGTGCTGGCCGGCCGGCTGCCGGCCGGGATGCGCTTCCCGCCGACCCGGCTGCTGGCGCAGCAGTTGAGCCTGTCGCGCAACACCGTGCTGGCCGCCTACGAGCAACTGCGCGCGGAAGGCTTCATGCAGGCGCGGGTCGGCTCGGGCAGCTTCGTGGTGCTGCCCGGCGCGCCGGCGCAGCCGCCGAGCGAGCCGCCGTCGCGGCTGCCGGCGCAGAGCGCCTACGCCCAGCGCCTGCGCCGCTATCACGACCACGCCAACATCCCCGGCCGGCGCCTGCCCGGCACCGTGCACAGCTTCCAGTACGGCGTGCCGTTCACCAATCCGCTGCTGACCTCGGCCTGGGCGCGCGCGCTGTCGCACGCGGCCGCCTACACCCCGCCGAACTACCCGACCTCGCAGGGCCTGCCGGCCTTGCGCGCGGCGGTGTGCGACTACCTGTCGCTGCGCCGCGGCGTGCGCGCCGCGCCCGAGGACGTGGTGATCGTCGCCGGCACCCAGCAGGCGATCGCGCTGACCGCGCGGGTGCTGCTCGACGAAGGCGACGAGGCGGCGATCGAAGACCCGCATTACTTCGCCGTGCGCGAATCGCTGCAGATCCACGGCGCGCGGCTGCGGCCGATCCCGGTCGACGGCGAGGGCCTGCGCACCGACCTGCTGCCCGAGCGGCCGCCGCGGCTGATCTGCACCACGCCCTCGCACCAGTTCCCGACCGGCGCGCTGATGTCGCTGCCGCGCCGGCGCGCGCTGCTGGACTACGCGCGCCGCCACGAGTGCTGGATCTTCGAGGACGACTACGACGGCGAATTCCGCTTCGACGCGCAGCCGCACGCGGCGCTGTACGGGCTCGACGACGCGCGCCGCACGATCTACGTCGGCACCTTCTCCAAGGTGCTGTTCCCGTCGCTGCGGATGGGCTACATGGTGGTGCCGCCGGGGCTGCGCGAGGACTTCGTCTCGGCCAAGTGGGCCGACGATTTCGGCTCGCCCGGGATCGAGCAGGCCGCGCTGGCCCAGTTCCTCGCCGACGGCGGCTTCGAGCGGCACCTGCGCCGCACCGCCAAGACTCTGCGCCAGCGCCGCGACGCGCTGCTGGCGGCGCTGCGCCGGCTGGCCGGCGACGCGCTGGAGATCCAGGACTCGCGCGCCGGCATGCACCTGCTGGTGTGGCTGCGCGGGCGCAGCCCGGCCGAGGGCGAGGCCTTCCTCGCCCACGCCCAGGCGCGCGGGCTGGGGCTGTATTCGGTGGCGCCGTGCTACATCGACCCGCCGCAGCGCGCCGGATTGCTGTTCGGCTACGGTGCGTTGTCGGTGGCGGAAATCGAGGAAGCCGCGCGGCTGTTCGCCGCCTGCCTGCACGAGACCGGCTTCGCCGCTGCGCCTGCGGCGGCCTGAGCGCACTGGCCTGGGCTACCTGTAGGAGCGGCGCGAGCCGCGACCAACCGAAGCGAAGTACGAAAGCGCCCCACCCCGAAGCCCGCAAACCACACGACCCGCTTTTTGCAGGAGCGGCGCGAGCCGCGACCGCGACAACGCAACTACGCCGCACCCCTCGCGGTGATTGCGTTGTCGCGGTCGCGGCTCGCGCCGCTCCTACAGGGGGATACGCAGCCGCAAGGCGACCGGGGTCAGCGCGACGCCAGCGCCGCGATCACCAGCGCCGCGGCCATGAACGCCAGGTCCAGCCCGGAGCTGGCGAGATGGAACAAGGTCCAGAACAGGTTCGGGCCGAGCTTGCCGGCCGAGGACATCAGGTCCAGCCCGAACGGGCCGCTGAGCTGGCCGGCGACGATGCCCCAGTTGGCGATCGCCAGGATCAGCGCGGTCGCCGCGGTGCCGGCGATCGCGCGCGCCCAGCCCGGGCGCCAGCCGCCCAGGCGCAGCATCCAGGCGATGTCGAGCGCGCCGAGCACCGCCATCCAGCCCAGCTGGCGGTCGAAGGCGAGCGCGGCGAGCACCCAGAATGCGGCGAATCCGAACGTGCCCAGGCCGATCAGCAGCCACGAATACAGGCCCGGGCGCGCGCGCGGGGCGTCCGGGCGGGAACCGGCGGCGCTGCGCGGGGCGGGGCGGTCGGACGGAGCGACGGTCATCGGCGGAACACTGTGGGCGGGGGCAAGCGCTACAGCATAGCCGCCCGCGGCCGGTAGAATGGCGCATCTTGTGCCGCGGTCCGGCACCCCCCATCTTCCCGGCATGTATTCCCGCAGCAGCGAACCCGTCCGTTTCGAGCGCGATTGCGCCGTCGTCATGGTGCCCCAAGGCGAGCAGGTCACCCTGCCGGCGGGCAGCGTGGGCTATATCACCCAGGCGCTCGGCGGCAGCTACACCGTCTTCGTCGAAGGCAACCTGTTCCGCATCCACGGCCGCGACGCCGACGCCATCGGCAAGGAGCCGCCGGAGCCGCTGGAACTGCCCGAGGGCGCCGACGACGAGGCGGTCGAGCGGCTGGTGTGGCAGCAGCTGCGCACCTGCTTCGACCCGGAGATTCCGATCAACGTGGTCGAGCTGGGCCTGGTGTACGAAGCCGCGGTCAAGCACCGCGACGACGGCCAGCGCACGGTCGAGGTGCGCATGACCCTGACCGCGCCGGCCTGCGGCATGGGCGACATCCTCGTCGACGACGTGCGCAGCAAGCTGGAAATGATCCCGACCGTGGCCGAGGCCGACGTCGAGCTGGTGTTCGACCCGCCGTGGAACCGCAACATGATGTCCGAGGCGGCGCGGCTCGAGACCGGGATGCTGTAAGCGGCCGGCTGCGGCCTGCGACGCGACGGCCGTCGCGTACGCCGGGCGGCGGGTTGGGCAGCACGTCTCGGCGATCCGCGTCCGGCGCTGCGACGCGGCGATGCGCGCCCGCGAGGCGTATTCCGAGATGCCGGGTGCCGGCGACGAGCGCAGATGGACCGGCTCGTCGCGTCCTGCCTGCATGCGCGCCAGTATGCGCGCCAGCCGATTCGTTGCCCTAGATCGCGCTCGGCCAGCGCGGCCTGCGATGCTTGTCGACGATTCGCGTCCGGCGATCCGCATCCGGGACTCGCACGCGACGATCCGCCACCTGCCGATCGGCATTTGTCGATCCGCATCTTCCGATCCGCACCCAGTCGATCCGCACCTGCCGATCCCCACCTGTGGATCCGCACCTGTAGATCTAGGACACGTCCTAAAAAGCGCAAACCCACGTATCAACGCACAAGAACGGATGTGACCGCGTTCGCGTTCGTCGGCCGAGCGCGCGCGACGGGAGGCCAAGCTGCTTCCCGCGCCGCCCACCCGCGGCGTGCACGCCGCGTCGCCGGTCGCGTTGGTCTCGCCATGCCGTTCGCCGGCGTCGCCGGGGCGACGCCGGCCGCGCGCCGCACTCGCCGCGCCTGCGGCCCTCTCGTTCGAAAGGAAAGTCCGATGCCCCGTCATGCTTCGCGTCCTCTGCGCTTGCGCACGCTTTCGGTCGCCACCGCCTTCGCCGTTTCCTCGCTGTTCGCCGCGACCGCCTCCGCGGCCGGCCCGATCCAGTACCTGCGCGTCAACACCAGCGCGCTGGCGTCGGGCCAGCCGACCGACCGCTTCATCGTCAAGTTCCGCAGCGACAGCGTCGAGCGACGCGACGCGAGCGAACTGCAGCGCTCGCTGAGCGCGGCGGCCAACAGCGCCGGCCGGCTGATCGGGCTCAACAGCCGCAGCGGCGCCAAGGCGCCGCCGGCGATCGGCCTGCGTCGCGCCCAGGCGCTGGCGCTGGGCGCCGAGCTGGTGACCAGCAACCGCAAGCTCGCGCCGGCCGAGGCCGAGGCGCTGATGCGCCAGATCGCCGAGAACCCGAACGTCGAATACGTCGAAGTGGATCGCGAAATGGTGCTGTACGCGGCGCCGAACGATCCTGAATATTCGCGCCAGTACGGCTTCGGCAACGGCCCGGGCGGCCTGCGCGCCGAGCAAGCCTGGGACCGCAGCACCGGCGCCGGCGTGGTGGTCGGCGTGATCGACTCCGGCGTCAACCGCCATGCCGACCTCGCCGCGAACCTGCTGCCGGGCTGGGACTTCGCCCAGAACGACAACGACCCCAGCGACCCGACCAGCTCCGCCAGCTTCCACGGCACCCACGTCGCCGGCACGGTGGCGGCGGTGACCAACAACGGCGTCGGCGTCGCCGGCACCGCGCCCAACGCCAAGATCCTGCCGGTGCGCGTATTCGACGGCCCGCGCGGCAGCAGCGCGGCGATCATCAACGGCATCACCTGGGCGGTCGGCGGTTCGGTGCCGGGCGTTCCGGCCAACGCCAATCCGGCCGACGTGATCAACCTGAGCCTGGGCAGCCAGAACCCGGCCACCTGCGACAACGGCACCCGCGACGCGCTCAACTTCGCCATCAGCCGCGGCACCATCGTGGTGGTGGCGGCCGGCAACAGCAACGCCGACGCCAACACCTATACGCTCAACAACTGCACCTCGGTGATCTCGGTCGGTTCGGTCACCGATACCGGGGCGCGCTCTTCCTTCTCCAATTACGGCGCGCGCGTGGATGTCGCCGCGCCGGGTTCGGCCATCCTCTCGACGGTCAACGGCTTCAACGGCGCCAACAACCAGTACGGCTTGCTGAGCGGCACCTCGATGGCCTCGCCGCACGTGGCAGGCGTCGCCGCGCTGGTGCAAGCGGCCGCGGCGACGCCGCTGACCCAGGCGCAGATGGTCGCGCTGCTGAAGAACACCGCGCGCGCGTTCCCGTCCGCGCCGGATCGTCCGATCGGCGCCGGCATCGTCGACGCCAACGCCGCGGTCGCGGCGGTTGCCGGCGGCACGCCGGGCAACCAGGCGCCGGTGGCGAATTTCTCGTCCTCGGCGAACGGGTTGACGGTGAGCTTCACCGACAGTTCCACCGACAGCGACGGCTCCATCGCCTCGCGCAGCTGGGACTTCGGCGACGGCACCACCTCGACCGCGACCAGCCCGAGCAAGACCTACAGCGCGGCCGGGACGTACACGGTCAAGCTGACCGTCGTCGACAACGCCGGCGCGAGCAACACCAAGACCGCGACCGTGACCGTCGGCAGCAGCGGCGGGGTGCAGACCTACAGCAACGGCACCGACGCCAACATCCCGGACAACAACGCCACCGGCGTCACCAGCTCGATCAGCGTGACCGGCCGCACCGGCAACGCCCCGAGCAACGCCCAGGTCGCGGTCAACATCGTCCACACCTTCCAGGGCGATCTCATCGTCGATCTGATCGCGCCTGACGGCTCGGTCTACAACCTGCACAACCGCACCGGCGGCAACACCCAAAACATCAACCGCACCTACACGGTGAACCTGTCGAGCGAAGCCTTGAACGGCACCTGGCGACTGCGCGCCGCCGACCGCGCTTCGGTCGACACCGGCCGCATCGACAGCTGGAGCCTCACGTTCTAAACCTCGCAGCTTGCGATGCGCGTCACGAAAAACCCCGGCGTCGGCCGGGGTTTTTCTTTGCCCGCGGGCGCGCTCGCGTCCGAGCTGTGAAACCCGCACGGCGGACGCAGCGAGGCCGCGCTTCCACCCTGTGCGAAGCGACCGAAATCCAAATGTGTGATGCCTATCGCGGGTCCGGCGCACGATGAGGGTTCTATCCATCTTGTTGGTGGTTCTGTTGCATACGTAGCGTGTTAACGCGGGCCGGGAAAACACCGAGTCCGTACACAAACAGCGTGGGCGCTGGCGCAAGCCGACACGGACGTGGCCGCCCGAACACCGCGCGTTGAACGCCGCATCGCGGCACTTCGTTTTGGGGGTTCCACCATGTCCTACCGCTCCAACGGCGCGCTGCGCCAGCACGCGCTCGCCGCCGCCACCGTGGCCGCGCTGTCGTGCATCGCGATGTCGGCCTCGGCCGCCGACCGCATCAATCTCGCCGCGCTGGCCAACGCCGACCAGAACAACCAGTTCATCGTCAAGTACGCCGCCGGCACCGCCGAGCGCAGCAACGCCGCCAGCCTCAACCGCGCGCTCGACGCGGCCGCCGCCGGCTTCTCCGGCAAGGGCGCCAAGCTCGGCCTCAAGCACCTGCGCCGCATCGGCACCGGCGCCGACGTGGTCCAGGCCGGCCGCCGCCTCGACCCGGCCGAAGCCGAGTCGCTGATGCGCCAGATCGCCGCCGACCCGAGCGTCGAATACGTGGAAAAGAACGCGCCGATGACCGCGTTCTTCACCCCCGACGACACCCGCTTCGGCGAGCAGTGGGGTTACGGCGCGTCCGGCATCAACACCGCGCAGGCCTGGGACGTGAGCACCGGCACCGGCGTGGTGGTGGCGGTGATCGACACCGGCATCACCAGCCACAGCGACCTCAACGCCAACATCCTGCCCGGCTACGACTTCATCAGCGATTCGACCGCCGCGCGCGACAGCAACGGCCGCGATTCGGATCCGGCCGACCAGGGCGACTGGTTCAGCGCCGGCGAGTGCGGCGTGACCTACAGCAGCAACTCCAGCTGGCACGGCACCCACGTCGCCGGCACCGTCGCCGCGGTGACCAACAACGCCAAGGGCGTGGCCGGCACCGCGTACAACGCCAAGGTCGTGCCGGTGCGCGTGCTCGGCAAGTGCGGCGGCACCCTGGCCGACATCGCCGACGCGATCACCTGGGCCTCCGGCGGCACCGTGTCGGGCGTCCCGGCCAATCCGAATCCGGCCGAAGTCATCAACATGTCGCTCGGCGGCAGCGGCACCTGCGGCTCGACCTACCAGGCGGCGATCGACGGCGCCGTGGCGCGCGGCGTGACCGTGGTGGTCGCGGCCGGCAACGGCAACGTCAACGCCTCCAACGCGCGTCCGGCCAACTGCAACAACGTGGTCGCGGTCGGCGCGGTCGACAGCGCCGGCAAGCGTTCGGTGTGGAGCAGCACGCAGAAGTCGAACTACGGCGCCGTGGTCGATGTGGCCGCGCCGGGTTCGAACATCCTGTCCACGCTCAACTCGGGCACCACCACGCCGGGTTCGGAGAGCTACGCCTCCTACGGCGGCACCTCGATGGCGACGCCGCACGTGGCCGGCGTGGTCGCGCTGCTGCAGGCCAAGGCGACGACGCCGAAGACCCCGGCGGAAATCGAAACCATCCTCAAGACCACCGCGCGCGCGTTCCCGGCGACCCCGGACCAGCCGATCGGCACCGGCATCGTCGACGCCAAGGCGGCGCTGGACTCGCTCGGCGGCGGCAACCCGAACCCGGGCACGCAGACCTACAGCAACGGCACCGACGTCAACATCCCGGACAACAACGCCACCGGCGTCACCAGCTCGATCGTGGTGTCCGGCCGCACCGGCAACGCGCCGAGCAACGCGCAGGTGTCGGTCAACATCGTCCACACCTACCAGGGCGACCTGATCGTCGACCTGATCGCGCCGGACGGTTCGGTCTACAACCTGCACAACCGCAGCGGCGGCGGCACCGACAACATCGTCCAGACCTACACGGTGAACCTGTCGAGCGAAGCCTTGAACGGCACCTGGAAGCTGCGCGCGGCCGATCGCGCGTCGGTGGACACCGGCTACATCAACAGCTGGAGCGTCACGTTCTGATCCTGGCCGCGCGGCCGGCACGGCCGCGTCGAGCGAAGCGATCGCAGCCCCGGCTTCGGCCGGGGCTTTTTCGTTCTGGAGGGTTGCGGGCGTTGTTTCGCGCGTGCGTGGCGGCTTCGGCGTAAGCGCGGTGTCGCGGTCGCGGCTTGCGCCGCTCCTACAGGTGGATCGCGTGGTGGCCGGGGCGGCTGTAGGAGCTGCGCGAGCTGCGACCGCGACATCGCGGCTACGGCGAGGGTTTCGGCGCGAGCGGGTGGTGTCGCGGTCGCGGCTTGCGCCGCTCCTACAGGTGGCAGATCGGACATCTCGGTGTTTTTGAGATGCGTGAAAAGCGTAAAAAATATGCTCGTGCGACGGTCGTGAGCACGCTTGCGCGCCTCGCGTTCATTACCAATGCGCGTACTGTGATCGACATCGATTACTCGCGGACAAACCGGGGTCGGCGCACCTTTCCGCGCTTTTACTGCACAGATAGCGTGTGCCCCGGACGCGATCCCCCACGCGCGCCCTTCGCAGCGATTCCGCCGCCGCAGCCGCCACGACGGTGCGCCGGAACGTTCTTTTCGCCGCCTCGCGGCGCTTACCTTGAGGGGTTACACCATGTCGTTCCGTTCCGTTCGCCAGCACCGTCCGCAACTGCTCGCCGCGGCCACCGCGCTCGCCCTGTCCGCACTGGCCGCGCCTTCGTTCGCCGGCGACGCCCATCTGGGCGCGCTCAAGGCCGGCGGCAGCTACAGCCGCTTCATCGTCAAGTACAAGACCGACAGCGCCGCCGCCAGCGGCGGCGTCGCGTTGAGCCGCTCGCTCGACGCCGCCGCGGCCAAATTGACGCTGCCGGCCGCGTCGAAGGGCGCGCGCGTGGGGCTGCACCAGGTGCGCCGCATGCTGGTGCCCGGCGCCAGCGTGATCGCCTCCGACCGCGCGCTCGCCCGCGACGAAGCCGCCGCGCTGATGCGCCAGATCGCCGCCGACCCGAACGTGCAGTTCGTCCAGGTCGACGGCATCCGCCGCGCGCTGGCGACGCCGAACGATCCCAGCTTCAGCAAGCAATGGCATTACGCCGACAGCGCCGTCGGCATCCGCGCGCCGACCGCGTGGAACACCAGCACCGGCACCGGCATCGTGGTCGCGGTGGTCGACAGCGGCATCCTGTCGCACACCGACCTCAACGCCAACATCCTGCCGGGCTACGACATGATCTCGTCGACCACCGGTTTCTCCGACGCCGAATGCCGCGACGCCGGCGCGTCGCCGGGCTGCGGCAAGTCCGACGACGGCGACGGCCGCGACGCCAATCCCAACGACTCGTCGAACATCGTCCACGGCACCCACGTGGCCGGCACCATCGCGGCGGTGACCAACAACGGCGCCGGCGGCGCGGGCGTGGCCTACAACGCCAAGGTCGTGCCGGTGCGCGCGCTCGGCAACCAGGGCTTCGGCTCGGATTCGGACATCGCCGACGCGGTGGTGTGGGCCTCCGGCGGCACCGTGCCGGGCGTTCCGGCCAACGCCAATCCGGCCGAGATCATCAACCTCTCGCTCGGCGGCCCGGCGCCGTGCAGCGACACGCCGGCGTGGCAGGCGGCGATCGACACCGCGATCGCCAACGGCTCGACCGTGGTCGTCGCCGCCGGCAACGACAACGTCGACGTCGCCGGCTTCACCCCGGCCAGCTGCAACGGCGTGATCCGCGTCGCCGCCAGCAACAAGGCCGGTTCGCGCGCTTCGTACTCCAACTACGGCGCCACCATCCACGTCACCGCGCCGGGCGGCGAGAACGGCATCTTCGGGCCGAGCTCGACCGAGGGCATCATCTCCACGGTGAGCGGCAACGCGTACGGCCCGATGGCCGGCACCTCGATGGCGGCGCCGCACGTGGCCGGCATCGCCGCGCTGATCCAGGCGGCCGCGGCGAGCCCGCGCACGCCGGCGCAGATCCTGCAGATCCTGCAGAGCACCGCGCGTCCGATCGCCGCCAGCAAGTGCTCCGGCGGCTGCGGCTCGGGCCTGGTCGACGCGGCGGCGGCGGTGGCCGCGGCTGGCGGTACGCCGTCTAACCAGGCGCCGGTGGCGAACTTCTCGTCCTCCGCCAGCGCGCTGACGGTGAGCTTCACCGACACCTCGACCGACAGCGACGGCACCATCGCCTCGCGCAGCTGGGACTTCGGCGACGGCACCACGTCGACCGCGACCAACCCGAGCAAGACCTACAGCGCGGCCGGCACCTACACCGTCAAGCTGACCGTGGTCGACAACGGCGGCGCCAGCAACACCAAGACCGCGACCGTCACCGTCGGCAGCAGCGGCGGGCCGCAGACCTACACCAACGGCGCCGACGTCAACATTCCCGACAACAACGCCACCGGCGTCACCAGCTCGATCAGCGTCACCGGCCGCACCGGCAACGCGCCGAGCAACGCGCAGGTCGCGGTCGATATCGTCCATACCTACCAGGGCGATCTCATCGTCGATCTGATCGCGCCGGACGGCTCGGTCTACAACCTGCACAACCGCACCGGCTCGGGCACCGACAACATCAAGAAGACCTACACGGTGAACCTGTCGAGCGAAGCGCTCAACGGCACCTGGAAGCTGCGCGCGGCCGATCGCGCCGCGGTGGACACCGGTTACATCAATAGCTGGAGCGTCACCTTCTGAGTGCGTTGGCGTTCGCCGATGCGATCCCAAGCCCCGGCTCCGGCCGGGGCTTTTTCGTTGCCTGTCCGCCTGTCGCGCCGGTTACGCATGCGCGGTCGCGAAGGCGGGGCGGCGGACTTGCAGCGCTTGACGCAACGCAGCGCGTGCGCCGGTGTCCCGGGGCCGGAACGGAACGCGCCTGGAGCAGCGCAACCGCGCGCCGCCGCCGGTAGCGGAAGGCGGCGAACCGTTGCGCTTCTAGGACTCGTCCTAAAAGGCGCAAGACGTGAGCGAGCGCCCGATTCTCCTGCTCCAGCGAAACATCGCGGACGATGCCGCCCGCGCGCTTGCTCCTAGATTGAAACGCAACCGAGATCGCGCGACAGCGATCCGGCCGGCCCGGCGCCGTAGCCGCGCGCGCGCAGCCGCATCCGCTCGCGCGCTCCACGGTCGTCTCTTCGTTCTTCAGCTCTTTGGGGGTAGAAACACGATGCAAGTCCGCTCCGTTCGCTTCAACGCACTCGCCGCCGCGCTCGCGCTCGCGGCCGTGTCCGCGCCGGCCTTCGCCGGCCAGGTCTATCTGGGCAATCTGCAGGACCAGGGCAACCGCCAGTTCATCGTCAAGTTCCGCAGCGGCAGCGCGCCGGCCGGCAATCCCAAGTCGCTCAGCGGCGCCCTCGACCGCGCCGCCCAGC
The DNA here is from genome assembly GCF_017168095.1 of Lysobacter enzymogenes. Classification (GTDB taxonomy): domain Bacteria; phylum Pseudomonadota; class Gammaproteobacteria; order Xanthomonadales; family Xanthomonadaceae; genus Lysobacter; species Lysobacter enzymogenes_D. The sequence continues at coordinate 7,454 of NZ_LXSD01000404.1, read as the reverse complement.
GCGCCGCGTTGCCGGGCGCGGCCGCGGGCCAGCGCGTGGGCCTGCGCACCTTGCGCGCGATGATCATGCCCGGCGCCCGCGTGGTGACCTCCGACCGCGCGCTCGACCGCGCCCAGGCCGCCGCGCTGATGCGCCAGATCGCCGCGGACGAGAACGTCGAATTCGTCCAGCTCGACGGCATGAGCCGGATGATGATGACGCCGAACGATCCCAGCTTCGCGCAGCAGTGGCATTACGCCGACAGCGCCGCCGGCATCCGCCTGCCGACCGCCTGGAACGCCAGCACCGGCGCCGGCGTGGTGGTGGCGGTGATCGACAGCGGCATCGCCTCGCATACCGATCTCAACGCCAACATCCTGCCGGGCTACGATTTCGTCAGCTCGGTCACCGGGTTCCCCGACGCCGACTGCCGCAACGCCGGCGTGACGCCGGGTTGCGGCCGGTCCGACGACGGCGACGGCCGCGACGCCAATCCCACCGACGTCTCCGACGTCATGCACGGTACCCATGTCGCCGGCACGATCGCGGCGGTGACCAATAACGGCACCGGCGTGGCCGGCGTGGCGTTCAACGCCAAGGTCGTGCCGCTGCGCGTGCTCGGCAAGGACGGCGTCGGCACCGATTCCGATATCGCCGACGCGATCGTCTGGGCCTCCGGCGGCAGCGTTTCGGGCGTGCCGGCCAATGCCAACCCGGCCGAAGTGATCAATCTCTCGCTCGGCGGCGGAAGGCCCTGCACCCAGACGCCGGCCTATCAGGCCGCGATCAACACCGCGACCAATAACGGCTCGACCGTGATCGTCGCCGCAGGCAACAGCAACAGCAATGTCGCCAACTTCTCCCCCGCCAGCTGCGACAACGCGGTGTCGGTGGCGGCGAGCAACCGCAACGGCGCGCGCTCGTACTACTCGAATTTCGGCGCGACCATGGACATCACCGCGCCGGGCGGCGCGCAGTCGGTCGAAAACGACTCCAACGGCATCCTCTCGACCTGGCGCAACAACGGCTACCGCTACGAGCAGGGCACCTCGATGGCGGCGCCGCACGCCGCCGGCGTGGCCGCGCTGATCCTGTCGGCGGCGCCGGGCAAGACGCCGGCCCAGGTCGAGCAGATCCTCAAGAGCACCGCCCGGCCGATCTCGACCAGCAACTGCTCCGGCGGCTGCGGCGCGGGCCTGATCGACGCCGCCGCGGCGGTCGCGGCCGCCGGCGGCTCGACCGGCCCGGGGCCGGGCACCGGGACGCAGACCTACAGCAACGGCAACGACGTGGCGATCGGCGACAACACCACGGTGGAAAGCGTCATTCCGGTGACCGGCCGCAGCGGCAACGCGCCGGCCAACGCCTCGGTGTCGTTCAACATCGTCCACACCTACCGCGGCGACCTCAAGGTCGACCTGGTCGCGCCGGACGGCAGCCTCTACAACCTGCACAACCGCACCGGCGGCAGCACGCCCAACCTCAGCGGCACCTTCACGCTGAACCTGTCGAGCGAGACGCTCAACGGCAACTGGAAGCTGCGGGTCAACGACAACGCCAACGGCGATACCGGGCGCATCGATACCTGGAGCATCACGTTCTAAGCGGTACCCGCCGTAGCTTCGATGAAAACCCCGGCCTGTGCCGGGGTTTTCTTTTGCCGATCCGAACATCCGTGGATTGTTGCTCCGCACCATGATGCACCACGCAGCCCGCCGGCTCGGTCGGTGCGGCGTTTTCTCACGCACCGCCGCTGCACGTTCGCGTTCACGGACAGCAGTGCGAGGGCAGGGGCGCTCGCGGCGGTTTCAGGCTCGGTTCGGCGCACGAACCGCTACTATCGACCCCGTCGCGCGCCTTGGCGCGTTGCAGACCATTCCTCACCGAAGGAGTCGCCCGCATGTCGCCCCTGTCCCGCCGCCTCGTCCCCGCGGCCATCGCCGTCTCGCTGTGCCTGGCGGTCGGCGCCTGCATGGCCTCCGGCAACGCCTCGTCCGACGCCGCCAAGCCGCCCGCGCCGAAGGCCGTGCCGAACCTGAACCTGCCGAGCGAAGCCTCGGTCGATGTCGCCCCCACACCGGAGCCCCAGCCCATGCCCTCCGACCGCGCCGCCGCCGATCCGAACCAACCCAAGGCCGAGGTCGGCGAACCCGTCGGCGCCGGGCCGTTCGGCCAGTTCATCGTCAAGTACCGCGACGGTACCCAGCCGCTCAAGCAGGTCGGCGCCGTGCAGCCGCGGCTCGACCGCACCGCCGCGCAGTTCGGCAAGCGCGGGCTCGCGCTGACCTGGAAGCACCGCATGGGCATCAACGCCGATGTCTTCAGCGTCAGCCCGGCGCTCGACCGCGGCGAGGCGGTGGCGCTGATGAACGCGTTCGCCGCCGATCCGGACGTGCAGTTCATCGAGCCGGACAACCACATCTCGCTCGGGCCGATCATTCGCCAGCCGGCGCCGGTGGACAAATAAGCGCCGGCGCCGTTCGCAGGGATCGGCGACTGCGCCGCTGACGGCGCGTCTCGCCGCCGGCGCGGACCTGCGAACCTGCGACCTGCATCGCCGCCGTCCGAAACCCCGGCCAACGCCGGGGTTTTTTTGCGTCCGTATCACCGGTTAAGACGTAAAAAACCGCAGTTCGAAGGCAGTTTTTCGATGCATGACCGGCATCACGAAGGTGGCCGCCGCAAGCGCTTGCGAAGCATTGCCGGGGCTGGGCCGATGCCGTTAGCGTCGTGATGCGGACGGAGCGACGATCCGATCCGCATACGACCGGACGCGCACGCGCAGCAGGCCACGCGCGCGGGCGACGCACCGGCGCCATCGCCGCACCATCCTCTTCGGCCGCGACGCGGCCTTCGACCTCGGGGGTTGAACAATATGCGCACTACCTCACGCCTGCGCGCGCGCCACGCCGCGCGTGCCGCCGTACTGTTGTCCGGATTCGCCGTATTGCCGGCGTTCCTGCCGGCCTTCGCCGCGCAACCGCTGTTCGTCGGCGACGCGCCCGCCGCGCGCGCCGGCGTCGCCGCCGCGTCGTCGGCGCAATCGGCCGCCGCGGGCGAAGCCCGTCGCCTGGCCGCGGCGCCCGCGACCGCTTCGCTGCAGCTCAAGCGCGCCGATGCCGCGCTGGTCTCCAAGGCCACGCGCGAGATCGAACTGCGCCTGGGCGCGAACCTCGTCAACGCCGTGCTCGACAGCGCCCGCGACACCGGCGACGGCGGCACGGTGTGGCTGGGCCACCTCAAGGAAAACCCGCGCAAGGCCGCGCACGACGCGCGCGAAGTGCGCCGCGACGAGCGCAACTCGGTCGCGCTGGTGCGGCGCGGCGACGGAGTCACCGGCAACGTGCGCATCGACGGCCGGCTGTACCGCATCCGTCCGCTCGCCGACGGCAGCCACGCCGTGGTCGAGGTCGACGAAAGCCGCATGCCGCCGGATCACCCGGCCGGTTATCGCGATTCAGACCTGCCGCAGATCGACATGCGTTCGGCGACCCAGGCGGCTATCGCCGCGGTCGGCCCCGCCGCGGTGGATCCCGGCGCGACCGCGACCATCCGCGTGCAGGTGGTCGCCACCAACCAGGCGGTGACCGCCTACGGCGGCGACATGCGCGCGCTGGTCGACCTGGCCATCGCCGAAAGCAACCAGGGCTACGCCAACTCCAACGTCGGCATCCAACTGGAACTGGCCAACTACCGCACCGTCGAATACACCTCGGCCGGCGACGGCCACTTCACCGACGAAGAACGCTTCGCCGATCCAAGCGACGGCTACATGGACGACATCCACGCCAGCCGCGACGCCAACGCCGCCGACGTCAGCGTGCTGATCATCGACGACGCCGGCAACTGCGGCCTCGCGCACTCCATCGGCTCGACCGCGGCGACCGCGTTCGCGACCGTGCATTACGACTGCGCCACCGGCTACTACAGCTTCGCCCACGAAATCGGCCACCTGCTGTCGGCGCGCCACGATCCCGCCGCCGACCCGACCAACACGCCTTACGCCTACGGCCACGGCTATCGCTACGAGCCGGCCAGCGGCAGCAAGTGGCGCACGATCATGGCCTACAACTGCAGCGGCGGCTGCCCGCGCCTGAACTACTGGTCGAACCCGGACGTGACCTACAACGGCGTGGCGATGGGCACCGCCGACCGCAACCACAACCAGCGCGTGCTGGTGCAGACCAAGGCCGCGGTGGCGGCGTTCCGCGGCGCGCCGGGCGGCAACGCCGCGCCGGTGGCCAACTTCAGCTCGTCGGCCAACGGTTTGACGGTGAACTTCACCGACAGCTCCACCGACAGCGACGGCAGCATCGCCTCGCGCAGCTGGGACTTCGGCGACGGCACCACGTCGACCGCGACCAATCCGAGCAAAACCTACAGTGCGGCGGGTACGTACACGGTCAAGCTCACGGTCACCGACAACGGCGGCGCCACCCACAGCAAGACCGCGACCGTCACCGTCAACGCCAGCGGCGTGCAGACCTACAGCAACACCACCGACGTCAACATTCCCGACAACAACGCCACCGGCGTGAGCAGCTCGATCTCGGTCAGCGGCCGTAGCGGCAACGCGCCGGGCAATGCGCAGGTCGCGGTCGATATCGTCCATACCTACCAGGGCGACCTGATCGTCGATCTGATCGCGCCGGACGGCAGCGTCTACAACCTGCACAACCGCACCGGCGGCAGCGCCGACAACATCAAGAAGACCTACACGGTGAATCTGTCGAGCGAAGCGCTCAACGGCAGCTGGAAGCTGCGCGTCGCCGACCGCGCCGCCGCCGACACCGGCTACATCAACGCCTGGAGCGTCACGTTCTGATCGTGCCGCCGCGGGCGCCGCAACGGCGGCGCCCGCGGCCCGCGTTCGCTGTGCGGCCGCGAGGCCGGCAACACCGCCCGGCGGTATCCGCTGCCGGGCTCATGCGCTGGGGGCAGGGCAACGCCCCGGCGCTGCTTCGATAACCGAAGCAACGCGACGCGACGATGCAACGGCGGCCCGGACGCGGGCCGTCGCGGACGCGGTCGCGCCCGGTTCAGCCTCGGACCGGGCGCGTCCGCCCCGCCGCGTCGCCCGCAACGCCGCTTGAAACCGGTCGATTCGGGCAACCCCCGATTCGAACAGCACCTCGCTTCGAGCAACACCGCTTCGAGCAACACCGCATCGAGCAAACACCGATCCGCGCAACCCCGCAATGCCCTCGTCACCCATGCCCCATCGCTGCTTCATCGCCGGCCCGCGCTCGCGCGGCGCCCTCGTCATCCTCCCATCCGGACGGAAACACGCCATGAAACGCATCACTCTCACTGTCGGCCTGCTGGCCCTGTCCATCGGCAGCGCGCTGGCCGCGCCCGCCCTGCGCCCGGCCGCGTTCGACCACGCCCGCCTGGCCCGAGTCGACCGCATCGCCCTGCGCGTCATGCCCGCCGTGGACGTCGCCAAGCTGCGCGCCGAAGACGTCAAGCGCAACGCGCGCAACGAAGTGCCGCGCTTCGCCACCGCGCTGGCGGTGGACATCGACACGCTCAAGGACGGCGCCTGGGAAGACCTCGACGCCGACACCGCGATCTGGCGCACCCGCATCGAATCCAAGGACGCGCTGTCGCTGAACTTCCACTTCGATCAGTTCAAGCTGCCCGAAGGCGCGCGCATGCTGATCTACCCGGCCGACCAGGCGCCGGGCTCGGCCGCCGGCCGCGTGCGCAGCTTCACCAGCGCCGACAACAACGCCTTCGGCGAGCTGTGGACGCCGGTGGTGGTCGGCGACGAAGCGGTGATCGAGGTGGTGGTGCCCAAGGCCAGGCTCGGCCAGCTCAAGCTGCACCTGGCCAAGGTCAACCACGATTACGTCGGCTTCGGCAAGCTGGTGCGCGGCGCGCAGCAGCAGGCCGGCACCAAGGCCGCCTCGGGCAGCTGCGAGATCGACGTGGTCTGCCCGGAAGGCAACGGCTTCCGCGACATCATCCGCGCGGTCGGCGCGTATTCGAAGCAGGGCACGATGTGGTGCACCGGTTCGCTGGTCAACAACACCGCGAACGACAAGAAGATGTACTTCCTGACCGCCAACCATTGCGGCATGACCAGCGCCTCGGTCAACAACTCGATGGTGGTGTACTGGAACTATCAGAACTCGACCTGCCGCACGCCGGGTTCGGCCGCCAGCGGCGCGGACGGCGACGGCTCGCTGTCGCAGTCGCAGACCGGCGCCACCCTGCGCGCGACCAACGCCGCGTCCGACTTCACCCTGCTCGAGCTGAACACCGCGGCCAATCCCGCCTACAACCTGTACTGGGCCGGTTGGGACCGCCGCGACCAGAACTATCCCAACTCCATCGCCATCCACCATCCCAACGTCGCCGACAAGCGCATCAGCTTCTCCGACAGCGCCTCGCGCTTCACCGGCTACGGCGGCGCCGATTACAACCCGCCGACGGTCGCCAACGGCACCCACCTGTTCGTGAAGTGGGGCGTCAACCGCGGCGTGACCGAGCCGGGTTCGTCCGGCTCGCCGCTGTACAGCCCGGACAAGCGCGTGATCGGCCAACTGCACGGCGGCCCGTCGAGCTGCACCGTGCCGCAGGAGCAGAAGGCCGACTACTACGGCCGCGTGTTCACCTCCTGGACCGGGGGCGGCACCGCGGCCACGCGCCTGAGCGACTGGCTCGACGCGGGCGGCACCGGCGCGCAGTTCGTCGACGGCCTGGATTCGGGCGGCACGCCGTCGAACCAGCCGCCGGTGGCGAACTTCACCTCTTCGGCCAGCGGCCTGACGGTGAGCTTCACCGACAGCTCGACCGACAGCGACGGCTCGATCGCCTCGCGCAGCTGGAACTTCGGCGACGGCACCACTTCCACCGCGACCAGCCCGAGCAAGACCTATGCCGCGGCCGGCACCTACACCGTCACCCTGACCGTCACCGACAACGGCGGCGCCAGCAACACCAAGACCGCGACCGTCACCGTCGGCGCCAGCGGCGTGCAGACCTACGCCAACGGCACCGACGTCAACATCCCGGACAACAACGCCACCGGCGTCACCAGCTCGATCGTGGT
>NZ_LXSD01000404.1:0-368 GCF_017168095.1 Lysobacter enzymogenes | reverse complement strand
CGGCAGCGTCTACAACCTGCACAACCGCACCGGCGGCAGCGCCGACAACATCAAGAAGACCTATTCGGTCAATCTGTCGAGCGAAGCCTTGAACGGCACCTGGAAGCTGCGCGCGGCCGACCGTGCGGGTGCCGACACGGGTTACATCAACAACTGGACCATCACCTTCTGATCGCGATTGCGCGACCTCGAGGCTGCGTTGCGCGATGAGGCACAGCCCCGGCTTCGGCCGGGGCTTTTTTTTGCGGTGGCGCATACGCAGCGGGCCGCTGTTTCAACGCGCAAGCCGCGACCCCTCCCTGTAGGAGCGGCGCAAGCCGCGACCGCGACACCGCAGTTACGACGCAAGCGCGGTGTCGCGGTCGCGG
>NZ_LXSD01000403.1:0-4759 GCF_017168095.1 Lysobacter enzymogenes | reverse complement strand
CGAGCGCGGCGCGGACCGCGGCGGGACTGCCGGGCGCGGCGTCGGCGGCGACATCGGCCGCCGCCGCGGGCGTCGCCGAGCGTTCGTCGGCGACGGGGCCGGTCATAGGTCGTTGTCGTCGCCGGGCACGCGGGTCAGGATCTCGACCCCGTCCTCGGTCACCGCGACGGTATGCTCCCACTGCGCCGACAGCTTGCGGTCCTTGGTCACCACGGTCCAGCCGTCCGGCAGGGTCTTATGCCGGTAGGTGCCTTCGTTGATCATCGGTTCGATGGTGAAGGTCATGCCGGGAACCAGCTTGATGCCCTCGCCCGCGCGGCCCACGTGCAGCACCTGCGGCTCTTCGTGGTAGACCCGGCCGATGCCGTGGCCGCAGTAATCGCGCACCACGCTGAAGCGCTCGGCCTCGGCGTAGGTCTGGATGATGTGGCCGATGTCGCCGAGGGTGGCGCCGGGCTTGACGAAGCGGATCGCGCGGAACATCGCCTCGCGGGTCACCTCGACCAGGCGCTTGGCCATCACCGAGGGCGTGCCGGCGTAATACATGCGGCTGGTGTCGCCGTGCCAGCCGTCCTTGATCACGGTGACGTCGATGTTGACGATGTCGCCGTCCTTGAGGATTTTCGTGTCGCTGGGAATGCCGTGGCAGATGACGTTGTTGACCGAGGTGCACACGGTCTTGGGGAAACCTTTATAGCCGACGTTGGCCGGGATCGCCTTCTGCACGTTGACGATGTGGTCGTAGCAGATGCGGTCCAGCTCGCCGGTGCTCACGCCCGGCTTGACGTAGGGAGCGACGACCTGGAGCACTTCGGCGGCCAGGCGGCCGGCGACGCGCATCTTCTCGATCTCTTCGGGGGTCTTGATGGAAATGGCCATGCCGGCATTATCGCTCATTCAGGCTGCCGGGATCACCGCGCCGTACGGTCCGCAGCGTGCCGGGACGGGGGGATTGAATCGATCTCAGACCCCGCAGAGATATCCCCCGACCTTGTAGGAGGGCCTTCACGCCCAAAGTTGCCCCAGGCCCCCGCCGCGGCTACAATTCCGCGGCTCTGCGGCCGGACCGCTCATTCCCGAGTCCCGATCGCAGCCGTCCACGCCGGACGTCACCGGCGAATTCACACCTGCCGCCATCCCCCGTGCCGGGGTGCCGCCCAAGGTCCGGAGCCGCAAGCTCCGCCCGCAGCGGTTCGGACACGGAAGCGGCAGGGAGGCCCAACCCCGGAACCACGCGCCCGCGGCTTGCCGCGGACGCAGCGCCCACACCTGTTCGCGGCGCCGGTTCCACTGCCTTCGGAGTTTTGCAATGCCCCAGATCACCATGCGTCAGATGCTGGAAGCCGGCGTCCACTTCGGCCACCAGACCCGTTACTGGAACCCGAAGATGGGTCCGTACATCTTCGGCGCGCGCGGCAAGATCCACATCATCAACCTCGAGAAGACCGTTCCGCTGTTCAACGACGCGATGAACTTCATCTCGGGCATCGCCCAGAAGCGCGGCACCATCCTGTTCATCGGCACCAAGCGCTCGGCGCGCGAGTCGATCAAGGAAGAGGCCGAGCGTTGCGGCATGCCGTTCATGACCCAGCGCTGGCTGGGCGGCACCCTGACCAACTTCCGCACCGTCAAGCAGTCGGTCTCGCGCCTGAAGGAACTGGAAGCCGGCGAAACCGACGGCACCTTCCAGAAGATGGTCAAGCACGAAGTGCTGGGCCTGCGCCGCGAGCGCGACAAGCTGGAAGCCTCGCTGGGCGGCATCAAGGACATGAACCGCCTGCCCGACGCGCTGTTCGTGATCGACATCGGCCATGAAGACATCGCGATCAAGGAAGCCAAGAAGCTCGGCATCCCGGTCATCGCCGTGGTCGACACCAACTACAACCCGGAACTGGTCGACTACGCCATCCCGGGCAACGACGACGCCATCCGCGCCGTGCAGCTGTACGCCCGCGCCGCCGCCGACGCCGTGCTGGAAGGCAAGGCCGCCGCGCCGAGCGCCGGCGTGCGCGAGGAAGACTTCGCCGCTGCCGACGCCGGCAACGAAGAAGCCGGCAAGGACGACCGCAAGGCCCCGCGCGGCCGCGCGCCGGCCAAGAAGCCCGCCGCCAAGCCGGACGCCGCTGCCGCCGAGTAATCGGCCGGCAGTCGCCGCACCGTCATGCAGCCGCGCGACACTGCGCGGCTGCGACACCCGCATCCCGCTCCTGCAGGAGCGGCGTAAGCCGCGACGAACGAAGCTCCGCGCGCGACACCATCGAGGGCCCGATCGGTCCTTGCGCGCGAACCGGAGCGAAAGGCTGGCCGGACACCATCGCTCCGGCCGATTTCGCGCATTGCGTCGATTCGATTCGTCGCGGCTTACGCCGCTCCTGCAACGAGCCACACGAATACCCGAGGTAATCTCATGGCTGAAATCACCGCTTCCCTGGTCAAGGAACTCCGCGAGCGCACCGGCGCCGGCATGATGGAGTGCAAGAAGGCCCTGACCGAAACCAACGGCGACCTGGAAGCCGCCGTCGAGTGGCTGCGCAAGTCCGGCGCCGTCAAGGCCGAGAAGAAGGCCGACCGCGTCGCCGCCGAAGGCCGCATCGCGGTCGCCCAGGACGGCGGCAAGGCCGTGCTGGTCGAGATCAACTCGGAAACCGACTTCGTCGCCAAGGACAGCAACTTCCTGGCCTTCACCGACGCCGTCGCCCAGGTTGCCCTGAGCTCCGGCGCCGCCGACGTGGACGCCCTGAAGGCCGCCAAGCTGCCGACCGGCGAAACCGTCGAGGAAACCCGCGCCGCGGTCATCGCCAAGGTCGGCGAGAACCTGCAGGTGCGCCGCCTGGTCCGCCTGGACAGCGCCAACAACGTCGCCGCCTACGTGCACGGCGGCAAGATCGGCGTGCTGATCGAACTCAAGGGCGGCGACGCCGAGCTGGCGCGCGGCATCGCGATGCACGTGGCGGCGATGAACCCGCCGCACATCAAGGCCTCCGACGTCCCGGCCGAGTTCGTGGCCAAGGAAAAGGAAATCGAGCTGGCCAAGATGTCGGAGAAGGACAAGGCCAAGCCGGCCGACATCCTGGAGAAGATCATCAGCGGCAAGATCGCCAAGATCGTCAACGAGGTCACCCTGTACGGCCAGCCGTACGTGCTGAACTCGGACCAGACCGTCGAGCAGGCGGTCAAGGCCGCCGGCGCCGACGTGGTCAGCATGACCCGTCTGGTCGTGGGCGAAGGCATCGAGAAGCAGACCGACGACTTCGCCGCCGAAGTCATGAAGCAGGCCGGCCTGGCGTAAGCCGCCCTGCCCTGCTGAGCAAGACGGAAAAGGCCGCGGATTCCGCGGCCTTTTTCTTTGCCGTCGCGGCCGGGAATCGAGCCCGCGTCCAAACCGCGGGAATCGTGCCTGTAGGAGGGCCTTCAGGCCCGATGTTCTTGGCTCAGGTCGCGGCAATCTGAGACAAAAGCATCGGGCCTGAAGGCCCTCCCACAAGAACAAAAGGCCCTGCCGCAAGCGCTGGCCGCCGTCTGCACCGCCGACCAGCCGACCAGCCGATCAGCCGCCCCATCAACCGGCCATCAGCACAATCCATTTGCGGTGCACCCAGCCCGACTTGCACGGGCCGCGATACGCCTGGCGCTTGGCGATCGGCGCAGTCACGCCGCAGCGGCCCAGGCTCGAATCGCTGTAGACCACCGCGATCCACTCACCGCGCTGGTCGCACATCAGCACCTCGCGGCCTTCGAACAGCTTGTCGGTCGTCGCGTACGCCGCGCCAGGACCGTTGCGCACGGCCAGGAAGCCGTCGCCGTCCGCCTTGAGCCCGCGCACTTCGCCTAGCGAGCCGCAGGCGTCGAGGATGTCGTCGCCGCCGACCACCACCGGCACCGCGCGCGGCGGCGCGACCACCGTCGCGCCCGTAGACAGCACCAATGCCAGCGCCAACAGCGCCGCTTCGCCAGTTTTCATCGCAGCCTCCCTGAACGCCTCAACCGGCGACGACTTCGATCCAGGCCGTATGCACCCAGCCGGATTTGCACGGGCCGCGGTAGACGCGGGCCTGGGCGATCGCCGAGCTGACGCCGCAGACGCTGGCGTCCGCGCCGCTCGGCGCGTACACCACCGCCGTCCAGCGGCCCTGGCTTGCGCACAGATAGACCAGGCGCCCGTTGCCGAGCCTGTCGAGCATCGGATAGTCGGCGCCGGGCCCGGCGCGCACGGCCAGGAAGCCGTCGCCGTCGGCCTTGAGCCCGCGCACCTGCCCGACCGAGCCGCAGGCGTCCCATTCCTCGCTGCCGCCGACTTCCACCGGCACCGCGCGCGGCGGCGCGGCCTGGGCCAGCAGCGCCGGCAGCATCAGCGCGGCGATCCATCGCGCCGCGTTCGTTGCAGTCATCGCAAAGCTCCTTCTGGCGTGGAACCGCAGGCGGCGCGTGGCGCGAACGCCCGGTTTACCGAAGATTCCAGTGGACACGCGGCCGCCGCCTTCAACCGGCGATGATCGCGATCCAATCCCAATGCACCCAGCCGGACTTGCACGGGCCGCGGTAGTCGCGGATGTCCGGCGAGTCCGCGCGGCAGCGTTCGCCGCTGCCGGGCGCCGGATACAACACCGACACCCAGCGTCCGCGGCTGTAGCACAGCCGCACTTGGCGGCCGTTGCCGAGCCGGTCGAGCATGGCGCGGCCGGCGCCGGGGCCGGCGCGCACGGCCAGGAAGCCGTCGCCGCCGGGCTGGAGCCCGCGCACTTCGCCGACCGGCTCGCAG
>NZ_LXSD01000402.1:43070-58947 GCF_017168095.1 Lysobacter enzymogenes | reverse complement strand
CGCCGCGGCACCGGCGCTGTCCACGGCCACGGTCGCGCAATCCGCCGGCGGCGCGCGCGCGCCGTGGCAAGGCGCGGCGGTGTCGGCGCAATCGGTGCCCGCGGTCTATCTGGCCGAATGGAAGAAAGCCAAGAACCGCGACCGTTGCGCGCCGCTGGCGCTGGTCGGCGCGGAAAAGGAAGCCGGGATCAAGGTGCGCCGCGCCAGCTTCTCCGACGGTTGGGCCGTGGCCTACGACGCGCCGGACCAGCGCAGCGCCTTCGGCATCGCCGGTACCGGCCTGGACATCGACGGCAAGGGCTACACCTTCCCCAACAACCTGAGCTGGTCCGACGGCAGCAAGGTCAGCTACGGCCTGGAAGGCGGCACCGGTCCGGGCTACCTCGGTTATCTGGAAGTCGCCGGGCAACGCTGCCTGTACAACGTCTGGTCCGCGCGCGGGCAGAAGCACCTGGAATCGCTGCTGCTGAGCTTGCGCAAGGTGCAGACGCCGTAAGGCCGGCGGCGGTCGACGGCAACCGTCGCGCAATGGCCGACGCCTTCGCGGCGCTGCTGGCGTTCGCCGCCGCGCACCGGGGCCGCATGATCGTCCAGGGCGGCGAGGTGGCGTTGTGCGAGCGGGCCGATGCCGGCGCGGCCGACTGCCGGGCGTGCCGGAATCGGCCCAAACGATGGGAAGCGACCCGGCGAAACAGCGCCGGGCGAAGGCCCGCGAATTGCGCGACGCAGCGGCGCTGTAATCGCCGGCCGAGCGGCGCGATCGCGCCGGGTTACTCGGCTTCGCCCGCCAGCACCGCATCGGCGCGCGCATCCGCGCGCGCCCACAGGTAGATCGTCAATCCGACCAACGCCGTCATCGCCCCGACCACGCCGGTCGAGGTCCAGCCGAACCCGGCGTTGATCGCCATGCCGCCGAGCCACGGGCCCAGCGCATTGGCCATGTTGAAGGCCGAGTGGTTCGACGCGGCCGCCAGCGTCTGCGCCGAGCGCGCCACGTCCATCAGATGCGCCTGCAGCACCGTGGCCAGCGCGCCCATCGTGCCGACCGCCAGCACCGCCGGCAGCACTGTCCACACCGAGCGCGCGGCCAGCGGGAACAGCAGCAGGATCGCCATCGACCACAGCAAGATCCACGCCGCCGCGCGGAACTGCAGCCGGTCGAACAGCCAGCCGCCGCCGAGCGTGCCGAGGATGCCGCCGATGCCGAACGCCATCAGCCCGAACGGAATGAAGGATTCGCGCACGCCGGTGACGTGCACCAGGGTCGGCGCGAGATAGCTGAAAACGCAGAACATGCCGGCGAAGCCGATCGCGCCGATGCCCAGCGCCAGCCACACCGGCTTGCGATTGAAGTCGCGCAGTTCGTTCAACACGTTCGGGCGCGGCGCGTGCATGCCCGGCGGCAGCACGCGCGCGGTCATCGCCACGGTCGCCAGCGCGATCAGCGACACCAGCGCGAACGCCCAGCGCCAGCCGAAGACTTGGCCGAGCCAGGTCGCCAGCGGATTGCCGACCAACAGCGCGATCGACAGCCCCAGCATCACCCGGCCCACCGCGGTGCCGCGCTGCTCGGGCGGGCTGATGCGCACGGCCACCAGCGCGGCGATGCCGAAGTACGCGCCGTGCGGCAAGCCGGCGACGAAGCGGGCGAGCGCGAGCGTGTAGTAGCCCGGCGCGACCGCGCTGGCGAGGTTGCCGAACGCGTAGAAGCCCATCAACGCCAGCAACAGGCTGCGGCGCGACAGCTTCGCGCCGAGGATCGCCAGCGCCGGCGCGCCGACCACCACGCCCAGCGCGTAGGCGCTGATGACGTGGCCGACCTGCGGCTCGTCCACGCCCATCGCGCGGGCGATCTCGGTGATCAGCCCCATCACCACGAACTCGCTGGTGCCGATGGCGAAACCGCCCAGGGCGAGGGCGAACAGGATCAGGCCGACCTGGCGCGGGGACAGGACGGGCGCGGGCGCGGCGGCGCCCGGGGCGGTGGGGGTGGCGGGGGTCATGGGGGGATTATTGTGCTTTGCAGCATCTGGCGCCATTGCAGGGATTGGCCGGAGCCCCGGACTGCTGGAGTTCGACGGCGGACGGCGGCCCAGGCGCGGGTTTCGGCGGGTTTCATCGCAGTTGAAGATTCGCGGTCGCGGCTCGCGCCGCTCCTACAGGTAGCCCATGTAGGAGCGGCGCGAGCCGCGACCGCGCCAACGAAACCACTGCGCCAGTCCCGTCTTCACCATGAATCGTCCCCTGCGACAACGGTAAGCTGCCGCCATGCGCATCCTCCTGCTCGAAGACCAAGCCGACCTGCGCGAAGCCGTCGCCGGCCGCTTGCGCGCGCACGGCCACGCCGTGGACGAAGCCGGCGATCTCGCCGAGGCCGAGTCGTTCGTGCAGTCCTATCCCTACGATGCGTTGGTGCTCGACCGTACCCTGCCCGACGGCGACGCGCTGGGCGCGCTGCAGCGCTGGCGCGAACGCGGCATCGCCGCGCCGGCGCTGTTCCTGACCGCGCGCGATGCGGTCGCCGACCGCGTCGAAGGCTTCGCCGGCGGCGCCGACGACTATCTGGTCAAACCGTTTGCGATGGACGAGCTGATCGCGCGCATCGGCGCCATCGGCCGGCGCGGCGGCGCGATCCGGCCGAGCACGATTCGCATCGCCGATCTGGAGATCGACCTGGGCCGGCGCGAGGCGCGCCGCGCCGGCATCGCGCTGCCGCTGCGGCCCAAGGAATTCGCGCTGCTGCAGTTGCTGGCCGAACGCGCGGGCCAGGCGGTGCCGCGCCAGGACATCCTCGCCGCGTGCTGGGGCGAGGAGCAGCAGCCGGCGTCGAACGCGGAGGAAGTGTTGATCGCCACCTTGCGCCGCAAACTCGGCGAGCCGGCGCTGCTGCGCACGGTGCGCGGTTCGGGCTATCGGCTGGACGCGCCCGATGCCGCGCGCGCGTGATCGCCTGCTGCGCGGCCTGCATCTGCGCCTGACCGCGGTGTGGACCGGCGCCTGGCTGCTGTGCGTGGCCGCGTTGTGCGCGGTCGCGATCTTCACCCATGCGCGGCTGACCCAGCTCGATCTGGCGTCCAACCTGCGCCTGCGCGCGACCGCGGTGTACGGGCTGGCGTGGTTCGACGCCGATGGCCGCCTGCGCGACGAGGTGCTGCGCAAGGAGCCCGGCCTGCTCGACGGCGACGCCGACATCTGGGTGATCGGCAACGGCGCGCCGGCGCGGGTGCTGCTGGCGCCGGCGCGGCCGCGCTTCGATCTGGCCGATCCGTTCGCGCTCGCCGACGCGGCGATGAGCGACGGCCCCGAAGGCCTGCGCGAAGGCCGCGACCGCAACGGCCGCGCTTACCTGCTGCAAGGCAAGGAGACTTACGACGACCGCGATCGCCCGGTCGCGACGATCCTGGTGCTGGCCGATCCGTCCGCGCGCGACGCCGCGCAGGCCGCGTTCGTGCGTTGGACGCTGCTGATCGCCGCCGCGTTCGCCGCGCTCGGCATCGTCGTCGGCAATGTGTTGTCGCGGCGCTCGCTGCGGCCGGCCATCGCCTCGTTCGAGCAGCAGGAGCGTTTTCTCGCCGCGGCCGCGCACGAGCTGCGCACGCCGGTCGCGCGCTTGCAGGCCTTGTGCGAGAGCGCGCACGACGGGCACGAGCCGGCCGAACGCGTGCTGGGCAAGGTCGAACGCGTCGCGGGGCAGACCGCCGGACTGGTCGACAAGTTGTTGCTGTTGGCGCGGCTGGACGCCGCGGCCACGCCGGTGAGCAAGGAACCGGTGCGGCTCGACCTGCTGGTCGAAGCGGTGATCCCCGAAGACCGCGCCATCGAGTTCGACGCGGTCGAGTCGGTGATCGACGCCGATGTGCGCCTGCTGCAGACCGCCGTGCGCAACCTGATCGACAACGCGCTGGTGCACGCGGCGAAGGGCGACAGCGCCGAGCCGGTTGTCGTCACCGTCGAAGCCGGCAAGGTGATCGTCGAAGATCGCGGGCCCGGTTTCCCGGCCGGGTCGCTGGCGCGCTTGCGCGAGCCGTTCGTGTCCGGTCCCGGCAGTCCGGGCAGCGGGCTGGGCTTGTCCATCGTCCAGCACATCGCCGAGTTGCACGGTGGCGAGTTGCGGCTGTCGAACCGGGTCGGCGGGGGCGCGCGTGTGGAGCTGATTTTGAAAGCGCGGGCTTAGCGCGGGAGCAAGAGCAGCGTTGCCTTGAGCCTGCGGGAGCAGGATCAAAATGGATTCCGGCTTTCGCCGGAATGACGGCTGGGGGAGGCTGCCCGCGTGTCGGGACGCTGCACGCATGTAGGGAGGCTGCCCGTGTCGGGAGGCTGCACGCGTGTCGGGAGGCTGCACGCGTGTCGGGTTGCTGCACGCATCGCGGGTTGCTGCACGCGTGTCGGGACGCCGCATGTGTGGGGGAATCCCGCATGGGTTGCGGCGCGCAGGGCGGCTTTCGCGGCGCCCGGGCGGGTATCAGCTGGATATCAGGTTCGCTGGCTAAGGTGCGTCGCGTTGCACGGCTCCCCTTCTCCCGCCCCGAACCCCACAGGCCCGCCGCCATGCCCACGCCCAAATTCTCCCGCGCCCTCCCCGCCGCCCGCCCCGCCTGGCTCGCCCTCGCCGCCGGCGCGCTGTTCGCCGCCGCCCTCGCCCACCCGGGCGCGGCCCGCGCCCAATCCGGCTACCTGCCCGACGAAACCGCGCGCCACGACGCCACCTGGCTGCAGTGGCCGCACGCCTACACCTACGGCCGCGCCTACCGCGACCGCCTCGACCCGACCTGGATCGCGATGACCCGCGCCCTGGTCGCCAGCGAGCAGGTCAACATCGTCGTCTACGACGCCGGCGAACAGGCGCGCGTGCGCAAGCTGCTCGCCGCCGCCGGCGTGCCGCTGGCGAAGGTGAAGTTCCTGGTCCGCGCCACCGACGACGTGTGGGTGCGCGACAACGGCCCGCTGTTCGTGTTCGACCGCGCCGACCGCCTCACCGTCGGCGACTGGGGCTTCAACGGCTGGGGCCTGGACGCGCCGTACCGCAAGGACGACGCCGTGCCGGCCGCGGTCGCGCGCCACCTCGGCCTGCCGAGCGTGGACTTGAACGACGTGGTGCTGGAAGGCGGCGCGATCGAAGTCGACGGCCGCGGCGTGCTGATGGCCACGCGCAGCTCCACCCGCGAGCACAACCGCAACGCCGAACTCAGCGAAGCCGAACTCGAAGCGGTGCTGCGCGACCAGCTCGGCGTCAGCAAGTTCATCTGGCTCGACGGCAAGGACGGCGGCAAGGACGACATCACCGACATGCACATCGACGGCTTCGCCCGCTTCGGCACGCCGGACACCCTCGTCACCATGAGCCGCGCCGACCTGCGCGAATGGGGCCTGTCGGCGAGCGATATCGACCGCCTGTACCGCGCCAGCGACGTCGACGGCAAGCCGTACCGCTTCGTGCAGCTGCCGCTGACCGCGAACGACGTGGTGACGACGTATGGCTACGAGCTCGGCTACAAGGGCTCCTACGTCAACTTCTACGTCGGCAACACCGTGGTGCTGATGCCCGAGTACCAGGACCCCAACGACGCGGTGGCCAAAGCGATCCTGCAGCGCGCGTTCCCGGGCCGCACCGTGGTCGGCATCGACGTGCGCAACCTGTACCGCAACGGCGGCATGGTCCATTGCGTGACCCAGCAGCAGCCGGCGGCGTTGTAAGGCGGCGGCGCGCGCCGGAATGCGATCCGGCCGGCCCGCAGCGACAGCGGGCCGGCCGTCGGTGCGTGCGCGCGATGCGCCGGCGTCAGGCGCGTTCGAGCAAGCGCACGCCCACGTCCTCGCCCAGCGCGCCGGGCGGATAGTGCACGAGCCCGGCGGAACCGGCGAGCAGCACACAACCGCCGCCGAGATAACCCCACTCCTCGGCGATGTAGCCTTCCAGCGCGGCCTGTTCGTCGATCAGCACCACCACCTTGCAGCGATCGTTCTCGCCGAAGCTGGCGATATCGCCCAAGCGCACGTCCTGCCCGTCGTGATAATGCATCGTGGCCATGCCCGGCTCCGCGAGAGTCCGCCGCGGCGGGGGCCGCGGCGCAGCCAGCTTAGCGCCGCAGCCGGTCGGCGAACTGTCGGCCCGTCGGCGAATCGGCGTTCAACGTTCGCATTGGCCGGCGAATATGCCCGCGCCGCGCACCGTCCGGCCCTGCGCTTCGGCGTCGGCCGCGGCTGGATGATCGAGCCACTGCGCGCGCCAGATCTGGTTCGCGCCGCCGTTCCACGAGAACGAAATCACCGGATTGCCCTCGCCGGTGCCCGACTCGCTGATGTCCACCACCGCGCCGTGGTACGGATCGTTGAGCGCGAACCAGCAGTCCTCGACGAAATCCAGCGCGAACTCCGGCGGAGCGATGCGGTCGCCGTCCTGCGGCTGCGACAGCTGCTCCAGGATCAATTGATCGCTGGCCGTGCCTTCCCACGACAGGTACTGGCTGGTATCGGCGTCCCAGGCCAGGCTGAAAGCGCTGCGGCCCAGCGCGTTGACCCGCATCACCGTCTGCCCGCCGCTGCCGGCCGACAGGCGATGCACCGCGGCGACCGACCATCCGGACGAATCCGGCGTCGGCGGGAACACACCCAGCGCCACGTCCGGATCCAGGTAGGAGATCAGGCGGATGCGTTTGTTGCCGGAAAATTCGCCGATGCTGGTGAGATTGCCGTAAGCGTCCATCGCGGGGCCCCTGTGCGCGGCGGAGTGCCGCCACCGTTCAACGCGGGGCCCGCGGCGGACAGGCCAGCCGCGGCGAACGGCGGGTTCGGCGTCCCTGCGCGAACCCGCCCCGGACCATCGGCGCGATGCAGCGGCCGCTCGCCCGCCGACGCACCGATGCCCGGACACCTCGCGGCTTACAGCTCCTTGGCCACAATCCCCGACGCCGCGCCCGCCGCCGGGCCGGCCGCCGGCGCCGTGACCGGATTGGAGCCCAGCACCGCGCCGACCGCGGCATCGGTGGCGACGGTCGCCACCACCTTGATCACCACGCGCAGCCACTTCGGCAGTTTCGCGTGCGAATCTTCCAGGCGGTCGATGTAGTACGGCGTCCAGAACTGCAGCGAATGCCGCGCCGTGCTCAGCGAGGCCAGGATGCCGCGCGCGCCCGGCGACTTGTCGCCCAGTTGCGCCAGCGCCTGCGCTTCCAGCGCCGCCAGCGCCCGGTCGATCTCTTCCGGCGACTGCGCCTGCGGCGACAGCGCGGCTTCGATGCGCTTGACGAAGGCGTACTCGGCCGCGCTGAACTGGCCGCGGTACGGCTCGATGCGCTGGCTGTAGCTCAGGTTCGGGTTGGTCGGCATGTACGGCTGGAAGGTCTGGATGAAATCGTCCAGCGAGCCCTGCGGCCGATAGCCGCAGCGCGTCACCAGCAGTTGCAGCGACGGCGGCTGCGACGCGTCGGCCATCAGGCAGCCCAGGTAGGCGTTGTGCTCGACGCCGACGTTGTCGAGCGGATTGCCGGCCGCCGCGGCCGACGAACTGAAGCCGGCGGCGGCCAGCGCGAGAGCCAGCGTGGCGGAGGCGACGAGGCGATGCTTGGCGATCATGACGGGTTCCTTTGCGAAGTGTTTCGCGTTGAGGGAAAGGCCGCATCCGCGTCCTGCGGAACCGGTGCGGTGAGCGCACAGTGGCCGCCGCCGCGGCGGCAAAGCGAGGAAGGATCGGGGTGGTTTTGGGGAAGCACGCGGAACGCGGCGGGCGTTATCGGGAACGCTTCGCGCAAGCTGTGAACGGCGGCCGCAACGACGACGACGCGCGTCAATATTCATTTTTGGCGACAGGCTCAGCGCATCTGGCTATGCTCGGCGCTCAGGGCCGCCTCGACGCGCGCGCGCGCGCCGCGGCCACGGACCGGCGCCGCCGCGCCGGCACGAATCGGGAGAGTTCCATGCGCCACCGCTCGCGTATCGCCGCCTACGGCCTGAACCTGGCGCTCGCTTTCGCCGCCGCCGGCGCCTGCGCGCAGATACCGGCCGCCCGCAGCGACGCCGCGCCCACGCGCAACGACATCGATCGCCGCTCCTTCTATCAGCGCCTCGCCGACGCGCACGCGCTCGCCCGCGACGGCCAGCCGCAGCAAGCCGGCAGCGCCTTCGCCGAACTGATGGCGCAGCCGCCGTTCGCCGTGCTGCCCGACGCCGAACGCCGCGCCGCCCTGGCCGCAGCCGGCGAAAGCGCCATCGCCCGCGACGACCTGGCGCTCGCCGCCGAGCTCTATCGCCAGGCCGCGCAGGCCGACGGCACCGCCGATGAGTGGTACCGCCTGGCGCTGATCGAATTCGACCGCGAACGCCCGGACGCCGCCGCGCAAGCCATGATCCAGCTGGTCGAACGCTGGCCGGAAACCCTGCCCCAACTCAACGAGACCGTGCTGTTCCAGCTGCAGTACCGGCTCGAACCCACGTCCGACACGCGCCTGGCCCTGCTGCGCGCGTTGTTCGACGCCAACTGGATCAGCCGCACCAGCGACCTCAGCCCGATCTGGCTCAACCTCGCCGAAATGCTGGTCGAACGCGGCCGCCGCGACGACGCGCGCTTAGTGGCGCGGCGCATCCAGGGCCCGCTGCAATTGGTGGCGCTGCGCAGCGACAAGCGCTTCGACTTCATGGTGCGCGGCGACAGCCCGACCTTCGACGTCGACAACGCCGCGCGCCGCCAGGTCGAAAGCCTGCGCGAAAAATCCGAACTGGCGCCGCGCAGCCTCGACGCGCGCAGCCAGCTCAGCTACGCATTGCTGATCGCCGGCCGCGACGCCGAGGTGCTGGCGCTCAACGACGAAGTGAAACGGCGCATCGCCGACGCGCCGGCCGACCAGGCGCCGTACGACGACCTCGACGAACGCGTCTGGGTGATGAACAACGCCGCCATCGCCCTGCGCCGCAGCGGCCGCACCGACGAGGCCATCGCCGAACTCGAACGCGCCAGCCGCCTGAGCGAACAAGGCGGCGCCAACGTCAGCCAGACCCTCAACCTCGCCACCACGTACTGCAGCCTCGAACGTCCCGACGACGCGCTCGCCGCGCTGGCCCGCACCGGCGAGAACACCAGCGGCTACGCGCGCCTGATCGTGCACGCCGTGCGCCTGTGCGCCGCCACCGCCAAGAGCGACCGCGCCGCCGAGCAAAAAGCGCTGGACTACCTGCGCGAACATCGCGGCGACGGCCAACAGGTCTACCTGGAAGCGCTGCTGCGCACCCGGCGCCTGGACGACGCCGCCCGGCTGCTGGCCGAACTGATGGCCTCGCCCACCGACCGGCTGGAAACCTTGAGCTGGCTGCAGGACTACCGGCGCGCCGACGCGCTGCCCGGCGACGTCGCCTTCCGCAAGGCGCGCGCCGAACTGCTGGCGCGCGCGGACGTGCGCGCGACGATCGCGGCGGTGGGCCGGATCGAACGCTACGCGATCTACGGTTCGGGCGAAATGGACTGAGGCCGCGCCTCAACCGCGCCGCGCCGCCTCGATCTTGGCGATATCGATCTTGCCCATCGTCATCATCGCGTCGAACGCGCGCTTGGCCGCGGCGCGGTCCGGATCGGTGAAGGCGTCGAGCAACGCGCGCGGCGTGATCTGCCACGACAGCCCCCACTTGTCCTTGCACCAGCCGCAAGCGCTTTCCTTGCCGCCGTTGCTCACGATCGCATTCCACAAACGATCGGTTTCCTCCTGATCGTCGGTGGCGATCTGGAACGAAAACGCCTCATCGTGCTTGAACGCCGGCCCGCCGTTCAAACCCACGCACGGAATGCCCGCCACGGTGAACTCCACCGTCAACACATCGCCCTGCTGGCCGTCGGGATAATCGCCCGGCGCATGATGGACCGCCGTCACCGCGCTGTCCGGAAACGTCTTCGCATAGAACTCGGCCGCTTCCAGCGCGGTGCCGTCGTACCATAGGCAAACGGTGTTCTTCGCGGTCATCGCCGCTCTCCTGCTGTAAGGATGGAACCTGCGTAGGTACCGCATGGAACGACGATGGCGCTAGTGCCGAAGCGAACGAAATTCACATGACACCGCTGCGCGCGCACCGGCGATGGCGAATCGTGTTGATGAACGGGGCCCGCGTCACACCTCGGTCCGGCCGCCGACCGGACGTCCCGCTCAGTCTTCCTGCCCCTGCGGCAATGCCAGACCCGCCGAACCGGCGACCACCTTGCGCACGCTGGAGACCGCCGCGGACGACAACGCCCCCTTGACCACGAACGCCGGCGTATCGCCGCCGATATCGGTCAGCGAGGCATACACCAACCGCGTCCCCACGGCCGTCGGCGTCATCAGCCACTCACCGCGCGAGCGCAGCGCGATGCAATCGGCGGGCGGCTTCGCATCGGCCCCGTCCAGCGACGCGAATTTCACCCGGATCGCACCGCCGGCCAAGGCCTGGCGTTCGAAGCGCATCGAATAACAACGATCCGTCGCTACCGGCGTGCTGAGCACGTCGGACCAGACCACCACCTCCGGCGAGCGTTGGAGGAAGCTGCGGCGGATGTTCTTGTTCTTCGCGTCGAGGTATTTGCCGAGCAGAAAGTCCGCGACCGCGTCGGGCGAGACCTTCACCGACGTGCTGACTCGCAGCTCGTCGAAACGCCCGCCGGGGATGCGGCGGGCTTCCAGGTGGATGCCGTTTTCGTTGCTGAGGGTGCGCCAGGGGGCCGACTGTGCGCTGGCTCCCAGCGGCCAGACGACTGCCATGCACAACAGCGCCGCCGCGCAACCGGCCGGGACGCTGCGGACAACGGGATAGCGGCCGTGGGCTGGAATACGGATCGACCCCATGGCTCGTCTCCTGGCACGTGGGCCGTTATCTGGATTCGATGCGATGGGTGTGACAGAGGCAAGACAGGCCACGTGCGGGTGGGCAACGGCGCGCCACTCGGGTCGGAAGTCGAGCCTATCAGCGCATAGCGGCTCGCGACCGCGGGCACGCTTCACTTGCTCCCACAATGCGTCCGGAATTCTGCTCTTCCAAACGCCGTGCAGCAGCCATCTGGCTGCCGCATCCACCAGTCAGCTATAAGTCCGGCCTTGCTGATGGGAGGTTCTTCGATGGAAGATCGATTCTGTTCTCTGCCACGAACTTGCTGGCCTTTTCGATATCGACCAGATGGATTTCGGTCAGGCACCTCTCGCCAGGGCTGAACTTTCCCAGGTTCACGTCCACGCCGTTCGCCACTGCGGAACGCGTGTCGTAGTTCGGCCCCTCGGAAAATGGGTAGCTGACGGGCCCGACGGGAACGGCACCGACGATTCGCGCAGCGTTCTCCAAGGGAAAACATGGCTCACGATCCACCGCGATGCTTAGCACCCCTGCGGCGGTGTAGTCGAGCACGGCGTTGAGCCGATAGCCATCGGCGAGCATCAAGGGGCCGCGCTCATTCACGATTTCGCCGTTGAGCGTCCCCGGCGCTTCTGCATATCCCGCGGCATCAAATATTTCTCGTGTAATTTTATGCAGTCCGCCCTCTCCCTGAAGCAGCGAAAGTGTAAGAAGGCGCTCCAGAGTCATCGAATGAGTTGCTGGATGCTGCATTTTCTCGCTATGCGCTCGCGAAGGCCTTACAGAACATGCACCGACCGTCGCGATCATGGTTATGATCGACAACAGTCGCGCAATCGGCGCCGTTTCTTCTCTCCACATCATTTGCCACCTCGCTCCGAGCAGTTGGCTCACAGAAGATCGGCTTCCAAGCAGGATCTGCCACTACGATGTCAACGAATGACACTCGCCAAGCCGTTGCTCAGCAAGCCAAACGGTATAGCCCTAGGAAAAGCGCAACTCTGAGTATCGCTATTGCAGCGCTTCTTTCGGGTTGCATAACCACCGCCAAGACTTCTTCGCCCTCAACCGAACAGCTCACGATAGAACGCCTTTTGACTGCGCCCCTGAGCGGAATCGAAGGTAGAAATACCGTCCGGTCCGCGTTGATCCTGGCCTATGGCATCAGGGATCCGCAATCCAAGCACATTGAGAACCAACCAATAACTTTGGCGGACCGCCACGTCCTTTCCATGTTCTGGCTAGAGCCGCCGCCCGCGGATTTCCTGTCGGTCGCTGTCGAACCTGAGCCCTGCTTCTCTACCGAGCGAGCGCTACGGCTCACCCAGGCGAAGCCTCACACCGAACAACAACCGCCCGGCGCCAAGACCTACGACGCGATCCGCAAGGGGATGATGGTGAGCTTCAGCACCACGCCCGACGAAAGATGCGTTTCGTTCATTCATATCGAGAGAGAACCACATCGGCATGCAGCCATTTTCCAGGCCGGCCTTAGCGCCCACCGAGTGTCGGTCCCTTTGACTGCTCGCTTTGTACCTGCCCAGGTTGCTGAGCCATATCGACTTGCTGCACAAGCCGTTCGTTGATCGCTTCTACTTTAGCGAACGATGCCTCCACCGGCATCCGAACCGCATCGTCTGTCTTCATGTGCACGCGCAGATTCGCCGGATCGTCCAAGCGCCCCTGAACTACAAAGACATTCTCGCCAGCGGCGACGTGCGCATGCTTGGCGCTGAAGACCACGTGGTCCACGCGCGCTAGGCCGCCGTCTTTTGCCAGCGCGAGCAAGCTTGCGGTAAGACGCTCGCTGGCCGCGGCGTGCGTTCGTCCCTGAGTCTGGTCGTGCTGCTTTACATGCCCCGCGATCTGCGAGTAAAGCGCGTGATCCGGATGCCCCGGCGAGGACGGCACAGCGCGGCCTGAACTCGCCGCTTCGCTTGGTTGAACACCAGGCTCCAGCGGCACATGCTGATTCAAACTGGGGCCGCTTTTGGTGTGATCGAAATGCTTCAGCACAGGCGGCGACTGGCTGGTGTCGTAGTACGCCTGCCGCTCCTCAGGCCGCACATTGATATCCAAACCCAAGCGCTCGATGAGTCGCTCGTCCAGGCGAAGTTGCCGCATATCGATATGCATTTGCGGCGCGACGCCGTTGACCGGGTGCGCATAGGTCCGGTCGAGCGTGATCGCCCGCGAGATCGCGCTCATCCCGGAGAAATTGATGTTGTCGGCCTCGCGA
Source organism: Lysobacter enzymogenes (assembly GCF_017168095.1). Taxonomy (GTDB): domain Bacteria; phylum Pseudomonadota; class Gammaproteobacteria; order Xanthomonadales; family Xanthomonadaceae; genus Lysobacter; species Lysobacter enzymogenes_D. The sequence goes on along the minus strand of NZ_LXSD01000402.1, from coordinate 45,908 downwards.
TGCGGTCCCAACGTGGAAGTCCGCTCGACCGGCACGCCGGGGTAACCCTTCGGGAACTTATCGAAGTAGAGACGCCCCATGGCCGCCACGTTGGCCGGGGTCTCCGATAGCGTCAGATCGCTATTGAAGGTCAGGCCGGCTTTTGGACTGAACTGCTTGGTCGTCGCGTCGTACTCGACAAAATCGCGGCTGCGCATGCTTGAGGCATACATATCCGCCAAGGTCACCGGCCCGTTTTCTTGCTGACGGCTCAACAATGCATTCCATCCGCCGATATGGGACTTCGCTTCGTTTTCGCGTGCCGCCTGAATCCGACTTCCGATGGCAGCGGTGTAGTCGTTGACCGGATTGCTGTCCTGAGCGATACGCGAAACTTCCCGATCGAAATCGGCAGCGGATCTGACGTAGCTGGCGTAGTTGAAGCCGTGCTGGATTTCGTGTCCCAGGGTGAACGTCAGATTGTTTCGGTCGATTTGACCGGACGCATCCGATTGCAAGATCGAGGCCGGAAGGCTCATCGTTTTGGTTGCACCGTGGTAGCTCCCTCCCAGCCCCGCTTCCGGCGGAGAAATGGCGAAGTTCTGCAGATGCGGATGAGGGTGTGCCGTCGCGGCCGCCTTGATTTGTTGCGAAAGCACAGGCGCGCTGTTGATGCTGCTTTGCAGGTTGTCGAGCATGCCTTGAGTGACTGCCTGCTGACGGCCCGCCTCGTCCTTATACGGCGTATGGGCGAATCGGACCGCCATCTCCTGCACATGGAGCGTGGCGGACAGGTCGGCGGTTGGAATTCCGCCGGTAGATTGAAAGCAGGCGGCCGGCAAAGTGACGACACCGGCCTGCAAGTCGTATGTTCCCGCCGAATTCTTCGGGCCTCCGGGCGCCTGTATGGCGAACCCGTTCAGTTGGCCGGCCGACGCAAGCTGATTGAAACGAGTCAAAAGCCCGGCGTCGGCCGCGAAAGCGCCCCGCAGTTGTGCAGTTTGGTCGCCCGTAACGCCTGACTGAGCGGAGAATCGATCAATGGCGGATCGAAGCTGAGCATTAGGCTGCGCCATCGTCAGTCGGCCCCATGGACCGAGATCGACTCTACGCACGGGTGGCCCAGTTTCTCCTCGGAGCTTTGGGCCTCATAGCGCGGCAGCACGCTTATCCGTATCGCTCCGCGATAGAAACGGTACTCCACGATTCGTCCGAACTCATCGCGGGTGTCGGCCATCGTGAAGCCCATCGACTTCAAGACGGCTGCGTAAGCCTCGAAATCCATTCCGCAGACCGGCGCCATGTCTGCGTCCGGGGTACCGGGATTTCTGAACTCCAGACTAGCCGTCTTCCACCCCAGCCCTGGGCTCTTGTAGTAATCCAACGCGTAGTACCAACCGGTCTTCGGCTCGTGAATCGTGAAAGAGTGGAGCTTGCCGGCGGGCGCGTAGCGCATCGGCAGCCGCGTCGCCTCGGCCACCCGCTCGGGCGACAGTTCATCGATGCTGCGCAGGCCGTCCACGAGCTTCAAGAAGCGCTGGCCGATCTCCTTTGGCGTGATGTCCGGGTAATCGCTGGCCGAGCTGGGCTTGAACGTTTCGGACGAGAACATGGAGGAAGGCTCCGAAGCGGGAGAACGGACTGCCGCCGATTTGTGCGGCGACTGAGCGCATGCGGTGAGGGCGATGGAGGCGATCAGCCACCCGCCGAACTTTCCGAGCCGGATTCTTCGCGTGCGTTCCACGACGGAGCGTTGGGGGCCGTCCATGTCTTCTGGATACTCCTTGCCGACGATTCGGGCCGAGAGTACGACAAACGCGTTCGGTTCGTCTTCGACGGTCAGCATGCCGTTTGCGAACGATGTGGAACCGATGCGCCTTAATTACTGCTATCGCCAAGCGATGCGAAGTTCATGTGACTTCAAAGCAGCAAAAAGCTTTATCGAAGCAGCTCCGAGGGACATCGGAAGCCGCGAGAGCTTCATCGTTAGAGCTTTTTAGGGTTCGCGTAAGCAAAATTTGTTCTCGCATGAGCAAATTTCGGACTCACGTGAAGCAAATCCGGACTCGCGTGAGGAAATTTCGGACTCGCATAGAGCAAATCGGGACTCGCATGAACAAATTTCGGACTTGCGTGGAGCAAATTCGGACTCGCATGAAGCAAATCCGGACTCGCGTAAGCAAATTTCGGACTCACGAGAGCCGATTTGGGACTCTCGGGCGCCCGCGCCGTTCTAGAGCAGGCCTACCGGGCTACCGCAAGCGCGATATCGCACTAGCAAAGGAACCACGACGCACTCGCGAGCCTCGCATCGGTCCAACCGCCCATCCAACCGGGCCGGCCAGTCCCGAGCAAACTCGCGCCCATCGACCCAACTCGCCCGAAAGCGCAGACAGAGAACGGAAGGCGGCGAATCCGGCAGGGACCGGCCTGATCCGACGCCGCTCAGGCGCTCAGGCCCGAGCGAGCAACACCAGATTGGCGTCGCGCGCCAGCCCCTCGGCGTCGTAATAAAACAGCCCGACCGCCTCGACCGAGATCATGCAGCCGTGGACCAGATAGTCCCACTCCGCGGCGACATAACCGGGCAGCGCGGTCTGCTCGGCGATCATGACCACGACGGTCCCCTGCCCCTCGTCGCCCCAGCGGACGCGGTCGCCCAGCCGAACCGGCGGGCCCGCATGATAGTGCAGTGGCGTCATCGCCGGCTCCGTCGCAGGCTCAATCTGCGGAGTCTACGCGCGGGGCGCGATCGCATCGCGGCGAACGCGCGACCGGCCCTAATCGCCCGCCCCACCCGCCTGCGCCAGCCGGGCCTTGAGGTCGGCCACGGCCTTGCGCTGCTCGGACTTGGACAGC
>NZ_LXSD01000402.1:37093-43020 GCF_017168095.1 Lysobacter enzymogenes | reverse complement strand
TGCTCGGACTTGGACAGCAGGCCCAGGGTCAGGATGGCCTCGGCCAGCACGTCGGTGTCGGCGCAGAGGAAGGCGAGCGGGACGTGCGACCACCTTCAGTGTCGCAACTCAAACGAGGATAATCTGAACACATGAGACGCTGCCGGCCTAGCGTGCAGTCCGCGAACCTCTCCTACCAGTTCAGTTGGCTATTTCGAACTGCAAACCGGCTTTATGGATATGCATTTTGGTGCAAAATGACACCACATATCCTTCAGCAGCGCTCCAGCCATGGCCCGTAGCCCCATCACGCCTGACCGCAGAAGCGTCCGGACGTCCGTCATGCTGCCGGAGGATGTCCACCTCCAGATACAAGCACTTGCAGACTCAAACCAAGTATCGTCCGCGTGGGTCATCCGCATGGCTGTGCAGCGCTTCCTGGACGAGTGCCAAGGTCAACAAGGGCTGTCATTGCGACTGCCCGCCCGCCAAGGATCTGATTCGTAATGAGTAATGAAGTAATCCTCCGCAAAATTGCACGCTTGCGGACCGCCGCCAATAAGCCCCGGGTTCTTGACCTGTTTGCCGGCTGTGGCGGGATCTCCCTCGGCTTCGAAGCGGCGGGCTTTGAGATGCGGGGCGCTGTCGAGTTCGATCCGGACGCAGCGAAATCGCACGGGCTGAATTTTCACGGTGGAGCAGACGCTCACAGCCGTGCGATCGACATCACTCAAACCTCGCCCAAGGACCTGTGCCAGCAACTGGAACTGGGCAAGGTGTCCGATGCGTTTGACATTGTCGTCGGTGGCCCGCCCTGCCAGGCCTTCGCCCGAGTGGGGCGCTCCAAGCTTCGCGAGATTGAAGAGCACCCCGAGGCGTTTATCCACGACCCGCGAGCTCAGCTTTACAAGAAATACCTGGAATACGTAGATGCGTTCCAGCCGCTGGCCGTGCTTATGGAGAATGTTCCCGACATCCTCAATCATGGCGGCCAGAACATCGCCGAGGAAACCTGCGAAGTTTTAGAAGACAAGGGCTACGTTTGTGGATACACGCTGTTGAATGCGGCGTTCTACGGCGTACCTCAGATGCGGGAACGAATGTTCCTGATTGCTTATCGCCGCGAGCTCCGGGCCAAGGTTGTGTTCCCGTCGCCCAGCCATTGGTTGGTGCTTCCTCCGGGCTATGAAGGGTCGCGGTCTGTGGCCCTTAAGACTCTGAAGAGCCTGATAGGCGATGCACACTCTTATGTTACGCCGCCTGCCGCAACGCCAGATCTTCCTCCGGCGATAACTGCAGAAGCCGCGCTGGCGGATTTGCCTGCCATCAATGCACGTGAACTCCTCGCGGCCGGGAAAATCTCCCGGGGAGCACGTCGCTTCGACACCCCGGCTGGCTATGGACGTAAGAAACCGTCCGCCTACGGCGAGTTGATGAGGACATGGAAGGGTCACGAAGCAAACGCGGCCGGACCAGTCGACCACGTAATCCGTTACCTCCCCCGGGACTACGAACTGTTCGCGCGCATGAACCCCGGGGATCAATACCCCGAAGCACATCGTCACGCCACGGACATGTTCAACGAGAAACTGTCTGCTGCCCGTGCCCGCGGCGAGAAGCTTTCGGAAGGATCCGCCAAGTACAAGGCGCTGTGGGACTCGATTGTTCCGCCTTACGACGCGAGCAAGTTCCCAAACAAGTGGCGCAAAATGTGGCGTAATCAGCCGGCCCGTACGCTCATGGCTCATCTGGGCAAAGACAGCTACAGCCACATCCACTACGACAGTAACCAGGCGCGCACCATTTCAGTCAGGGAGGCAGCGCGACTGCAGTCGTTCCCCGACGGGTTCCGCTTTCATGGCACGATGAATCCGGCGCTCAAGCAGATCGGCAACGCGGTTCCGCCTTTGTTGGCGAAAGCGCTTGCCACCCAGATGATGCAAACACTCAGACAGGCAATCACGGAAGAGGACAAGGCGGATGAACCTCGTCGAGCGGCAGCGGCAGTTTCTTGAGGCAACAACGAAGCACTTCGGCACTTCTCGCGGCCGCCCTCGTGAGTTGTTCGGTGTGTCGAACAGCGCGAAGATAGTAGAGGGAGGAATCCAACTCGGCGTGGTCAATCTCGAAAATGTCAAGGATGACACAGAGGGATTGATCTTGGGCTGCGTTCTGCGCTTCCCACCGGAAGATGAGGTCTATTTCGCTGTTTACATCCGCAAAGACAAAGTCTCGTTAGTGCAGAGGCTCGCGGACATGAAACGTCTTGGTGCAGCGTCTAAGGACGCAGTGAAAAAAGACAGTGAACAAGAAACGGATTTTTCTCTCGAGCCGGCAGAAACTACTGACACACTGGAAGACAATTCTGACATAACGATTAAATATAACAATCGTAACCATCTCGTCGCCGTTTATTTGGCGGCCGATGGTCGGCTGTGGCTTCGGAATGCCGGCTTTTGGGGCAGCTTGAAGTTTGACCTCAGCCCCTTCGGCCCAGGGGTCGAACCCGACCAAGTAGCAGTAGCGCTGTATCCCCCCTCTGCATCCGCCAGAAGAAGCCTTTTAGCTCGAGAATTTGTCGGCTGGCTTGGCAGCCTAGTTGGACACGAGAAGATTCACGAACTTCCTGTGTGGGCCGATACGGCAGCGCTCGGACCAATGATGCGACGCTCGCCCGCCACTGTTTCAATCGATGAAATAGAAAATTCAATCGAAAAACTTGGTGGGCATTATCGAAACAAAGAGGTTCGACGCCTCCATGCCGCCCTGAATTTTCTGGATCATAAGCACTTTGTGATTCTCGCGGGCTTGTCCGGCACGGGCAAGACTCAGCTCGCACTGAAGTATGCACGTGCAGTACATGGAGTTACGTCAGACAAAGATCCTGATCCACTAATCTTCGAGTGCCCAGTGAGACCAGAATGGACAGATCCGACCAGCCTCACGGGCTACTATGACGTTCTCAGCAATCGGTACATGGTCCCGACATTTCTGGATGCTGTGCTAGTAGCCACCGCTCATCGAGACTCGCCTGTGTTCGTCATTCTCGATGAGATGAACTTGGCGCGGATCGAGTACTACCTGTCTGACGTACTTTCCGTTATCGAGACTCGGGGGGCTCTGCAGTTGCATTCAAACAGCGTTCCACTCGAGGGGTCGAACGGTACCAACGTGCGCGCCGAGATTCCCATCCCGCCAAATCTCTACATTATTGGGACAATCAACGTCGACGAGACGACCAACCCCGTCAGCGACAAAGTTCTGGACCGCGCATCGGTCATCGATATGTCCACAGTAGATGCCGCAAGCTTTATCGACTTCTTGGCTGTGCGGCATCCGGAGTTGCAAGCCTCAAGTACCGCATTCGCCCCTAAGTTGATCGAGGTACATCGACTGATGCAGCAACATGGGCGCGGCTTTGGCTATCGGCTGATTGAAGAATTTGTGCGCTACCACGCTTTCGACGCCAAGCATCTAGGCAACGCGCCTGACAGTGTCACCGATGATTTGCTTGTCCAGAAGGTGTTCGTGAAGCTGCGGGGAGCTGAACGTCAGCGAGGCCTGCTAAACAGTCTGGACAAAGCCTGTGACAGGCTCCCCAGAGCAAAAGCCTACATCCAGCGACTGATCAGTGACCTGGATGAATTCGGGTCGTTCCAGGCGATGCGCTGACCGTGGCGGCGCTTTACATCCAGCGCGAGAACAAGGGAGCCTCCTGGCAGGTCTGGCCGGCGCCGGATGCCATCCCGCCAGGCGAGATTCGTGAGGGGGCCTCCTATCTGTTCGAGCTGCGCGAGTGCGATGAGGCGGCCACTGCCGACTTGCTGCTGGATGATGCGCCACTGGAGGCACTGCGATCGCGCGATCTCCGCACGGCCAAGTGGCGCTGGACTCCCGGCTTCCATGCGGGCGTTGCGGATGCAGCGCTGCGGATCCCCGGTGCAGGCACTCGTCACTTCACTATCACCACCGATCCGGATTTGCGCAAACTTACGCGCGACGATTTCGATGCGATGGTGCGGGAGATTTTGGAAGATACGTTCGCCCTGTTCTCGCTCAGCGCGTTCCGCACTGGCATTGCCCGGCAGCGAGGCAACCAACCTCCGCCACTGGCCCGCCTGGAGTTCCTGCGCTCACGCTGTGAAGAGTTGCTCCAATCGGTAGACGCGATCTTGCGGTCGCCCCGGCATTTCCTTTGTGCCGAGCAGATCACCCTGCCCGCGCACCAGGCCAGAAGAGCCACCGGTCCGGAAATCCTCAGATCTTTTCGAACCGGTGTTGTCCGGACGGAGCGGCCCGGCCCGTCGCGACTCCCCCAGACCCTGGGTGGCCGCTTGCCGGCGCACATCACCGTGCGCCGCCATCGCAACAGCGTCGACATCCCGGAGCACCGGCAAATCAAAGCCTGCCTGCGCTCTTGGGCCGCATGGCTGTCCGGAATCGCCGAAGCTTTGGCAAAGGCTGCACCTTCAGACGATTCTGAAATTCTGAGCACCGCCGGGCACTGGGCTGCCCGTGCAAGACAGATGTCGCGTCAACTGCAATTGGCATCCGGCACGGGCTTCATGTCGGATGTCGGTGACGGACCCGCTGCGCTGCAAATGTCATCGCTCTTCCGCAATGACCCCGTCTATCACCGCTTCTATCGGCTGTGGCAAGACATGAATCTGGGGCTGGCCGCACTGTCCGGCGACTTTCTCCAGATGCCGTTGGCCCGTACTTACGAGCTTTATGAACTGTGGTGCTTCCTGCGGCTGTTGCGCGCTGCGGTGCAGGAATACAGCCCTGACGGCATCACGCTGGACAGCTTGTTCACTACGGACGCGGCCGGAGGCGTGACCTTGCAGGCCGGCGCGATCTCCGTCTCGCTGGGTGCTGACAAAGCACTGTGTTTCCAACGTCAATACAAAGAGTACTGGCTGGCACCCGACGGCGAAGGCAGCTTCAGCCGCACTATGGTGCCCGACGTGGTACTGACCGACACCGGACTCGGTAACGGCCTGCGCCAGGTGATCGTGCTGGATGCCAAGTACCGCATCAATGACGGTCTGAATGACGCACTGAACTCGATCCACACTTATCGCGACGCGCTGGTTCGGGAAGCCGGAACCGGCGAATGCGAAGGCATCGTTACTGCGGCCTATCTGCTGACGCCGCATGTTCCCGCCGTAGACACAGACTTCCGCGCTACGCCGATGCCCGGGCGGTTGTTTCACCCGCAGTACCGCGACAAGTTCCGGTTCGGCGCAGTCACGCTGCGCCCCGGGATGAGCACAGACGAGTTGCGGGCAACTTTGCAGACTCTTGTGGCGGATGCGACACAGACGGCGCGGTAATGGCGGACGTCCACACCCCGGAGCAGCGTCAGCGCAACATGAGCCGCATCCGCGGCCGTGATACCAAGCCCGAAATGATCGTGCGCCGCGGACTGCATGCGCGCGGCCTGCGCTACCGGCTGCAGGATCGCAGTCTGCCGGGGCGTCCGGACCTGGTGTTTCCAAAGTACCGGGCCGTTATCTTCGTCCACGGCTGCTTCTGGCATGGGCACAACTGCCCCATGTTTCATCTCCCCGCGACTCGTCCTGATTTCTGGCAAACGAAGATCAGCGGCAACCAATCTCGTGATGCCAAGGCACTTCAGGATCTGCTGGCCTCTGGTTGGCGGGTACTGACGGTATGGGAATGCTGCTTGAAGGGGCGAGGTCGGATGCCCCTCGACTCGATGATTGACGACTGCTTCACTTTCATCGTGGGCACCCAGCAAACGGCAGACATCTCCGGCCGATCAAGTACCTGAGTTACCCGCGCACCTGGGCCCGCCATCCGCCCGGCCGTGACGCATACAACCTGACTGTTGTTGGCATCAACTCTTCTCGTCCGCCCCGCCCGCCTGCGCCAGCCGGGCCTTGAGGTCGGCCACGGCCTTGCGCTGCTCGGACTTGGACAGC
>NZ_LXSD01000402.1:8871-37043 GCF_017168095.1 Lysobacter enzymogenes | reverse complement strand
TGCTCGGACTTGGACAGCAGGCCCAGGGTCAGGATGGCCTCGGCCAGCACGTCGGTGTCGGCGTAGAGGAAGGCGAGCGGGACGCCCAGCGACTGCGCGATGCGGCGCGCGGTGGCCAGACCGGCGTCGTGGACGCCCTTTTCGTAGCGGTTGATGCGGACCGCGGCCGTTTCTTGCGGCAAACCCATTTCAACTCCCTCCTTCGATGTTCACTGTCAAGCGCGAGGCAAGGTGCCATACGCATCTACGAAGAGAGTTGTGAAAATATTCTGCGGAGTCAATTTCGATAAACGTAATAACGATAAACGTAATATGTGAGATCTATCACGAGCCCAACCCAATACCCACATCACCTAGAGATATGAACTACTCTGCGGCACCAGTTGCATCAATAAAGCTAACTATCTCTCTCGCGAAACGATCAAGCCCCCAAATCTCGAATGTTGAACCAACGAGTGAAAGCACTTCGGCCACAAGAATAGGATGCGTCGACCCACCAATGCTCCAGTCTGGCTTTTTATCATCGGTAACAAGCACACAATGCTCAAAAGCCTCGCCAACGCCTTTAGCCTTACTTAATCCCGAAAGAAAATCAGCCCAGACGTAGAAATCACCATCCAAATCGTCTTTGAATCCAGGCGGCGTTTTAGTACGTTTCCGATGACGTGCAATAGACTGAAATCTTGCTCTTGGAACGTAGCTGACTTTCGCCTTAGCAGCGAGCATCTCACAAATGCTTGCCAGATTTGCGACCGTCTTAGCATCACGCACATAGCCGAAGTCTGAAGCCATTTCTTCAGCTAGCGAAGAAAATTTCTCCGAGAATTCACCGAAACGAGAGTCAACTCGCTGCATATCGGCATTAAAAGATTCAAAATTCTTCTTCAATGAAACAGATACCGACTGCAAAGCAGCAAATTGATTATTCCAAAACTCCTGAATTATCTGACCAGGAATTATTAAAGACGCTTTGTGCCGGGCGCCAAAATAATCGATGATGTCAGTCAGGCGAGTATGATTAGATAGTTTTAAGAAAACGTTCGCATCAATCCCGATTGCAATTTCATCGAGTTTCCTTTCTCCAAATTTCTTCCCTTGCAGGGCAAGCTTAAGCGTATTGAGTGAATCGATAGGAACGCGCCTATCCAGAACATCCTCTAAAACCGCAAATTCGTCAGAGGAAGCAACCATCTCAGTCACACCAGACTTTTTTAGCTGCTTCGGTAAGAATTTCGGCAATCTTCTGAATAGATTGTTCATTCCAACCCTCAAGCTCCTGAAGATTTTGCGTAATTTCTTTTGGCACCCCTGAAGGCAACAAAACTGCCTTCACACCTTCCCATGTGCTAGCAGCTTTCGGCCTTCTATCGACAGTGGCCAAATAGGTATTAGCGATCGTCCCGCCCCAATAGGACATTTGCTCTTCAGTTAATCCTTCCCACGCTATTTGCTGACGAGGCGCTATGAAGTGAAGAATCCCGCTGTGATCGGGAGTCATATCTTTCTGAACTACAGATCTTCGCAGAAAAGCGAGGACCGCCTTATTGAAAGAACGCGTTTCAAACTGCTCCAAAAATGCTTCGTCTGATGGATCTAAAGAGATCATTGCAGAAGTAGCCGCACTCCATTCGTTCGCTTGAGCAACGTTTCTAGCAGCTTCACTTAGCAGCCTCTCAACGTTACCAGTTCCTAGATTTCCGGCAACTATTCTTCTAACAACTAGTCGCAAAACATAACGCATGCCATCAATAGGCGAGGGCACATTGGCGATCGCCAGTAATAACGGCCTGACGGAAATTACCCCGAGACTATCGAAAGCAGAAAAGATCCGGAGAGCCTCATTGTCGGCCGGCCCATCAAGAGTTGGATCTATCATTTGCAAATAAATCGGCAAATTGGCTTCCAACTCATTCATAAGCTCCGGAATCGTCGGAGGCTGCCTTGAGCCGAAAGTCTGCCTCTGCGCTATAAAGTCAAAAAGGTCCTTGGGCAAGATGTAGCCACCACGAACCGTTACTACATGTCGAATATACTGAACAAATGAACTGGAACCAGCGACAGTAAAGTTCCTCGCAATTCTCTGCCACTGTTCGTATCGCTTATTTCGCTCCGCTACTGGCGTTTGGCTTAAGACGTAATTTTTTAACAGATCCGCCGTAGTCAACTCTCGCCCACGAGTATTAATTACCTCGAACACACGATATGCAGAGGCAGCATCCGGATGCACAAAGACAGCAAAATAGAGCTTATTCGTTATAAACTCAGTCCAGACCCCAAGCTTTTTAAAGGGATCCTCTTTTAAATCCTTTTGAAGCTCCTTCTCCAAAAAAGAATAGGCTTCGTACATCCTCTTCGATAAAGAATCCTCGTCAAGCAGTTCAAGCTGCTGAACCTTTCCGTTCCTAATAAGCGACTGAAGAGTAGCGTCGTCAATTGTGTCGGAAAGTTTTACGCGGGGCTTCACCTCGTCTGTTTCATAATCTATTGCGTAGAGGAAATCGGATTGAATTCGCTCAGCCAAGGCCTTACGCCCAACCTTCAATGCCTCGTGATTAAGAATTGCAGCAAGAAGCGTAAGAGTCAGAAGCCGTTGCTGCCCGTCTACGACGTGATTTCTGCCTCCCTCCTCAGTAAGTATCAACAGACCCAGGAAATAAGTATCCTCGCCCGCTGAACTTTTCAGATCGCCCCAAAATTCTGAAACCTCATCCTGCTGCCATGCATACTCCCGCTGATAAAGCGGCACTTCGAAAGTTGAATTCGAAAAGAGGGAGCCTGCTGTAGTGGCGGACGCATTTAGTAGTGCCTGCATAAATCATCCTTTGAATTAACAGCCAGTCAGCTACAAAACCAGCGCGACCAAGGCAAAAAACCCAATAAAAAAGAAGGCCCGAAACCGGGCCTTCTTTTACACGGCAATAGGATTAGGCTTCTCTATATCAATCTTGTACTGCTTGATCGCCCGAGCCACATCCTTCCCGGTCATCTTCCCTTCCGCCGCGAGCGCCGCAATGGCCGCATGGGCGATGTAGTACCGATCGACCTCGAAGTGACGCCGCAGGTTCGCCCGCGTATCCGACCGCCCGAACCCATCGGTGCCGAGCACGGTGTAGCGCATCGGCACGTAAGCGCGCACCTGCTCCGGGTACACGCGGATGTAGTCGGTCGCGGCGATCGCCGGGCCCTGACGGCCTTCCAGCAGCTCGGTGATGTACGGCTTGCGCGGGGTCTTCGCTTCCGGGTTGAAGCGGTTGAAGCGTTCGCAGTCGACGGCGTCGCGGGCGAGCTCGTTGAAGCTGGGGCACGACCAGATGTCGGCGGTGACGCCAAAGTCCTTGTCCAGCAGTTCGGCCGCGGCGATGGCTTCGCGCAGGATGGTGCCGCTGCCCATCAGTTGCACGCGCAGTTCGCCCTTCTTGGGCTTGCCGGCGTCCTTGAGCAGGTACATGCCCTTGATGATGCCTTCGGCGGCGCCTTCGGGCATGTCGGGGTGCGGGTAGTTTTCGTTCATCAGGGTGAGGTACCAGTACTCATCCTGCTGTTCGGTCAGCATGCGCTGCATGCCGTGCTGGAACAGGGTCACGACCTCGTAGCTGAAGGTGGGGTCGTAGCTGCGGCAGTTCGGGATCAGGCCGGCCTGGACCATGCTGTGGCCGTCTTCGTGCTGCAGGCCTTCGCCGTTGAGGGTGGTGCGGCCGGCGGTGGCGCCGAGCAGGAAGCCGCGCGCGCGCATGTCGGCGGCCTGCCAGGCGCTGTCGCCGATGCGCTGGAAGCCGAACATCGAGTAGTAGATGTACAGCGGCAGCATCTGCAGGTCGTTGGTGCTGTAGCTGGTGGCGGCGGCGAGCCAGGACGCGAACGCGCCGGCTTCGGTGATGCCTTCTTCCAGCACCTGGCCGGTGGTGTCTTCGCGGTAGTACATGAGCTGGTCGCGGTCGACCGGCTTGTACTTCTGGCCGTGCGGGGCGTAGATGCCGAGCTGGCGGAACAGGCCTTCCATGCCGAAGGTGCGGGCTTCGTCGGCGACGATGGGAACGAGGCGCGGGCCGACCTGCTTGTCGCGCAGGGCGATGTTGAGCGCTTGCACGAACGACATCGTGGTGCTGATCTCGCGATCGCCGGTGCTCTTGAGCAGGCGGTCGTAAGTTTCGAGCTTGGGCACATCGAGCGAGGTGCTGGCCTTGCGGCGGCGCTGCGGCAGGTAGCCGCCCAGCGCCTTGCGGCGCTCGTGCATGTATTCGATCTCCGGCGACTTGTCGCCGGGGTGGTAGAACGGCACGGCGCCGTCCTTGAGCTGTTCGTCGGTGACCGGGATGTTGAAGCGGTCGCGGAACAGACGGACGGCTTCGTCGTCCATCTTCTTGGTGCCGTGGGTCGGGTTCAGCGATTCGCCCGACGCGCCCATGCCGTAGCCCTTGACCGTCTTGGCCAGGATCACGGTGGGCATGCCCTTGGTGTTCACGGCTTCGTGATAAGCCGCGTAGACCTTGTGCGGGTCGTGGCCGCCGCGGTTGAGGCGCCAGATGTCCTCGTCGGACAGGTTGGCGACCAGCGCGGCGGTTTCCGGGTATTTGCCGAAGAAGTTGTCGCGGGTGTACTTGCCGCCGAAGGCCTTGCAGTTCTGGTATTCGCCGTCGACGGTTTCCATCATCAGCTGGCGCAGCTTGCCGGTGGTGTCGCGCGCCAGGAGCGGATCCCAGTAGCTGCCCCAGATGGTCTTGATGACGTTCCAGCCGGCGCCGCGGAACTGGCCTTCGAGTTCCTGGATGATCTTGCCGTTGCCGCGCACCGGGCCGTCGAGGCGCTGCAGGTTGCAGTTGACGACGAAGATCAGGTTGTCGAGGCCTTCGCGGCCGGCGACGGAGATCGCGCCGAGCGATTCGGGTTCGTCCGTCTCGCCGTCGCCGAGGAAGGCCCAGACCTTGCGGTCGGACTTCGGCATCAGGCCGCGGCCTTCGAGGTACTTCCAGTTGCGCGCCTGGTAGATCGCGCTGATCGGGCCCAGGCCCATCGACACGGTCGGGATCTGCCAGTAATCGGGCATCAGCCACGGGTGCGGGTACGAGCTGACGCCGCGGCCGTCGACTTCCATGCGGAAGTGGTCGATCTGCGATTCGCTGATGCGGCCTTCCAGGAACGAGCGCGAGTAGATGCCCGGCGAGCTGTGGCCCTGGATGCCGATGAGGTCGCCCGGGTGGTCGGCCGAGGGGGCGCGCCAGAAGTGGTTGAAGCCGACGTCGTACAAGGTGGCCGCGGAGGCGAAGCTGGCGATGTGGCCGCCGAGGTCGCCTGGCTTGCGGTTGGCGCGCACGACCATCGCCATGGCGTTCCAGCGGATCAGCGAGCGGATCCGCCATTCCATCGCGGCGTCGCCGGGGCTCTTGGCCTCCAGGTGCGGCGGGATGGTGTTGATGTATTCGGTGGTCGGCTGGAACGGCAGGTGGGCGCCGGCTCGGCGGGTCACCTCGACCATGCCCTCAAGCAGCTGATGGGCGCGCTCGGCGCCGTCGCGGGCGATGACGGCCTGTACGGATTCGACCCATTCCTGGGTCTCGGTCGGGTCGGGGTCGTTCTGCAGCAGGTCGTGCAGGGAGCTGGCAAGCGGCTGGTTCATCGATCTCGCGGCCCCTGTGGCCGCGCCTCGTGTTTGTGGGGGCGGATTAGAGCGTCGAGTCTAACAAACGGGGGGTGCGTGGCGGCTTGCTTTAGGTGGTCGGAGGGGTGGGATAGTCCGTTTTGGCTAGGGGGTTTGGGGTGGCGGGTGGGTGGATACGCGGGCGTGTGGTTGGGGGCGCCGGCGGTTGAATTGGCGCGGTCGCGGCTCGCGCCGCTCCTACATGGGCTACCTGTAGGAGCGGCGCGAGCCGCGACCGCGTCAATACGATGGCCGGCGCTACGCCCCTATCCGGCGTAATCCGACCCGGCCCGGCGGCTTTTCCCGATTTGGCGTTCCGGCCCCGCTGGCGACGCTGGGCTCATGGACGAATCGATGGCTCTCGCGCCGGTTCGCGGCCACGCGGCTTTACGCCGCGGCCGGGTCTCGGAAGCGCAACGGATTTACCTGCTGACCTTCGTGACGCAGGGGCGCACCGCCTGGTTCACGAACGGGCTGTTGGCCGAAGCCGCACTGGCAGCGTTGCTGGATCGGCGTTCGTGGGCGCGTTCGACGCTGCTGGCCTGGGTGCTGATGCCGGATCACTGGCATGGGGTTATCGAACTCGCGCCGGATGAATCGCTGCCGGCGCTGGTGCGGCAGCTCAAATGTGCGAGTTCGCGGCGGGTGCGCGCGGCGATGGGGGCGACGGTGCCTTGGGCGGTGTGGGCGTCGGCGTATCACGACCGGGCGTTGCGGAAGGACGAGGGGTTGGTGGCGATGGCGAGGTATGTGGTGATGAATCCGGTGCGGGCGGGGTTGGTGGAGCGGGTGCGGGAGTATCCGTATTGGGATGCCGTCTGGGCGGAGCGGAAGGTTGCGGTCCCGGCGGTTGGTTGCGCGGTCGCGGCTTGCGCCGCTCCTACAGGTAGCCCAGATGGCTCCGAAGCCCCTGTAGGAGCGACGCAAGTCGCGACCGCGACAACCGAACTACGGAGAAACGATCCGTTAGCCGAGACGCCTCACGCCGGCGCGCTGCGCAACAACACGATCCCGCCGACGATCAACCCGATCCCACCCAGCTTCAACGGCGTGATCGACTCCCCAAACAACACCGACCCGATCAACACCGTCCCCGCCGCGCCGATCCCGGTCCACACCGCATACGCCACGCCCACCGGCAACGCGGTCAACGCGCGGCCGAGCAGCCACACGAACGCGCCCAGGGCGATCAGCGATACCGCGGTCCAACCGGGCCGGGTGTAGCCGTTGGACAGCTTCATGCTCAACGCCCAGGCCACGTCGATCAGGCCGGCGGCGATCAGCATGACCCACGCGATCCCGGCGCTCATGGCTTGGCGTCCTCGCGCTCGGCGCGCAGGGCTTCGCGCACGCTCGGGCGCTGTTCGAGACGGGCCAGGTACGCGGCCAGGTGCGGGTACGGGGCCAAATCGATCTTCAGCAGCTTGGTCCAGCCGGCGACGGTGTAGAGGTAGGCGTCGGCGATGCCGAAGCGCTCGCCGAGGAATTCGCGGCCCTCCAGGTGGCGGTCGACCAGGGCCAGGCGCGGCTGCAGACGCTCGCCGGCGACGCGCACGCTGGCCTCGCCGTACTCGGGATGGAACAGCCACGGGCTGAAGGTCTTGTGCAGTTCGGAGTTGATGTAGGTCAGCCACTGGTCCTGCTCGGCGCGCTCGAAGCTGCCGAGCGGGGCGCTGAGGCCGGCGGCGGGGTCCTGGTCGCCGAGGTAGCGCAGGATCGCCACGCCTTCGCGCAGCAGGCGGCCGTCGTCGAGCTCCAGCAGCGGGACGTAGCCGAGCGGGCTGAGTTCGCGGTAGTCGCGGTCGTCGCTGAGGACGCGGGCGTCGGGGCCCAGGCGCACGCGGCGCAGTTGCAGCGGCAGGCCGAGCTCGCGGGCGACGATGTGCGGGGCGAAGGAGCAGGTGTACGGGGTGTAGTAGAGCTTCATGATGGTGGTCCGCAGGGGAGATGGCGCTACTCTCCTCGTCCGGCCCGGCGCCTGGAATACGGCGCGCTTACAAGGATCGCTTGCGTATGCGGCAAACCGCCCGCCTGTCGTTGGAAGACTTCGAACTGCTGCGCGCGATCGGCGCGCACGGCAGCCTCAGCGGCGCGGCCAAGGCGCTGGCGCTGGATCATTCCAGCGCGTTCCGCCGGCTCGGCGCGATCGAGGCGCGCGCGGGGACGCCGTTGTTCCGGCGCAGCCGCACGGGTTACACGGCCACCGAGGCCGGCGCGGTCGCCATCGAAGGCGCGCAGCGGATTCTCGACGATGCCGATCAGCTGCAGCGGCAGTTGGCCGGGCGCGATGCGCGCGGCGGGGCGCGGTTGCGGATCACGATTCCGGACACGCTGGCCGAAGTGGCGGCGCGCTTGTGCGCGGCGTTCACCGCGGCGCATCCGCAGATCGGCTGCGATCTGTCGGTATCGAATGCGTTCGTGAATCTGCAGCAGCCCGAGGCGGACGTGGCGCTGCGGGCGTGCGCGTTGATGCCGAACGGGTTGTCGGTGCGGCGGGTGGGGTCGATCGCGACCGCGGTGTATGCGGCCAGCGGCGCGAAAGTCGGCAAGCGCGAGGCGTTGAACGATGGCGTGTGGGTCGGGTTCGACGACAACCTGTCGCATCTGTCCTCGGCGCTGTGGCTGCGCGCCAACGTGGACGAGGCGCGGATCGCGATGCGGGTGAATTCGCTGCCGGCGGCGTTGGCGGCGTGCAAGGCGGGGGTCGGCAAGGCGCTGTTGCCTTGCTATTTCGCCGATGCGGCCGGCGGGGTGAAGCAGGTGTCGCAACCGTTGGCGGAAGTGCCGACGGAGCTGTGGTTCGCGATCCATCCGGATTTGCGCCGGTCGGCGCGGGTGCGGGCGTTGCGGGAGTTCGCGCTGGCCTGGCTGCCGAAGGAGATGGCGCTGACCTGAGCCGACGCATCCAAAGCCCCTCTCCCGCTTGCGGGAGAGGGGTTGGGGTGAGGGCGTGCGCGGTCGCGGCGAAAGCGGCTTGCGCCTTTGGCGCTCGCTGCCCTCACCCCAGCCCTCTCCCGCAAGCGGGAGAGGGAGCAGGTCATTGCGATCGGGGAACGGGGTCGCTTACTGCAGCATCTCTTCGTCCAGCCAACGCAAGAACGCCCGCACCGGCGGATGCCGCTCGCGCCCCGGCACGCACAGCACGTGATACGTCTCGCCCGGCACCACGATCTCCGGCCGATACGGCTCCAGCAACCCGCGCGCCACGTTGCCTGCGACGACCACCGAACTCGCCAGCACCAACCCCTGCCCGGCGCCGGCGGCGTACATCGCGTAGTGCTCTTCGTCGTAAGCGCGCACCGTCGGCGCGCGCTGGGTCCAATCCACGCCGGCGAGTTCGCACCACGCATCCCAGGTGCGGCAGTACAGCTGCGAATCGCCCCATTCCACGGTGATCAAGGTCGGCGGCGATTTGGCCGCTTCGACCTGCGCCTGCCCCGGCGCGCCGTACACGCCGAAGAACTCGCGCAGGCCGCCGTGCCGGTGCAGGCCCGCCGGCACCGCGCCGCCGTAGCGGATCGCGAGGTCGACGCCGGCGTTTTGTTCCAGGTCGACCACCTGCGCGCTGGTGTCGATGCGCACGGCGATGTCGGGATGCCGCGCGTAGAAGCGGCCCAGCCGCGGCACCAGCCACAGCGCGGCGAACGAGGTCGAGGTGGTGACGGTCAGGCAGCCGGCGTCGGGCCGCGGGCGCAACGCGGCGACGGATTGCGCCACTTCGAGCAGGGCGCCGTGCACGTCGCGGAACAGCCGGCGGCCGTCGTCGGTGAGGGCGACGCCGCGCGGCTGGCGCTGGAACAGGGGCCGGCCGAGCCAGCTTTCGAGCTGGCGGATCTGGTGCGAGATCGCGGTCGGGGTGACGTGCAGTTCCTCGGCCGCGGCCTTGAAGCTGGACAGGCGGGCGGCGGCTTCGAAGCTGCGCAGGGCGGTCAGGGGGAGCTCGGCGAACATCGGTCAGGCCTGAATCTGGCTCATGCTGGATCAATTATGGTCATTTGAGCCGGTCGGTGGCGAGAAATAGATTCACCCCAGCCCTCTACCGACCGCTCAGATGACCGCCGACCGCCCCTACCGCCTGCTGATCCTCGTCGCCAGCCCCCGCCGCAACGGCAACAGCGCCGCGCTCGCGCAAGCCGCCTTGCGCGGCGCGCGCGCGGCCGGGCTCGACGCCTCGCTGCATTTCGCCGACGACCTGATGCAGACCTTCCTGCGCGACTGCCGCGATTGCCGCGACGAGCATGGCCGCTGCCGCATCGACGACGGTTACGCCGATTTCTTCTTCGAGCATTTCCTCGACGCCGACGGCTTCGCGCTGGCCTCGCCGGTGTACTGGTACGGCATGTCGTCGCAGGCCAAGGCGTTCTTCGACCGGATGTTCTGCTATGTGGCGCGCAGCTATCCGGATTCGCAGCGGGTGCGCGAGCGGATCCAGGGCAAGCGGGTGGCGTTGCTGACGGCGTCGGAGGAGATGTATCCGACCATCGCGCTGAGCCTGGTCCATCAGATGCAGGAGTACGCGCGCTACACCCATTCGCAGTTCGTCGGCGCGGTGCATGGGCAGGGCGACCGGCGCGGGTCGGTGTCGCAGGACCGGCACGGGGCGATGGCGGCGGCCGAGGCGCTGGGGCGGCAGTTCTTCGAACGGCCGCATGCGGATTACCACGTGGATTCGGTGCGGTGAGGGGTTGAGGGCGGTTGCGTCGTAAGCGGGGTGGCGCGGTCGCGACTCGCGTCGCTCCTACAGGGGCTTCGGATCGATCTGGGCTACCTGTAGGAGCGACGCGAGTCGCGACCGCGCCACTTCGCTTACGACGCACCCCGCAACCACGCGCTCACCGCGGCCAGATCCGCCGCTCTTCGCTTTCCTCGACCGCCACCCAATCCAACTCGGCGGCGATGCGGCAGGCCAGCGCTTCGTACCAGTCCGGCGGACGGTCGTAGGCGCACAGCAGCTCGATCAGGTCGATCCGCTCCGGCGCCGCATCGCCGGCGTCGTAGCGGTAGCCGCCGCCCGGGCGGGTTTCGGCGACGATCACCCGCAGCCACGGCAGGCCGTCGGCGCTCGCGAATTCGTAGGCTTCGACGCGGCGCAGTTCCGGCTGCGCGGCGAGGTAATCGATCACCGGCTGCGCCGGGATCGGGCCGGGGCGCTGCGGTGGCGGGGACAGGCTCAGGTACCAGGTCATGCCTCAAATCCTCGGCGCAGGCGACGGACGCTCCCTGTAGGAGCGGCGCGAGCCGCGACCGCGAAACCTCAAGTACGTCGTAAGCGCGATGTCGCGGTCGCGGCTCGCGCCGCTCCTACAGGTAGATGGCGCGCAGCGCGGCGAACTGGGACGAAAGCATCGGGCCTGAAGGCCCTCCCACCTCAGCGCAGGCCGAACCACGAGCGTGGCAGCAGCAGCTTGAGCGCGCGCTCGGCGCTCTTGCGGCGCAGGCCGCGCTGCCCGAGGCCGCGCAGCATCGGGCCGAGCCAGCGCCAGCGCGGGTGCAGCAGGATCGCTTCGCGCGCGTCGGCTTCGATCCGGTACATCGCCAGCACCTGTTCGGCCAGGCGGCGCTTGCTGCGCGGCAGTTCCGGCATCTTGCGCAGGCAGGCTTCCAGGTCGTCGGCGGTGCCGCGGTAGAACTGCACGGTGCGTTCGTAGCGGCGGCGGGTGGCCAGCGCGCGCGGTTCGTCGCGGGCGAATACGGTGCCGCTGACGCTGCCGGGGTGGCGGCGGTACTGGATCAGCGGCTGGCGCAGGTTCAAGGATTGGCCGAGCAAGGCGCCGCGCAGGCTCAGCGCGTTGTCCTCGATCGGACCCAGCAGCGGGCCGAAGCGGTCGTAGACCTCGCGCCGGAACGCCATGGTCGCGCCGAGCAGGCCGATCAGCCGGCCGATGCGCACGTAGTACTCGAACTCGTAGCGCTCCGGGCGCTGGCGGAAGCTGACCTGGATCGGCTCGCCCTGGCTGCCGATGGCGTCGAAGTCGCTGCCCAGCACCTTCGCCTGCGGGTGCTCGTCGAAGGCGCGCACGATGGTCGCCACCCGCTCGGGGTAGGCGATGTCGTCGCCGGCCATCATCACGATGATCTCGCCGCGGGCCAGCGGCATCACGTCGTTGAAGTGCGCGGACACGCCGAGGTTGCGTTCGGTCTTGCGGATATGCACCCAGTGCGGGCCGCGATAGGCCGCGATCATTTCCTCGGCGATTTCGAAGGTGCCGTCGCCGGAGCAGTCGTTGGAGACGATGATTTCGCAGGGGACGGTCTGGGCGAAGGCGCTGTCGAGCGCGGCGCGGATGTAGTCCGCGTCGCGGAAGCACAGCAGCAGGATGCTGACCCGCGGCCGGGGTTCGGCCACGGTTTCCAGCACCGGCAGCGGGGTCACCGCTGGCAGCTCGTTCAGTACGGCGTTCAGTTCGCCCCCTTCGCCCGACCGCCCATCCGGTCAGGCTCCGCCCAGCTCGGCCAGGCCCTTGCGACCGGATTCTCGCGCCTGGCGGATCTGCGCGTCTACGGCGGCGATGGCGGTCATGTTGACCACTCGTCGGGGGGTCGAGGCCGGAGTCAGGATGTGCGCCGGCTTGTCCAGGCCCATCAGGATCGGGCCGATGGCGACGCCGTCGGTCATCACCCGCACCATGTTGTAGGTGATGTTGGCCGCGTCCAGGTTCGGCAGGACGAACAGGTTGGCGCGGCCGTGCAGGGTCGCGTTGGGGAAGATGCGCTTGCGCAGCACGTCGTCCCAGGCGGTGTCGGCCTGCATTTCGCCGTCCATCTCCAGCTTGGGCATGCGCTGCTGGATGATCTGCCGGGCCTTGCGCATCTTCGCCGCCGACGGATTGTCGTGGCTGCCGTAGTTGGAGTGCGACAGCAGCGCCACCTTCGGCTCGATCCCGAACAGGCGCAGGCGGTAGGTGGCCTGCAGGGTGGCTTCGGCGATCTGCTCGGCGGTCGGGTCGACCTGCACGTGGGTGTCGAGGAAGAACCACGCGCCCTGGTCGTTGATCACGCCGGTCATCGCCGAGGTGCCGGACACGCCCGGGTCGAAGTCGAAGATGCTGCGCATGTAGCCGAGCTTCTTGTGGAAGCGGCCGACGAGCCCGGAGATCATCGCGTCGGCTTCGCCGCGCTCGACCATCAGCGCCGCGATCAGGGTCGGCCGCGAACGCAGCAGGTTCTTCGCCGCCGCCGGGGTCACGCCGCGGCGCTCGGTCAGCGCGTGGTACTGCTGCCAGTAGTCGTTGAAGCGCGGATCGTCGTTGATGTTGGTCAGCTCGAAGTCCACGCCCTCGCGCATGCGCAGGCCCAGGCGCTTGATCCGGGTGTCGATGACGTCGGGGCGGCCGATCAGGATCGGGAACGCCAGTTCTTCGTCGATCACCGTCTGCACCGCGCGCAGCACGGTCTCTTCCTCGCCTTCGGCGTAGACCACGCGCTTGCGGTCGGCGCGGGCGCGGTCGTAGACCGGCTTCATCAGCAGGCCGGTGCGGTAGATGTACTGGCTGAGCTTTTCCTCGTAGGCGTCCATGTCGGCGATCGGACGCGAGGCCACGCCGGACTCCATCGCCGCCTTGGCCACGGCCGGGGCCAGCATCACCAGCAGGCGCGGGTCGAACGGACGCGGGATCAGGTATTCCGGACCGAACGTGGGGACGTCGCCGCCGTAGGCGCTGCCCAGGTCGGACGACTCCATCCGCGCCAGCGCCGCGATCGCGCGCACGCAGGCCAGCTTCATGTCCTCGTTGATCACCGTGGCGCCGACATCGAGCGCGCCGCGGAAGATGTAGGGGAAGCACAGCGCGTTGTTGACCTGGTTCGGGTAGTCCGAACGGCCGGTGGCGACGATGCAGTCCGGGCGCACGGCCTTGGCGTCTTCCGGCAGGATTTCCGGGTACGGGTTGGCCAGCGCCAGGATGATCGGCTTGTCGGCCATGGTCGCGACCATCTCCGGCTTGAGCACGCCGCCGGCGGACAGGCCGAGGAAGATGTCGGCGCCGGCGACGATGTCGGCCAGGCTGCGCTTGTCGGTGTCGCGCGCGTAGCGCTCCTTGTCCGGGTCCATCTTGCCGCGGCCGGTGTAGAGCACGCCGTCGCGGTCCACCGCGAGGATGTTCTCGGGCTTCAGGCCCAGCGCCACCAGCATGTCGAGGCAGGCGATGCCGGCCGCGCCGGCGCCGCTGGTGGCGAGCTTCACTTCGCCGATGTCCTTGCCGACGATCTCCAGCGCGTTGAGCACCGCCGAGCCGACGATGATCGCGGTGCCGTGCTGGTCGTCGTGGAACACCGGGATCTTCATCCGCTCGCGCAGCTTGCGCTCGACGATGAAGCATTCCGGCGCCTTGATGTCTTCGAGGTTGATGCCGCCGAAGGTCGGTTCCAGCGAGGCGATGATGTCGACCAGCTTGTCGGGATCGCGCTCGTCGATTTCGATGTCGAACACGTCGATGCCGGCGAACTTCTGGAACAGCACGCCCTTGCCTTCCATCACCGGCTTGCCGGCGAGCGGGCCGATGTCGCCGAGACCCAGCACGGCGGTGCCGTTGCTGATCACCGCCACCAAGTTGCCGCGCGCGGTGAGCTCGCTGGCGGTGTTGGGGTCTTCGACGATGGCCTCGCAGGCGTAGGCCACGCCCGGCGAGTACGCCAGGGCCAGGTCGCGCTGGGTGACCATCGGCTTGGTCGCGGTGACCTTGATCTTGCCCGGCGGGCTGAGGCGGTGGTAGTCGAGCGCGGCGGTTTTCAGATCGTTGTCGGACATCGCAAAGGCAGCCGTGGCAAGGGGCGCGAAAGTGGAGTGGATCAGCAGTCTAATGGATGCACCCGGCGGTTTCGCGCGGCCGCGGGCACCTGTTCATTAGTACTTTGGAGTTGTCCCGGTTGTAACCGCGCCGGCACCGCGCGGCTTTGCCCCAACGGCCGGCCCGTCTCACCATAGCGGCCGGGACGCCCGACGCTATGGTATGGAACGCACAGGGCGGGCATGCGGCGGCGCACTACGGCCCCGCGGCGCCGGGCTTGGCGTCGCGCGGCTGCACCGTGCTGCGCCAGGCGTCGAGGAACTGCCGGCGTTTGAGCGCATCCAGATAGACCAGCAGGCCCGGCCCGAGCGGGATCGGCCGCAGCGCGCGCACCCGCGCGCCGTCGCCGGCCTGCGGCGCCAGCGCGGCGCCGGTGGGCGAGCGGATCGGCTGCAGGCCGACCTGGCGGGCCAGTACCGCCTGGCCGCGCGGCGACAGCAGATAGTCGAGAAAACGCCCGGCCTCGACCGCGTTGGCGGCCTCGCGCGGGATCAGTGCGGTGCGCAGCAGCACCAGGGTGTAGTCCTCGGGCAACACGATCCCGAGCGGCGCGCCGGCGTCGATCCGGGCCTGGGCGTAGGAGCCCAGCACGTTGTAGGCCAGCGCCAGCTGGCCGCGGGCGACCCGGTCCAGCAGCGCCCCGGTGCGCTCCTCCAGCACCACCCGGTTGTCGCCGAGCGCGGCCTGCAGCGCCCCGGCCATGCTGCCGAGCTGGTGGTCCTGGGTGGCCAGCAGGTAGCCGACACTGCTGCGGCCGACGTCGTAGGTGCCGACCCGGCCGGCCAGCTTCGCCGCCGGGTCGCGCAGCAGCGCCAGCAACTGGCGGCGGGTGCGCGGCACCTGCGCCGGGGCCAACAAACGTTTGTTGTAAACGATGACGATCGGCTCGTAGCTGATGCCGAAGGCTTCGTGCCGCCACTGCGACCACGCCGGCAGCCCGGCGGTGGCCGGCGAGCGGTGGGCCAGGGCGTGGCCGTCGTTGGCCAGCTTGGTCTGCAGGTCCATGCCGCTGCTGATCAACAGGTCGGGACGCTGCCGCGGCGCGGTGCGCAGGAACCGGCTGTAGATGTCCTGCGCGACCAGATCCGAATACTCGACCTCGGTGCCGGGGCTGAGCTTCTGGTAATCGGCGATGACCGCGGCGAAGTTCTCGATGTCGGTCGAGCCGTGGATGCGCAGGTGGGCGGTGGTGGCTTGAGGGCTTTTGAAGGTTCGGACGTCGCCCGGGGCGGCGCAGGCGTTGAAAGCGAGGAACGAGTAAAGAGCAACGAGGAACGAGTAAAGCGCCCGCTTCCCCGGTCGCCGGACTCGTTCCTCGTTCCTCTCCACTCGTTCCTCGCTTTTCATACCAATTCCCTCGGCAGCCGCAACGTCACCACCAACCCGCCGCCGACGCGGTTGCTCAGATCGATCGTCCCGCCATGCGCCTCGACGATGCGCTTGACGATCGCCAGCCCCAGCCCAGCGCCGCCGGCGGCGGCGTCGCGGCCGCGGGCGAAGCGTTCGAACACGGTCTGCGCGTCGGCCGGGGCGATGCCGGGGCCGTGGTCGGCGATGGTCAGCACGGCCAGCGGCGCGACGTTCTCGGCCGAGGCGGTCAGCGCGATCTGCAGCGGCGCGCGGCCGTGCTTGAGCGCGTTGTCGATCAGGTTCTTGATCGCCTCGCGCAGCAGCAGCGCATCGCCGCGCACGCGCAGCGCTTCGCTGGTCGCGGCCAGGTGCAGCTCCGGACGCGGGCCGGACTGCGGCACGGCTTCGAAGATCGCCTGGTGCAGCAATTCGGCCAGATCCACGGTTTCGAACTGCTGCAGGTTGGCGCGGTGGATCGCGCTGGCGTCGCTGAGCAACTGGTTGAGCAGGCGGCTCATGTGGCTGGCGTTGCGCTCGATGGTTTCCAGGCTGCGGCGCTGTTCGGCCGGGTCGTCCTCGTCCAGCGCCAGCTGCGCCTGCGCGCGCAGCGCGGCCAGCGGCGTGCGCATCTGATGCGCGGCCTCGCCCATGAACGCGCGCAAGGTTTCGTTGCTGGCCGACAGCCGGGCCATGAAGCGGTTGAGCGATTCCACGGTCTGGTCGAGTTCGGCCGGCACCTCGCGCGCGACCGGGCGCAGGTCGGAGGGATCGCGCTCGGACAGCTCGCGCTCCAGCCGCTGCAGCGGGCGCAGCGCGCGGTACACGCCGATCCACACCAGCGCCAACGCCGCCAGCGACAGCACCACGATGGCGACCAGCGCGCGCAGCACCATGTCGTCGGCCAGCGCTTCGCGCGCGCGCCGGGTCTGGCCGACCTGGACGATGGCCTGGCCCTGCGAGGCCGGCCCGGCGACCCAGCGCGAGACCGCGACGAAGCGGGTGTTTTCGCCGCGGTACATCGCGTCGAACAAACGCGGCTGGCCGTCGCGCGGCGGGCTCGGCGGCGCAGGCAGGTCGGCGTAGCCGGTGATGGTCGAGCCTTCGCGGCTGGCGACGCGGTAATAGACGCGGTCCTCCGGCGCCATCGCCAGCAGATCGAGCGCGGCGTAAGGCAGATCGACCTGCCATTGGCCGTCGACCAGCGCGACCGAATCGGCGATCGACAGCGCCGAGGAGATCAGCAGGTGGTCGTAGGAGCGGTCGGCGGCGGCGCGGCCGTAGCTGCGCGCGGCCAGGAACAGCAGCGCCGCGCCGATCAGCGACAGCGCGCCGAGGTAGATCAGCAAGGTCTTGCGGATCGAGTCGCGGCGTCCGGCCGCGGCGCGCGCGGGCTCAGCCATCGGCGCCACCCTCGCCGGCGCCGGCCTCGGCCGAACCCGCCTCGATCATGTAGCCGGCGCCGCGCACGGTAACGATGCGCAGCGGCGCGGCCGCGAGCTTCTTGCGCAACCGCCCGACATAGAGCTCGATCGCGTTCGGCCCGGCCTCGTCGTCGAAGCCGAACAAACCGTTGCCGATCTCGTCCTTGCTGACCACCTGGCCGAGCTTTCCGATCAGGATCTCGAGCAGGCGGAATTCGCGGTTCGGCAGATCGATGGGCTCGCCGTCGAGCGTGACCCGGTGCGCGCCGGCGTCGAACGCGAAGCCGCCGACCTGCACCACCGCCGCGGCCTGGCCGCGGTTGCGCCGCAGCAGCACCCGGCAGCGCGCTTCGAACTCGCGGAAATCGAAGGGCTTGCTGAGGTAGTCGTCGGCGCCGGAATCCAGCGCGCGCACGCGGTCGTCGATGCCGTCGCGCGCGGTCAGCATCAGCACCGGGGTGGCGTCGCCGCGATCGCGCAGGCCGGCCAGCAGGCCCAGGCCGTCGAGCCGCGGCAGGCCGATGTCGAGCACGATCAGGTCGAAGCTCTGGTAGCGCAGCACGCTGTCGGCCTTGAGGCCGTCGCTCTGCCAGTCCACGGCATGGCCGTCGCGGCGCATGCGCCGGACGATGGCGTCGGCCAGGTCCGCGTTGTCCTCGACTAGCAGGATGCGCACTCGATGTAGTCCTCGCCTCTTGTCGAAATCGGAAGCGGCCGGCGAAACCCAAAGCCGTCATCCCCGCGAAGGCGGGGATCCAGAGACTTCAGAGCCCTGTCGCGATGAAGCCCTGGATCCCCGCCTTCGCGGGGATGACGAGCAACAGCGCGCAGGCCACGACCGCTCCATACGACGACGAGCCGGCGCCATGACAGGTCTTTGACAGCTTCGACCGCCTAGCCTGCGCTGGAGGGGTTGGGAGAGCCGTCCGGGCCGACCCAACTATAAGCGCCCGTCGCGCCGTTGTGCGCGCAAAGAGGCGGGAAAAGAAGGGTCGGGAGATAAATCGATGGCTGTTGCCCCCCACGCCGGCGCGTGCGTCGCGCTGTGCCTGCTCGCCGCGTGCGCCGCCCCGGCGGCCGCCGCCGAAGGCGACGACGAGCGCCCGGTCACCGCCGAACTCGGCGGCCGCATCCACTGGGATTTCGCCGAATTCGACAACGACCGCCGCGGCGCGCCGAACCCCGACGACACCGAGGTGCGCCGGCTGTGGCTGGACGTGTCGGGCAAGTTCTACGGCTGGGGCTACAAGATCGAAGGCGACTTCGCCGGCCTGCAGGACAAGTTCAGCGGCGACAACGTCGAGGCCAAGGACGTCTACGTCACCCGCGATTTCAAGGCCGGCAAGCTGACCATCGGCCAGTTCAAGCAGTACTTCACCCTCGACGACCGGATCAGCTCGAACTACGGCGTGTTCATGGAACGCAGCATGTTCGCCAGCTCGGTCGCGCCGCTGTATCGCCTGGGCGCGGCGTGGATCACCGCGCGCGACGATTACACCGTCGGCGGCAGCGTCTACAGCCTGGAAAGCATCGACGTGTGGCAGGTCAAGGGCCGCGCGTTCGGCGCGCGCGGCACCTGGGCGCCGCGCCACGACCTCGGCGACACCGTGCACCTGGGCCTGTCGCTGGCGCGCGAGTACTACGACCACCCGGGCCGCGACGGCGCCAACGGCCTGCGCATCGCGCCGCGTCCGGCCGGGCACCTGTCCGACAACAGCCGCGCGACCCTGGTCAACTTCAACCGCGGCCTGGACACCGACGTCGACAAGTACTCGCTGGAATTCGCGCTCGCGCGCGGCCCGGTGTACCTGCAGTCCGAACTCAGCGGCGCCGACTTCGACGACGGCAGCCAGCGCGGCGAGATCCGCTCGGCCTACGCCACGCTCGGCTGGTTCATCACCGGCGAGAACATGCCCTACGACACCAAGAGCGGCCGCTTCGGCCGGGTCAAGCCGTCGCGCCCGAACGGCGCCTGGGTGGTCGCGGCGCGCTACGACACCATCCGCGGCAAGCAGCACCTCGACGGCGCGGCCAACTTCAGCGACGTGTCGATGGAGCAGGCCAGCCTCGGCGTGAACTGGCACCTGCGCGCCAACCTGCGCTTCATGTTCGACTGGATCGAAAGCCGCAACCGCGACCGGCTCGCCGGCGTCACGCTCGATCGCACCCGCGCGCTGACCGGGCGGTTTCAGTACGACTTTTGAAGCAGGAGATAGCGGATAGGAGTTAGGAGGTAGCGAGAGCGCGCCCTCCCCTACCCCCGCTTTCGCTATCTCCTAACTCCTATCCGCTATCTCCTCGCTTCCAAGCCTTCAAGGAACTCCCCCAAATGCTGACCCTCCTCGGCTTCGGCATGGTCCTCACCTTCATGTACCTGATCATGAGCAAGCGGCTGTCGCCGCTGGTGGCTCTGATCGTGATTCCGATCGCCTTCGCCCTGGCCGGCGGTTTCGGCGCCGGGATCGGCGAGATGATGATCGAGGGGATCAAGAAGATCGCGCCGACCGGCGTGATGCTGATGTTCGCCATCCTCTACTTCGGGGTGATGATCGACGCCGGCCTGTTCGACCCCATCGTCAAGCGCATCCTCAAGCTGGTGAAGGGCGATCCGGTCAAGATCGTGGTCGGCACCGCGGTGCTGGCGATGCTGATCTCGCTCGACGGCGACGGTTCGACCACCTACATGATCACCGTCTCGGCGATGCTGCCGCTGTTCCAGCGCCTGCGCATGAACGCGCTCAACCTGACCTGCGTGACCATCCTGGCCAGCGGGGTGATGAACCTGACCCCGTGGGGCGGGCCGACCGCGCGCGCGGCGACCGCGCTGCACGTGGACCCCAGCGAAGTGTTCGTGCCGCTGATCCCGGCGATGGTGGTGTCGCTGCTGAGCATCCTGCTGCTGGCCTGGTACCTGGGCCTGCGCGAGCGCAAGCGTTTGGGCATCGTCACCCTCGAAGGCCACGCCGCCGACTGGAATCCCGAACTCGACACCGCCAGCGACAACCTGCCGACGCTGGCCGACAGCGAGGACACCAAGCGGCCGAAGCTGCTGTGGGTCAACGCCGGCCTGACGGTGACGCTGATGGCGGCGTTGATCCTCGGCCTGCTGCCGTTGCCGGTGTTGTTCATGATCGGCTTCGCGATCGCGCTGGTGATCAACTACCCGGACCTGGCCGAACAGCGCCGCCGCATCGGCAACCACGCCGGCAACGTGCTGGCGGTGGTGTCGCTGATCTTCGCCGCGGGCATCTTCACCGGCATCCTGTCCAACACCGGCATGGTCGAGGCGATGTCGCGCAGCTTCCTGGCGGTGATCCCCGACGCCTGGGGCCCGTACCTGGCGGTGATCACCGCGATCGCCAGCATGCCCTTCACCTTCTTCATGTCCAACGACGCGTTCTATTTCGGCGTGCTGCCGATCCTGTCGGAAGCGGCCGGGCACTACGGCATCACCCCGGTAGAGATGGCGCGCGCCTCGCTGGCCGGGCAGCCGGTGCACCTGCTGAGCCCGCTGGTGCCGTCGACCTATCTGCTGGTCGGCATGGCCAATGTCGATTTCGCCGACCACCAGAAATTCACCTTGAAGTGGGCGGTGCTGATCTCGCTGATCCTGATGTTCGCTTCGCTCGCGTTCGCCTTGTATCCGTTCGCCGCTTGATGCGAGGAGATAGCGGATAGGAGTTAGGAGATAGCGAAAGCACTCCGCTTCCTGCCCCTCTATCTCCTAACTCCTATCCGCTATCTACCAGCTCCACGAGGCCACCATGACTCTTCGCATCGCCTACGTCACCAGCGGCATGGGCAGCCTGGGCACGGCGATCTGCCGCAAGCTCGCCGACAGCGGCCACACCGTGGTCGCCGGCTGCGGCCCGAACTCGCCGCGCAAGGCCGGCTGGCTGCGCGAGCAGCGCGAGCTGGGCTACGACTTCATCGCCTCGGAAGGCAACGCCGCCGACTGGGAGTCCACCGTCGCCGCGTTCGCCAAGGTCAAGGCCGAGGTCGGCGAGGTCGATGTGCTGGTCAACAACGCCGGCGGCACCCGCGACGTGCTGTTCCGGCAGATGAGCCGCGACGACTGGAACGCGGTGATGGCCGGCAACCTCAACACCTTGTTCAACATCACCAAGCAGGTCGTCGACGGCATGGCCGCGCGCGGCTGGGGCCGGGTCGTCAACATCGGCTCGGTCAGCGCGCAGAAGGGCCAGATCGGCCAGGTCAACTACGCCACCGCCAAGGCCGCGATGCACGGCTTCACCCGCGCCTTGGCGCAGGAGTTCGCCGCGCGCGGGGTCACGGTCAATACGATCTCGCCCGGCTACGTGGCCAGCGCCGCGATCAGCGCGTTCCCGCCCGACGTGCTCGACCGCCTCGCCGCCTCGGTACCGGTGCGCCGGCTCGGCAAGCCGGAGGAAGTGGCGAGCCTGTGCGCGTGGCTGGCCAGCGACGATGCCGCCTTCGTGACCGGCGCGGATTACGCCGTCAACGGCGGTTTGCAGATGGGTTGAAGCGTAGAAGTTGGTGAGTAGGAGGTAGAAGATAGGAGATAGGAGATAGGAGATAGCGAAAGCAGTGGCGTCGGCCTGCTTTTCGCTATCTCCTACCTCCTATCTCCTATCTCCCATCTCCTATCCCCCACCTGCCGCTCAGCCAATCTCGCTGAAATCGCCTTCCGCCATATGGTCCAGCCGGATCCGGTTGGCGAACAGCGAGAACGCCAGCATGCCCGCCAGCCCGTTCGCGCGGGTGATCCACGGCGGCATCCAGCGCGGCGGCGCCAGCACGCCGTCCTGGAACAAGGGCTCGAAGCGCTGCACGTCGCCCAAGGTCATCTTGCCGGCGAACAGCCAGCGGCACAGGTGCAGCTTCTGCTGGCGCAGCGCCCAGCGGAAGAAGGTGTGCACGCCGACCAGGCCGCGCAGGTACACGGTGTCCTTGGTGAACGCCGCGCCGCCGCCGGTGGGCACGCCGCGGAACACGCGCTGGGCCGAGGCGAAGCTTTCTTCCGGCGTCTGCCCGGCGTCGATGAAGTAGCGGAACACCTGGATGAAGTCGGCGCCGTCCAGCGCCATCGCCACCGCGTCGATGCGCAGGCTCAGCCGCTTCATCCGGCCGATGTCGATGCTGCCGGTGATCTGTTCGGCGAAGGTCGCCAGGCCTTCCTGCGTGGCGGTGCTGCGCGGCGACGACAGGGCCAGGCTCGGCAGCACCGGCTGCTCGCGTCCGTTGAGCGCGGTCAGCGAATGCACGAAGGCCTCGTGCTGCAGCAATTGGTGGCGGTCGTAATCGCTGAACGCTGCGCCGCTGCGCAGGCGGATGCGGGTGGCGCCGGCGGCGGCCTTGGCGATCAGGTCCGGGTCGAGCACCACTTCGATCACCCGCGCGTCGAAGTAGTCGTCGAGGTCGCGCTGCAGTTGCAGGCTCAGCGCGGTGGCCGAAATCTCGACCGTCTCGGCCGGCGACATCAGCTCGCGGTCGAGTTCGTTGGCGATGGAGATGAAGTGGTTGGCGGCCTCGCGCGTGCTCGGGCCCTGGCCCGGCAGGGCCACGTCGGGTTTGCCGAACAGTTGCACCGAGTAGTCGGCGACCTTGTTCGTGCCCAGGCATTCGAGCAATTGCGCGGCGATGCCCCAGGAGTGCGCCGATTCGATCAGGTACTCGCCGAGCGGGTGGTCGCGGTCGGCGGCCGCGGCGATCGCCTCGAGCTCGGCGCGCACTTCGCTGAAGTCGTGCCTGGGGTAGTGGATCACCGGCGAGACCGCGGCGCCGCGCGCGTAGTCGGCGAGGAACTGCGCTTCCAGCCCGGCCGGCCAGCTCACCATCGTCAGCAATTTGATCCCGCGCGCGGCGCGGACCATGCGCGCGTCGAGCTGGGCGTGGTGGAGCAGGTCGGGCGACAGGTCGATCGGGAGGGCGCTCATGCGGCGGCCGCTTGCGGAGGGAAAACGTGCGCAGAGGGAAACGACGGCGCCGCGTGCGGCCAGGCGGCGAGCGGGCGACGCGGCGCGCGCTCAGTGCTTGCCATATTTCTCGTCCAGGCGCTTGTTCAAGGCCTTGCCGAGGACTTTCTCCTCGGACTTCTGCGCGCGCCGGTGGGCCAGCTTGTTGGCCGCGCCGGCGACCTCGTCGCGCAGCTTGAGGTAGTTGGCGAAGCGCTGCGGATCGAGCTTGCCGCCCTCGATCGCCGCGCGCACCGCGCAGCCGGGCTCGCGGTGGTGCGAGCAATCGCGGAACTTGCACTGCTCGGCCAGCGCCTCGACGTCGGCGAAGTTCTCGCCGATGTCCTCCTCGCCGGTCGGCTTGAGCTCGCGCATGCCCGGCGTGTCGATGAGGCACGCGCCCGACGGCAGCGGAAGCAGCGCGCGGTGGGTGGTGGTGTGGCGGCCGCGCGCGTCGCTTTCGCGCACCGCGCCGGTCTTCATCTTGTCGATGCCGAGCAGGCTGTTGGTGATGGTCGACTTGCCGGCGCCGGAGGAGCCCACCAGCACCACGGTGCGGCCCGGGCCCAGCCACGGCGACAGCGCCGCGCGCACGCCGTCGCGGTCGCGCGCGTTGACCGCGCGCACCTGCACGCCCTGGCTGAGCTCGATCAGCGCGCCGGTGGCCTGGGCCACCGCGTCCGGGTCGGCCGCCAGCGCGGCGTCGGCCTTGGTCAGCACGATCACCGGCTCCGCGCCGCCGCGCACCAGCAGCAGATAGCGCTCGATCCGGCGCGGATTGAAGTCGGCGTCCAGCCCGCAGACCACGAACACGGTGTCGATGTTGGCCGCGATCAGCTG
Source organism: Lysobacter enzymogenes (assembly GCF_017168095.1). GTDB lineage: Bacteria > Pseudomonadota > Gammaproteobacteria > Xanthomonadales > Xanthomonadaceae > Lysobacter > Lysobacter enzymogenes_D. Next base: position 13,075 of record NZ_LXSD01000402.1, on the reverse strand, counting down.
CTGCTTGTAATGCTCGCCGGCCGCGCCGCGCTTGATCGCGCTGTGCCGCGGCAGCAGCGCCACGACCTTGTCGCGCGAACCCGAACGCTCGATCAGCAGCCAGTCGCCGACGCCCGGGCGCTGCTCGGGCGGGAACCGCGGGCGCTGCCATTCGGGCAGCGAATCGACCGGGAAGCCGGCGCTGTCGGGGCCGTCGGACACCACATAGCCGCTGCGGTGCTGTTCGATGACCCGGGCCGGGCGGGCCTGGGGGTGTTCGGCCAGAAGCTGCTGCCAGGCCGGGTCGGCCGGCAGCGGAGTCTCGCCCGGGCCGGCCTGAAGCGGCCAGCCGATCGCCTGCAGGGCGGCCAGCTCGGGGGTCAAAGGCGCGGGGGGCGGATGGGCATGGCGCGATTCTACATAGGCCGCCGCAGGGTTTGGCTGGCGCCGGCCGGCCGGACTTTGCCGGAAACCGCTTGCAGTCGCCGCCGCGGCGGCCGGCGCGGCGAAGTTGTGCGCCAAGTCGGCCCGCAAGCCCCTGCGGAACGGCGATTCAGGCTGTTTACCGGGGCGGATTCGGCTAGGCTGGGCGTTCGCCCACTCTCCCTTATGCCGCTCCGATGTCCCAGCCGCCCCTGAAAACCCGCGAACGCCTGTCCGAAGTCCGTTACGAAATCCGCGGTGAACTGGCCCGGCGAGCTCGCGAGTTGGAGGCCCAGGGACGCAAGCAGATCAAGCTCAACATCGGCAACCCCGGCGCCTTCGGCTTCCGCGCTCCGGAACATCTGCAGCGCGCCATCGCCGAGCGCATCGCCGACACCGACCCGTACACCCATCAGCAGGGCCTGCCGGCCGCGCGCGAGGCCATCGCCGCGACCTACAAGCGCCGCGGCACGCCCAACGCCTCGCCCGAGCGGGTGTTCGTCGGCAACGGCGTCAGCGAGCTGATCGACCTGTCGCTGCGCGCCCTGCTCAACCCCGGCGACGAAGTGCTGCTGCCCTCGCCCGACTACCCGCTGTGGTCGGCCGCGACCATCCTCAACGACGGCCGCCCGGTGTATTACCGCTGCCAGCCGGAGAACGGCTTCCTGCCGGACCCGGACGAGATCGAGCAACTGGTCTCCAGCCGCACCCGCGCGATCGTGCTGATCAATCCGAACAACCCGACCGGCGCGGCGTATCCGCGCGCGCTGATCGAGCGGATCGTCGCCATCGCCGCCAAGCACAGGCTGTTGCTGCTGTGCGACGAGATCTACGACTCGATCCTGTACGGGGACGCGAAGTTCGAGCCGGTGGCGCCGATCGCGGGCGATCTGCCGTGCCTGAGTTTCGGCGGCTTGTCGAAGGTGCATCGCGCCTGCGGCTGGCGCGTGGGCTGGGCGGTGCTGTCCGGCGATCCGATGGTCACCGGCGAGTTCCACCACGCCATGGACCTGCTCGGCGCGCTGCGCCTGTGCGCCAACGTGCCGGGCCAGTTCGCCATCGAGGCCGCGCTCGACGGCGCCGACACCATCACCCCGCTGTGCCGGCCCGGCGGCCGCCTGTTCGAAGCGCGCCGCGCGGTGATCGAGGCGGTGGAGGCGAGCAAGCACCTGCAACTGGTCGCCCCGGCCGGCGCGCTGTACGCGTTCCCGGCGGTGACCGGCGCGGCCGCGCAAGGCTTCGACGACCACCGCTTCGCGCTGGAACTGCTGGAGACCGAAGACGTGCTGGTGGTCCCGGGCTCGAGCTTCAACGTGCCCTACCGCAATCATTTCCGCGTCACCCTGCTGCCGCAGCCCGAGGACGTGCGCGAGGTGTTCGTGCGCATCGAGCGGGTGCTCGACCGCCACGTCGAGCGCGCCGGCGCCCACCGCGCCGCGGTCGCCTGAGCGCGGCGGTGGCGCGCTCCTACCTGGCGCTGGGCGACAGCTACACCATCGGCGAGGCGGTCCCCGAATCGGGCCGCTGGCCGGTGCAGCTGGCCGCCGGCCTGCGCGCCCGCGGCATCGGCCTGGACGCGCCGCGCATCGTCGCCACCACCGGCTGGACCACCGACGAACTGGCGCTGGCCCTGGACCTGGCCGAACCGCTGGGCGAATGGGACTTCGTCAGCCTGTTGATCGGCGTCAACAACCAATACCGCGGCCGCAGCGCCGCGCAGTACGCCGGCGAGTACCGCGCGCTGCTGGAACGCGCGATCGGCTACGCCCGCGGCCGCCCCGAGCGGGTGCTGGCGCTGTCGATCCCCGACTGGGGCGCGACCCCGTTCGGCGCCCAGGACAAGCGCGGGCCGGCGACCATCGGCGCCGAACTGGACGTGTACAACATCACCGCCGGCGAAATCTGCGCGCGCCACGGCGTGGCCTTCGTCGACATCGCGCCGCTGTCGCGCGAACTCGCGGCCGACCCGGCGATGCTGGCCGAGGACGGGCTGCATCCCTCGGCGCGGATGTACGCGCGCTGGACCGAACTGGCGCTGCCGGTGGCGCAGGGCCTGCTGGGCCGCGACTGAACGCGGCGCCGACGCCGGGACGTTTTTATCGGTAATCCTGCTGCCGCGGTCGCCGGCACCGGCGTGCGCGCGGGTTTCCGCGCGGCCCCGGCCGATGCCACACTGCGGGCACCGGCGACGACGACGCCGGAGGATGCACGCCGAGGATGAGTTCAGCGGTACAAGCCATGCCCCCCGGCCAGGCCGTGCGGATCGCGCGCGCCTACCTGCCCGAACACCCGCTCGGCAATCGCTGGGACTACTACTACAGCCGCGCCAAGCTCGGCAGCGACCCGCTCTATCCGGGCGTCAGCCAGGCCCTGCGCGGCACCCGCGCGCCGCTGCTCGACCTGGGCTGCGGCCTGGGCCTGCTGGCCCACACCCTGCGCGCCGACGGCATCGGCCTGCCCTACCGCGGCGTCGACAGCGACGCGGCCAAGATCCGCCGCGCCGGCCGCGCCGCCGCGCGGGTCGGCCTGAACGAGGCGCGCTTCGCGGTCATGGACCTGTCGCGCGAATTGCCCGACCACCGCGGCAGCGTGGCGATGCTCGACGTGCTGCAGTTCATCCCCTACCCCGCCCAGGCGCGCGCGATCGACGCGATGATCGCGATGCTGACCCCCGGCGCGCGCCTGGTGATCCGCACCGGCCTGGACGACGGCACCGGCCGCGCCCGCATCACCCGCGCGGTAGACCTGTTCTCCCGCGCGCTCGGCTGGATGAACGCGACGCCGCGCTATTACCCGGACGGCGAGGCCTTGCAGGCACGCTTACAAGCCGCCGGCTTGCGCGTCCAATTCACCCCGTTGTTCGGGCGCACGCCGTTCAACAACTGGCGGATCGTCGCAGCGAAGGAGTGAGCCGCGCGGTAGCGGTGATACCGATTGCGTTTGCGCCAACGCAACGACGACACACCACGAGCCCGTCATTCCGGCAAAAGCCGGAATCCATGTTGCCCTTGCCCTTGCCTTTGCCCTTCGCTCCCCCCGCCGCCCCGAACTCGCCACAGGCAAACAGAGACCCGAAGGGCGGCGCGCAGGAAGCGCGCCGTGCGCCACCCAGGCCATGGATGGCCTGTGTGGCGCATCCCYGCGYMRGCTCCGAACSWTAGTGGCTCTTGATTCGAAGACAGGAAAAAGCCCTTTCTTTGRTTACTTTCTTTGTGGCTTTGGACAAAGAAAGTGACCCGGCCGCTTGCGGACGGAAGCTGTTGATTTTGGCTTGTCTTCACTCGTTTCCACGAGAGAAGCACGAGCAACATCAAAATGGGTTCCGGCTTTCGCCGGAATGACGAAATGGGGGTTGCGAGCTTCGGGAGGTCAAGGCGGAGCCGCGTCGCTGCGGTTGGGTTCCGGCTTTCGCCGGAATGACCGTCTTGGAGGGTGCGGGGCTTCGGGAGTGTGGCGGCGGGGCTGCGTTGCTTCGGTTGGTCGCGACTCGCGTCGCTCCTACAGGAAGATACGAAACTCACCGAAGACCCTGTAGGAGCGGCGCAAGCCGCGACCGCGACAACTCACCCACGACGAACACCACCCATCGCCCAGCAAACCCCAGCAAACCATCGCCATCGCCATCGCGCAAAGGCAACGCTACCCGCTCACCTCAGGCAACACACAGCGATACCCCAACACCCGCAACCGCCCCAACAACGCCGCCATCGTCTCCACACTGCGCCCATGCCCCGCGCCTTCGTGCATCAACACGATCGCCCCCGGCGCCAGATCGCGCTCCACCCGCGCCACCACCCGCGCC
>NZ_LXSD01000402.1:0-8821 GCF_017168095.1 Lysobacter enzymogenes | reverse complement strand
CCACCCGCGCCAGTCCGCAACGCTTGAGCCAACGAGCGACGAACGGATTGGCCATGCCGACCACCGCGCGGAACCAAAGCAGCCGATGCCCCGGCAGCAGCTCGCGCAAAATCCGGTCGGCCTCGACGATCTCGCGCCGCATCGCCGCCGGCCCCAGCCGCCAGAACGCCGCAGCCGGGTGGCTGGCGCTGTGATGGCCGATGCCGTGGCCGCGCCGCACGATCTGCGCCAGCAACTCCGGCCGCGCCCGCGCGCGCTCGGCGACGACGAAGAAGGTCGCCTTGGCCGCGTGCGCGTCGAGCAGGTCGAGCATCGCCTCGGTGTCGTCGGACGGGCCGTCGTCGATGGTCAGCCACACCACCGGCTCGCGCGTGGGCAGCCGCCGCAGCACCGGGCTGAACAAGGCCGAGCCGGGGCGCAGCGTGCCCCAGACCATCGTCAGGTGGCTCAGCGCCAGCGCCGCCAGGCCGATCCGCCAGCCGCCGGCCCACCACAGGCCGATCACCGCCAGTTGCGAGGCCGCGAACAGCCACAGCGCGGCCTCGGGGTGACGGGGCGGGCGATGGCGGACGGTCGGGGGCATCGGTAGAAGGGGACGGCGGGCGGGGAGATCATCGTAGCGGGGCGGGCGTTGTGGGGCATTGTCGGGCGTGGGACGGTCTGCGGCGTAGCAGGTCGGGCGGGAGGCGGGAACGCGGCAGCGGAACGAAGGGCCTCGGGCCTGAAGGCCCTCCCACAAACAGCGGCGCGAGGCTGCGAACCTTTCCGGAAAGGAAGGTCGGCCCGTCCCCTCGCCGCGCTCGCCACTTGCATCGGCGCGCCGCCGCCCCCATGTGCCCAGGACTTCCGCCAGCTCCCCGCTACCTCCATGTCCCTGACTCCCGAACTGCGCTCGCGCATCGAAACCCTGCTCCAGTCCAACCGCGTCGTGCTGTTCATGAAGGGCGGCCCGGACGCGCCGCAGTGCGGCTTCTCGGCCAAGGCCGCGGGCACCCTCAACGCGCTGCTGCCGCAGGGTTATGCGCATGTCGACGTGCTCAGCGATCCGGAGATCCGCGAGGGCATCAAGGCCTACGGCGAGTGGCCGACCATCCCGCAGCTGTACATCGACGGCCAGTTGGTCGGCGGCAGCGACATCATTCTGCAGATGGCCGCCAGCGGCGAGCTGCACGGCGCGCTCGGCCTGCCCGCGCCGGACCGCAGCCCGCCCAAGCTCGAAATCACCGCCGCCGCGGCCAAGATGCTGCGCGATGCGGTGGCCGGCGCCGGCGAGAACTACGCCGTGCAACTGGAAGTCGATGCGCGCCACAACGTGCGCCTGCAGCTGGCGACGGTCGACGCCGACGCGGTCGCGGTGGAGATCGACGGCGTGCGCGTGCAGACCGACTGGCTCAACGCGCGCCGCGCCGATGGCGTGTCGATCGACTGGGCCGACGACGAGCGCGGCCGCGGCCTGGTCATCACCAACCCGAACGCGCCGCCGGCGGTGCGTTCGATTGCGCCGGCGCAGGTGCGCGAGCGCGTGCAGGCCGGCAGCATCCGCCTGATCGACGTGCGCCCGGCCGACGAGCGCGCGCTGGCCCAGGCCGACGTCGCCTTCGACACCTTCGACGCCGGCACCGACGCGCTGGAAGCCCTGCCCAAGGACGCGCCGGTCGCGTTCCTGTGCCACCGCGGCGGGCGCAGCGCGCAGGCCGCGGAGCACTTCCGCCAGCTCGGCTTCCGCGAGGTCTACAACGTGGTCGGCGGCATCGACGCCTGGGCCGACCTGGGCGGCGGCATCGCCAAGTACTGAGCGCGCGCAGCTCGCCGTATCGCGGAGCCGCGGCCTTCGGGTCGCGGCTTCGTGCGTTTTGGCAGGCACGTTCGCGACGAAAACCGGCTGCCCCCTGTAGGAGCGGCGCAAGCCGCGACCGCGACATCGCGCTTACGACGCAAGCGAGGTTTCGCGGTCGCGGCTTGCGCCGCTCCTACAGGGGCTCTGCGCGACACAGATCAGCCCTTGAAGCCGCCGCCGTCCAGATAGGCCTGCTCGTCGGCCGTCGTCGTCCGGCCCAGCACCGGATTGCGGTGCGGAAAGCGGCCGAAGCGTTCGATGATCCGCTGGTGCTGCAGCGCCCACTGCGCCGGGTCGCTGCCGTCGCCGCTGGCGGGCAAGGCGCGATGCAGTTCGACCGAGCGCCGCTGGTCGGCGAGGTCTTCGGAATGCTCCAGCGGCAGATAGAAGAACGGCCGCAGCGCCGGCTCGACCCCTTGGTCGTGGCCGAGTTCGAGCGCGCGCCGCGCGTAGTGGCGCGCCAGCGGATCGGTGGCGAAGGCGTGGGCGCTGCCGCGGAACACGTTGCGCGGAATCTGGTCGAGCAGGATCAGCAGCGCCAGCGCCGATTCGGCGTCGCGCTCGACCCAGTCGTCGTGCTCGCGCCGCGCGGCGGCGAAGTGGGCTTCGAGGAAACCGCTGCGGCATTGCTGGTCGAAGCGGTCGTCGCGATCGAACCAGCGATCGGGGCCGGCGTCGCGCCAGAAGGCGACGACGTCTTGGGCGGTGATGGACATGGCGGATCCGGTTGCGGAAACAGGGCCGCACCGTAACACGGCGCGGCGCGGCTGCCGAAGCCTGTCTGCAGGAGCGGCGCGAGTCGCGACTGCGACATCGCGCCTACGACGCAAGCGAGGTTTCGCGGTCGCGGCTCGCGCCGCTCCTACAGGAGGATCGCGAAGTACGCGGCGATCAGGCGCCTTCGCCGAGCTGCGTTTCCAGTTCGCTGATCCAGGCCACGGTGATGCTCTCCATGGTCACCGCGTAGATCAGCGGCCGCACCGCGCCGGACGAGTACGACTGCGCGATGAAGCGCGCGTGCCGCTCGCGGAACGCCTGCCAGGCCTCGTGCGCCTGTTCGAACGCGGCGCGGCTGTCGCCGTCGAGCTGCTCGCGCAGGTGCGCGACCACGCCGTCCAGGCGGGTCTGCTCGCGGCCGAATTCGGCCAGCGCCTGGCGGTTCATGTCGGACTGGCTGACCGCGTCGTTGCCCTGGTCGCGGGCGATCGCCTCGGCCTTGCCGACGTAGCTGTCGGCCACGCGCACGGCGTGTTCGGCCTTGCCGATCAGGCGGCTTTCGAAGCGCTGCAGCTCCTCGACGCTGGTGTGGGCGCCGTCCAGTTCCTGCTTGAGCGCGAGCAACTGCTTGCCGCGCTCGATCGCGTCGACGGTGCCGCGACGTTCGGCGATGCGTTGGATGAAGTAGAAGGCCCAGGTGAGCAGGGCGCCGATGACGGTGAAGATGAGCTGTTCCATGACCTGTCCTCCGGTCGTGGAGGACAGTGTCGCGGGCGGGGGTCTCAGGCCTTCGGATGGCGCGTGTCGGGCGTCGCAAAACCCCTATAAAAATAGCGGTTTCCATGACGATCCATGAAGCGTTCAGCGCGCCGTCGCAGTTCCATCGCCGGGCGCCGCCGCGGCCAGCAGCGCGCGCAGGATGTCCTGCGAGCGGCGCTGGCCGTAACCGCGGCCGTAAGCGCTGGACTGGATCGCCACGACCAGGCGCAAGGCCGGTACCAGATACAGCTTGTTGCCGCCGTTGCCGGAGGCGAACACCACCTCGATCGCGCGGCCGTCGATGTGCTGACTGCGGCGATACCAGAACCAGCCGTAGTCGTCGGCGTACGGGTCGGCGGCGGCGATGCGCACGCGCGGCGCCAGGATCGCGCGCAGCGTATCGGCGCGCACGACCGCGCGCCCTTGCCAGACGCCGCCGTCGAGCGCCATCTGGCCGATGCGGGCGAAGTCGCGCGCGCGCAACGACAGATTGCCCTGGCCCTTGGCGTGGCCGCCGGCGTCGCGCTGCCAGCGCCACTGCTCGATGCCCAGCGGCGCGAACAGATGCTGCCGCGCGAAGTCGTCCAGCGGCTGCCCGCTCGCGCCTTCCACGCACAGGCCGGCGAGGTAGGCGGTCAGCGAGTTGTAGGCGTAGCGCGTTCCCGGCGCTTCGCGACGCGGCACCGACAAGGCGAAGGCGACCGGGTCGGCGGCCTGGTCGAGGCGATCCTCGTTACCCGGCGATTCGGCGCGCTCGTCGTCGGCGTCGAGCCCCGAACGCATGCTCAGCAGATCGCTCACGCGCACGCCGGCCAGTGCGCGGCCGCGCGCGTCGGGCAGACAGCGCGTCGCCGGCTGCTCGAAACGCAGCCGCCCTTGGTCCGCGGCGATACCGGCCAGCAGCGCGGTCACGCTCTTGCCGGCCGAACGGATGTCGTGCAGCGATTGCGCGTCGGCGCCGTTGTAGTAACGCTCGGCGACGATGGCGCCGTCGCGCGCCACCACCACCGCCCGGAGGTCGGCGCGGGCGTCGCCGTCCCAGCGCGCCAGCACGCGCGCGAGGGCGGGGTCGGGTGCCGGGTCGGCCACGCGCTCTGCGGCACGCGCGGCCGCAGCCGCCGTCGCGACGCACAAGCACAGGCACAGCAGCAGCCGAAACGGATCGCGCATGCGGAACTCGCGGACGAAAGCGGGAGGGGTCGGCGCTCGCAGGGCCGGCGCCGAGTATGCCGCCTGAACCGGCGAATGCGCACGACCGCCTACAGGGCCAGCCCCCGATCGGGCGCCGCGCCGCGATGAATCGCGTCGAGATCGACCCGAGGGTCCGCACAGCGCGGGCCTTCGTTCAAGCGCCGCACGAACGCAGCCAGCATAGAAAAAGCCCGCGAAAGCGGGCTTTTTGATTTGGCGGGCGCCGGCGCCGGCCGCCGCTCACTCGTCGAAGCGCAGATGCCGCACCGACTTGCCGTGGCGGCGGATCAGCTTGAGCGCCTCGATGCCGACGCTGATGTGGGTGTCGACGTAGCTGGCGCTGACCTTGGCGTCGGAGGCCTCGGTCTTGACCCCTTCCGGGATCATCGGCTGGTCCGACACCAGCAGCAGCGCGCCGCACGGGATGCGGTTGGCGAAGCCGGCGGCGAACACGGTCGCGGTCTCCATGTCGATGGCCATGCAGCGCATCGCGCGCAGGCGCTCCTTGAAGGCTTCGTCGTGCTCCCAGACGCGGCGGTTGGTGGTGTAGACGGTGCCGGTCCAGTAATCGTGGCCGAGGTCGCGGATGGTGGTGGACACCGCGCGCTGCAGCGCGAACGCGGGCAGCGCCGGCACTTCCGGCAGCAGGTAATCGTTGGAGGTGCCCTCGCCGCGGATCGCGGCGATCGGCAGGACCAGGTCGCCGAGCTGGTTCTTGCGCTTGAGCCCGCCGCACTTGCCCAGGAACAGCACCGCCTTGGGCATGATCGCCGACAGCAGGTCCATCATGGTCGCGGCGTTGGGGCTGCCCATGCCGAAGTTGATCATGGTGATGCCGTCGGCGGTGGCGCTGGGCATCGGGCGGTCCAGGCCGACCACTTCGGCGCCGGTCAGGCGGGCGAAGGTGTGCAGGTAGCCGCCGAAGTTGGTCAGCAGGACGTGTTCGCCGAACTGGTCCAGGGGCACGCCGGTGTAGCGCGGCAGCCAGTTTTCGACGATCTGTTCTTTGTCTTTCATGGGGTTTTCCCTTTTTTGTTGTTGTAGTCCGACTATTGTCGCACGCCCATGACCATCGTCAGGGTTGGCACGGCCGCGGACGGCGGCTAGGGTTCCGAGGCTGGCCCGGGCCAGCTCCATAAGTCCGCGTTCTTCGGGGGAAATCCATGTTCCGACCCTTCCTGGCCGGTTGCGGCCTGGTCCTGCTCGCCGGCGCGGCGCAGGCCGCGGCGCCCGCGCCCGCCTCGCGCTACACCCAGGATCCCTATCCCAGCACCTATAAGCCGGTCGCCTCCGGCCCGGTGCTGCTGCGCGGCGCGACCGTGCTGACCGGCACCGGCCAGCGCCTGGACGGCGCCGACGTGCTGCTGCAGGGCGGCAAGATCGTCGCCGTCGGCAACCGGCTCGACGCCCCCGCCGACGCCACGCGCGTCGACGCCAGCGGCAAGTGGATCACCCCCGGCATCATCGACGTGCACTCGCACCTGGGCGTCTACCCCAGCCCCGGCGTGAGCGCGCACAGCGACGGCAACGAGATGACCAGCCCGGTCACGCCCAACGTCTGGGCCGAGCATTCGATCTGGCCGCAGGACCCGGGCTTCGCCACCGCCCTGGCCGGCGGCATCACCTCGCTGCAGATCCTGCCCGGCTCGGCCAATCTGATCGGCGGGCGCGGCGTCACGCTGAAGAACGTGCCGGCCACGACCTACCAGTCGATGAAATTCCCCAGCGCGCCGTGGGGCCTGAAGATGGCCTGCGGCGAGAACCCCAAGCGCGTCTACGGCAGCCGCAACATCTCGCCGGGCACGCGCATGGGCAACGTCGCCGGCTACCGCGCCGCCTTCATCGACGCCAGCGAATACCTGCGCAAGACCACGCCCAAGAGCGCCAAGCCGGCGAAGAAGCGCTGGTGGCAGAGCTCGGCGCCGGCCGCGGCCAGCGACAGCGAGAAGGACACCGGCGGCAAGCGCGACCTCAAGCTCGACACCCTGGCCGGCGCGATCAAGGGCGACATCCTGGTCCACATCCACTGCTACCGCGCCGACGAGATGACCACCATGCTCGACCTGGCCAAGGAATTCGGCTTCAAGGTCAGCGCCTTCCACCACGGCGTGGAGGCCTACAAGATCGCCGACCGGCTCGCCGCCGAAGGCGTGTGCGGCGCGCTGTGGGCCGACTGGTGGGGCTTCAAGATGGAGGCCTTCGACGGCATCCAGGAAAACATCGCCATCGTCGATCGCCCGGCCAACAGTTGCGCGATCGTGCATTCGGATTCGGAAGAAGGCATCCAGCGGCTCAACCAGGAAGCGGCCAAGGTGATCGCGCACGCGCGCCTGGCCGGGATCGAGATCGCGCCGGAGCGCGCGATCCGCTGGCTGACCCAGAACCCGGCCAAGGCACTGGGCATCGGCGAACGCACCGGTACCCTGGAGGCCGGCAAGATGGGCGACGTGGTGGTGTGGAACGGCAATCCCTTCAGCGTCTACGCCAAGGCCGAGCAGGTCTACATCGACGGCGCGCGCGTGTACGACCGCAACGACGCCTCGCGCCAGCCCACGTCCGACTTCATGCTCGGCCAGCCGGCCGCCCAGGGCGCGGCGGCGGGAGGTGTGCGATGAGCCGCTTCGCTGCGTTCGCTTCGCCGCTTGCTTCGTCCGATGCGGCCGCGCTCGCGCCCGTCGTTCCGGCGAACGCTGGAATCAACCGAAGCGACGCGACTCCCGCTTCGGCCGAAACGGCATCCCTCACACCCGTCATTCCGGCGAAAGCCGGAATCCATTTTGCTGTTGCGGGTGGAAACGGCGAAGGCGGAAGTTGCGCGATGAATACGAAAGCAAAATCAAAATGGATTCCGGCGTTCGCCGGAATGACGGATTGGGGAGTCGCGATGAGCCGCCCGGGCAATAAGCGCCTCGTCCGCACCGCCCTCGCCGCCGCGCTGGTCTGCGCCAGTTTCGCCGCCAGCGCGCAGAACGTGCTGATCCGCAACGCCACCGTCCACACCGCCACCGCGCAGGGTTCGCTGGAGAACGCCGATGTGCTGGTGGCCGGCGGCGTCGTGCGCGCGGTCGGCCGCGGCCTCAGCGCGCCAGCCGGCGCGCAGGTCATCGACGCGGCCGGCAAGCCGGTCACCCCGACCCTGTTCGGCGGCATCACCGAGATCGGCCTGGAGGAAGTCTCCGGCGAGAAATCCACGGTCGACCAGACCGTCGCGCTCGGCGCCGACACCAAGGAAATGACGGTGCGGCCGGAGTTCGACGTGACCTTGGCCTACAACCCGGATTCGGTGCTGATCCCGGTGACCCGGATCGAAGGCATCGGCTGGACCCTGCTCGGCGCCGGCACCGCCACCGGCGGCTCGATCGTCGCCGGCCAGGGCGGCGTCGAGCGCCTGGACGGCGGCGCCGACCCGATCGGCCCGCGCGCGCTGTTCGTGCGCCTGGGCAAGGACAGCCTCGGCCTGAGCGGCAGCTCGCGCGCGGCGCAGTGGATGCTGCTCGACCAGCTCATCGACGAAACCCGCGGCCGCATCGCGCCCGACAATCACGCCGCGCTGCTGACCCCGGCCGGCCGCGCGACCTTGCAGAAGTACTTCGGCGGCGGCGGGCGGATCGTGTTCGGCGTCGACCGCGCCGCCGACATCCGCCAGTTGCTGCGCTGGTCGTCGAAGCACCAGCTGCGCATTGCCATCGCCGGCGGCGCCGAAGCCTGGCGGCTGGCGCCGCAGCTGGCCGCGGCCAAGGTGCCGGTGTTCGTCAATCCCTTGTCGAACCTGCCCAGCGACTTCGACCAGGTCGGCGCGAGCATGGAAAACGCCGCGCGCCTGCGCGCCGCCGGCGTCGCGGTCGGCTTCAGCGAAGGCGGCGCCTCGCACAACGCGCGCAAGGTGCGGCAGCTGGCCGGCAACGCGGTCGCCGCGGGCCTGCCCTGGGCCGACGGCCTGGCCGGCCTGACCCGAGTGCCGGCCGAGGCCTTCGGCGTCGCCGGCGAAGTCGGCGCCATCGCCCCCGGCAAGCGCGCCGACCTGGTGCTGTGGAGCGGCGACCCGCTCGACGTGGCCAGCGTCGCGCTGCAGGTGTGGATGGACGGCCGCGCGATCGAGATGCGCAGCCGCCAGACCGAGTTGCGCGATCGCTACCTGCATCCGGACAACGGCTTGCCGCGGGCGTATCCGTTGCCGGCGGGGCGGTGAGCAAAGACATCCGCGCGCCCCCCCCACTTACCTTCATGCCCGCGGAGGCGGGCATCCAGGGCTTTATCGAGGCATGACTCTGAAGTCTCTGGATCCCCGCCTTCGCGGGGATGACGGCTGGGAGCGGC
>NZ_LXSD01000401.1:658-7162 GCF_017168095.1 Lysobacter enzymogenes | reverse complement strand
ATCCGGCCGCGGCCGGGCGGTGCCGGGACGGCGCCGCCCGCGCCGTCGACCGCAGCAGGCGGGCGGCGGAAACAGGGCAGGGAGGCCCGGCGATTCCGGGCCGGAACCGGGCGGTCGGCCGCCCGGGGACGGCCCGGATCGACTTTATCGGGCTCGGGAGCGGGCCCAGGACGCGCGAAACGGCCGTGGCGCAGCGCCTCGCCCATAGGGGGCGGGTTGGCCTGGCTGGCTCGATGGGCTAGAATCGCCGGCTTACCCCGTCATTCCGACGGCTGGGCAACACAGGAAAACGACCCCATGGTCAAGATTCGACTGACCCGCGGCGGCGCCAAGAAGCGTCCGTTCTACCACATCATCGTCACCGACAGCCGCAGCGCCCGCGACGGCCGCAACATCGAGCGCGTCGGTTTCTACAACCCGGTCGCCGCCGGCAACGAGAAGCGCGTCGAGCTGAACCTCGAGCGCGTCAAGCACTGGATCGGCAACGGCGCCCAGCTGACCGACAAGGTCGCCGACCTGTACAAGCAGGCCGTCAAGGCCGCTCCGGCCGCCTGAGCCGGCGGGCCGCGCGCCCCGCGCGCGGCCCTCTTACGCATATGAGCGATTCCTCGCGCCGCATCCTGTTGGGCAGGGTGCTCGGCGCGTTCGGCATTCGCGGCGAAGCCAAGCTCGAGTCCTGGACCGAGCCGCGCGCCGCGATCTTCCGCTACCAGCCCTGGATCGTGCGCGATCCGCAGGGGCGCGAGCGCGAACTGTCGGGCGTGCGCGGCCGCGAAAGCGGCAAGTACCTGATCGCCAACCTGCCGGGCGTGACCGACCGCGAGGCGGTCGAGGCGCTGCACGGCACCGAAATCTATGTCCCGCGTTCGGCCCTGCCGCCGCCGCGCGAGGGCGAGTTCTACTGGGTCGACCTGGAAGGCCTGGACGTGGTCACCACCGAAGGCGTCGCCCTGGGCAAGGTCTCGCACCTGTTCGCGACCGGCGCCAACGACGTGCTGGTGGCGCGCGACGACGAGCGCGAGCGCATGATCCCGTTCGTGATCCCGCAGTATGTGCTGTCGGTGGATTTCGAGGCCCGGCGGGTGACCGTCGACTGGGATCCCGACTTCTAGGAGATAGCGGATAGGAGTTAGGAGATAGCGGAAGCTAGGCTCTGCGCTCTTGCTATCTCCTAACTCCTATCCGCTATCTCCTAGCTCATGCGCATCGACGTCATCAGCCTGTTCCCCGAGTTCGTCGCGCAATGCGCGGCGTTCGGCGTGGTCGGCCGCGCCGGCGAACGCGGGCTGCTGACGATGCACGGCTGGAATCCGCGCGATTACGCCGAGGGCAATTACCGCCGCGTCGACGAGCGTCCGTTCGGCGGCGGCCCGGGCATGGTGATGCTGATCGATCCGCTGCGCGCCGCCATCGCCGCGGCGCGCGCGGCCGATCCCGCGCCGGCGCGGCTGATCTACCTGAGCCCGCAGGGCGCGCGCCTGGACCAGGCCAAGGTGCGCGAGCTGGCCGGCCACGAGCGGCTGATCCTGCTGTGCGGCCGCTACGAAGGCGTCGACGAGCGGCTGATCCGCGCCGAGGTCGACGAGGAGCTGTCGATCGGCGACTACGTGCTGTCCGGCGGCGAACTGGCCGCGGCGGTGGTGGTCGACGCGGTCGCGCGCCTGCAGGACGGCGCGCTCGGCGATGCCGAATCGGCGGTGCAGGACAGTTTCGAGGACGGGCTGCTGGACTGCCCGCACTACACCCGCCCGGTCGAGCACGAACTGGGCTCGGTGCCGGAGGTGCTGATGTCGGGCAACCACGCCCGCATCGCCCAGTGGCGCCGGCAGCAATCGCTGGGCCGGACCTGGCAGCGCCGCCCGGACTTGCTGAACGAGGCCGCCCTGTCCAAGGCCGACCGCAAGCTGCTGGAGGCCTACCGGGCCGAACTGGCGGCGCAGGCGGCCCGGGAAACCGATTCCAGCGCCGCCTCGGCCAGTCCCGCGGGCGCTGAGCCGGGGCCGGCCGCCCAGGCCCTAGCCACGGCCAAAAAAATCCCGTTATAATTAGTCGCTTAGCTGTACCCATACCTGCTGTACCCCTAGCTCCATCCATGCCATGACGCGGGTCCACGTGCACTCGCGCAACAACTAATCCAACAGGCCATAGCCATGAACAAGCCGTCCATCCACACGCTGGTCCAGAATTTCGAAGCCGAACAGGTACAGCGCAAGCTGCCCGAGTTCAGCCCGGGCGACACCATCGTCGTCAACGTCAAGGTCAAGGAAGGCAACCGCGAGCGCGTCCAGGCCTATGAAGGCGTGGTCATCGGCAAGAAGAACGCCGGCCTCAACTCGTCCTTCACCGTGCGCAAGATCTCGCACGGCTACGGCGTCGAGCGCGTGTTCCAGACCCACAGCGCCGTGATCGACTCGGTCGAAGTCAAGCGCCGCGGCAAGGTCCGCGCCGGCAAGCTGTACTACCTGCGCGGCCTGGAAGGCAAGAAGGCCCGCATCAAGGAAGACCTGGCCGCCTACGCGCGCGCCAAGAACGCGCCGGCCGCCGAGTAATCGGTTCGCCCGAGCAGCGTCGCGAACGGCCGCCGAAAGGCGGCCGTTTGCATTTGCGCCGGCGCCGATCGCGACCGATCGGCTGCGCGCCGCCAATCCGACAGGAGCCCGAGCATGCGCAATCGCTATCGTTTCGACGCGCTGCCGCGCGCCGAAGGCGTCGAGGCGCCGTCCGCCGAAGCCGCCAGCGCGATCTTCTTCGCGATGTGCGCACTGCTGCGCGACGGCCGCATCGAGCGCCGCCTGCCGACGCTGGACGCGTTGGCGGCGGCGTTGCCCGCCGGCGCTTGCTGTCTCGCCCAGTGCCTGGTCGCGAGCAAGGGCAAGACGCGCCGTTTCGTCGGTGCGTTCGCCGTGGCGCAGCCGGACGAATTGATCGGATTTCTGCGCGCGGCGGTCGCCGGCGACGATTTGCGCGAGCTGCTGATCGGCCCCGCGCCGGGCGCTGCGTTGGAATGGGTCGTGCATATCGACGAAGACGCGCAGTGCGTCCGCTACGTGCCGGCCTGAGCGCATCGCGCCGCGCGGGAGGTGGCCGCGGCGCCCGCTGCGCCGCGGACCTGGCCGCGATGGCCCCCGTGTCCGGCCGGCCGCGCCGCTGTGCCCGGGAAGCGAATCGCGCTAGATTCGCCACGCGGCCTTGCCCGCCGCATTCCCCGAACATCGCGCCGCCCCCGCGGCGGGAGCGTCCATGAATCCTGGCCTGTCCGAAGGCGACATCTGCACCTATCCGCGCAGCGACGGCACCTGGGGCTTTTTCTGGGTGCAGCGCATCGACGCGCTGCCGGACGGGCGCGACGCGTTCTCGCTGCGCAAGTTCGACACCCACACTGCCGACGAGGTCCGCCGCGAGGACGAGGCCGACGTGGCCGAACTCAAGACCATCCGCCTGCTCGGCCATTTCCCCATCGTCGGCACGCGTGTGGCCGAGGCGCAGCCGCGCGCGATCGGGCGCATGCCGGTGCGCGAGGACGATCTGGAGGGTTACCGGATCTGGCGCGAGGCTTTCGATCAGGGCGAGGCCGGGGTGTTCACTGTGCCGCTGGAAGAAATCTGATGAGCGCCGGCGCGGACTAGGCGGCGGGCCGCGACATCCTCGAGCGCCTGCGCGACGCCATCGTCCTGGGCTGCACGTCGCAGAATACCTGGCGCATCGAACACGGCCGCGAGCTGGCGCTGGCGTTGCCGCGCGCGACGGTATCGCGGCATTTGCAGCCGATCACCTAGCGCGCGCTGGATCTGGCGGATTACTGGGAGTATCGGCGCCTGCTGGAACTGGCCGCGCGGCTGGATCCCGCGCTGATCCGGCGGATCGTGGCGATCGGCCTGGACCACGACGACCCGGACGTGCGCGAGGCGGCCGAGGATTTTCGCCGCTGAGCCGACTCGACAGCTTGTCGCGACGCTTGCACGCGCGAAGGCCGCCGCGCCGCGCATGCGTTCAACGCGGCGACGTGCCGGCCTCGGGACTCGCATCGGCCACCGGCGCCGGCGTCTGCGCCGGCACTTCGGCCGGCGTGGCGATGGTCTGGGTCGCCACCGGCGCGGCCACGCGCTCGGGCGCGGCCATCATCTTCGCGCGGCGCCAGCCGCCCCAGCGGTAGTACGCCATCGCCATCAGCATCGAACACAGCGCGCTGACCGGAAAGCTCCACCACAGCGCGTCCAGGCCCAGCACCGGCTGCAGGAAGGTCGCGAACGGCACGCGCACGCCCCACAGCGCCGAGCCCAGGATCAGCAGCGGCGGAATCACCGCGCCGGTGGCGCGGACCACGCCGGAGATCACGAAGGTCACGCCGAAGAACAGGAACGAAAACACCGCGATGTGGTTGAGGTGGCGGGCGATCTCGAACGAGGCGCTGCCGGCCGGCAGGAACAGCGCCAGGGTATAGCGGTCGAACAGGATCAGCGGCGCGATCAGCGCGCCGGTCATCAGGAAATTGAACAAGGTGCCGGTGCGCGCGGCCGCGTCGACCCGGTCCCAGCGCCCGGCGCCGACGCTCTGCGCGGCGATCGACGAGCACGCCGCGCCGATCGCCATCGCCGGCATCTGCACATAGGTCCACAACTGCAGCGCCGCGCCGTAGCCGGCGGCGATGCCGGTGCCGTGGGCGTTGACCAGGCGGATCATCGCGATCATCGCCAGCGAGATCAGCACCATCTGCAGGCCCATCGGCACGCCCTTGACGATCAGCGCGCGCAGCACGCTCGGGTCGATCTTGAGCAGGTGCGCATCGCCGCGGCCCAGCCACAGCACATGGCGCTTGCGCCGCAGGTGGATCAGCAGCGCGGCCAGGCTGGCGCCCTGGGCGATGAAGGTCGACAGCGCCGAGCCGGCGATGCCCAGCGCCGGCAGCGGGCCCCAGCCGAAGATCAGCAGCGGGTTGAGCACGATGTCCAGCGCCACCGACATCAGCAGGAAGCGGAACGGCGTGCGCGAGTCGCCCAGGCCGCGCAGCGCCGAGGACAGGAAGGCGAAGGCGTAGATGAAGGGGATCGACAGGAAGATCACCCGCAGGTATTGCTCGGCCAGCGGCTGCGCCGCCGCGGGCGTGCCCATGCCGCGCAGGATCGCGTCGGCGAGGAACCAGCCGATCGCCGCGATCAGCGCCGACAGGCCGATGAAGAAACTGGCGCTGGTGCCCATGACCTGGCGCGCGCGGGCGAGGTCGCGCGCGCCGGTGGCCTGGCCGATCAGGATGGTCGCGGCCATGCCGATGCCGAACATCGAGCCGATCAGGAAAAACATGATGTTGTTGGCGTTGGCCGTCGCGGTCAGCGCGGCCTCGCCGAGGTAGCGGCCGACCCAGATCGAGTTGATCGAGCCGTTGAGCGATTGCGCGGCGTTGCCGGCCATGATCGGCAGGGCGAAGGAGATCATGGTGCGGCCGATCGGGCCTTCGGTGAGCAGGTGGCTGCCGCGGGGGGCGCTGGGGGCCATGTCGGTTCCGGGCGGGGCGGGCGAGGCGGCAGTATGCCGCGCGTGGCGTTCGGGCGCGGCGACGGGCCGTGCGCGAGCAGCGATTGCTCAGTATGCCGCGCGCCGCAAGCGGCGCGGCGTCGGCGATTGCGCGGGGTGTGGCGTAGTCGGTCGAAATCCGCGCGCGCCGCGGCCGCCGCGCGGCGGCGACGGGCGGCTGGGCGGCGTCGCATCGGCGACGCGCGCGCGGTGGTATCTTTCGCGCCGATGAGCAAGCAAGACGAAACGACGAACGCGCCGGCGCAGGCGACGGTGCGATTGGACCTGTGGCTTTGGGCGGCGCGCTTCTACAAGACCCGCAGCCTGGCGCGGCAGGCGGTGGAGACCGGCAAGGTCGAAGTCGGCGGCCAGCGCGCCAAGGCCTCGCGCGCGGTGCGCGTGGGCGATGCGCTGAAGGTCGCGCGCGGCGAAGAAGTTTTCGAGGTCGCGGTGACCGGGCTCAGCGATACCCGCGGCCCGGCCAGCGCGGCGCAGGCCTTGTACGCGGAAACCGAAGCCTCGCGCGCCGCGCGCGAGCACGCGCGCGCCCTGCGCGCGGCCGAACGCAACGGCTACCGCGCGCCGGAGACCAAGCCGGACAAGCGCGCGCGGCGGTTGATCAAGGCGTTGGGGGACATCGACGCGATGTGAGGCGGGTGGGGCGCTGGCTGAGGGTTGTGTGCTGGTTTTGCGTGTGGCGTCCTGTTCGGTTGCGTCCCTTCCAAGTCGTCATCTCCGCGAAGGCGGGGATCCAGCGACTTCAGAGTCCTGCCTCGAAGAAGCGCTGGATGCCTGCCTTCGCGGGCATGACGGTAGGTAGGTTTCGCGGTGTTTCTTCTGCTGGAGGTGACGGCGGCGGATTTCACCGCGCCACTCCCGGCCGTCATCCCCGCGAAGGCGGGGATCCAGAGACTTCAGAGTCCTGCCTCGATTAAGCCCTGGATGCCCGCCTTCGCGGGCATGACGGTAGGTGGGTTTCGCGGCGTCTTTTCCAGC
>NZ_LXSD01000401.1:0-608 GCF_017168095.1 Lysobacter enzymogenes | reverse complement strand
CGTCATCCCCGCGAAGGCGGGGATCCAGAGACTTCAGAGCCCTGCCTCGGTGAAGCCCTGGATGCCCGCTTTCGCGGGCATGACGATAGGTGGGTTTCGCGGCGCTGCGCGTCGCTGCGTCCCCGAACACGCGAACGGCCGCGCGCGGCGGCCGTTCGCTTTGCTGCGGCGCTGCGCCGCCGCGCGGTACGCCGTCAGCGCTTGCCGCCGAGCAGGTTGCCGCCGATCTTGAGCAAGTCGCCGAGGCCGAGCTGGCCGTCGCCGTCCTGGTCGAGCACCGCGCCGAGCAGGCCGCCGGCGCCGCCCTGCTGCTGGATGCGCTGGTGCTCCTGGCCGAGCGCGTCGCCGAGCTGCTGCGGGCTGGCCGCGGCCTGGTTGCCGCCGGAGAACATGCGCTGGGCGAGGTAGGACAGCACGATCGGCGCGAGGATCTTCAGCAGGGTGTTGGCCTGGCCGCCGCCGAGGCCGGTGCTCTGGCCCAGGCCCTGCGCCGCGGTGTCTTCGCGGCCGCCGAAGATGTGGCCGAGGATGCCGGCGCCGTCGGTCTGGCGGCCGCCGCCGCCGCCGAGCACCGCGCCGAGCACGCCGCCGAGGTCCAGCCCGGCCGC
>NZ_LXSD01000400.1:0-22637 GCF_017168095.1 Lysobacter enzymogenes | reverse complement strand
GGCCGCCGCCCCCGCGGCCGCCCGCCCGGCGCTGCCCGAAGGCGCCTGCGCCAAGACCGAGGACGGTTTCGCCACGTTCCTGGAGGCCTACATCGCCGAACCGGACAAGCGCGCCGCCTACACCGCGCCGGAAATCGAAGTGCGCGACATCAAGGATCCCTCCAGGCTGATCGCCAGGCAGAGCGCGCAGCAGGCCGACCCGTTCCGGATCGTCCTGGTCGACTCGCAATGGTCCTACTACGAGCCGGGCAAGCCCGACGGCGAACTGGCCCGGATCCAGCTCGACCGCAAGCTCGAAGGCGACCGCATGCGCCTGGATTTCGTCAAGGCCGAGTTCTCGCCCGACGAAGAAGTAGTCAAGACCCTCGGCCCGCCCGAGGCGTATGTGTTCGGTTACGAACAAGGGTGCTGGCAGCTGACCCTGCAGCTGCGCTGATCGCGCGCCCGCGGCCACCGACGCGGGTCCGGCCCCATCACCCAGCGCGCAAGCGCATGAAACATCGACAAGGAGAAGTACGATGCCCAACTACAAGATCGTCGAATCGGTCGGCAGCAAGACCCAGGACGTGCACAACTTCCAGGACATCGAGCGCCACCACCCCAGCCGCGGCAACGAGAAGGGCCGCGTCTACGGCACGGTCAACGGCGAGCGCGAAGAGCTGCTCGGCAACTACAACGGCAAGGCCACCGTCACCCGCGACGGCGATCACTTCGTGTCCAAGGACTTCGTCCTGCAGGCCGGCGGCTCGGCCTCGGTCAAGGTGCCGGCGGTGGCCAACGGCTACATCGGCAAGATCGATCCGCGCGACGGCATCGTGCAGATCTACGACAAGCCGGCCAACGATCCCAGCCGCGAGATGATCGCCCAGTACCGCCACCTGGACCTGCGCAACACCCACCTGCGCGAAGGCCAGAAGATCGAGTACGGCGAATCGGTCGGCATCCAGGGCGGCTTCAACAAGGGCAAGTCCGACGCGTTCGGCAAGCACGTCCACATCGACATCAACACCAGCTACCTGCCGCAGATGGATCGCTACATCCGCGACATGGACCGCGGCGCGATCACCACCGACAAGCACCCGCCGCATTCGGAGAACCTGACCGGCAAGGCCCAGGTCAGCGACGTGTCGGGCAAGGGCAGCATCGTCCACAACCCGGGCGCCAGCGCCGGCAACGCGCACAAGCACGATCACAAGCCGGGCGAGAAGCACCACGACGCGCCGGCCGCGCCGATGGCCGACGGCGTGCTGCGCAAGGACGAGCGCGGCCCGGAAGTCAAGGCGATGCAGGAGCGGCTCAACGCGCTGGGCTACCGCGACGCCGAGGGCAAGGCGCTGGTCGCCGACGGCAAGTTCGGCGACCGCACCAAGCACGCGGTGGAGCAGTTCCAGAAAGACCACCCGGGCCTGACCGTGGACGGCATCGCCGGCCCCAACACCCTGCGCGAGCTCAAGACCGCGCAGCCGCGCCACGACGCCAACGCCGGCCCGCTGCTGTCCGATCCGGCCCACCGCGACCACGCCATGTACCAGCAGGCGGTGACCGGCCTGGAGAAGCTCGGCGGCTTCAAGAACCACCAGGAGATCGAACGCGCCGCGGCCGCGCTGACCTACGACGCGCGCGCCACCGGCCTGACCAAGATCGACGCCGTCGTGTCCAACACCAACGGCAACGGCTTGTTCGCGGTGCAGGGCCAGCCCAGCGATCCCGGCCACCAGCGCGCCTACATCGACCGCGCCCAGGCGGTGGGCCAGAGCGTGGAGCAGTCGACCCAGCGCCTGCAGCAGGACGTGCCGCAGTCGGCGCAGCAGCAGGAACAGCGCCAGCAGGAACAGCAGCGCAGCCAGCAGTCGAGCCAGACCAAGGTCGCCTGACCCCGGGCGGCCCCGCCGCCGCGGCGACGCGGCGGTGCGCCGCGCCCGAACGGCCCGCATCCTCGCGATGCGGGCTGTTTTCTATGCCCGACCGGTTTCAGCTCCGCTCGCTGCTTTTAAGTCCGCCCGCTTCTACGTCCGCCCGTTCCAGTAAGGAGACTGACGGTGGCGCAAGCCCGAATTTTCGCCGACTTCGCCGATGCGGCGGCCGACGGCTGCCTGCGCCTGAGCGCGCGCGCGACCGCGGACGACGTGCGCCGCCTGGGCGTGCAACTGCGCCCGGGCCTGGTGCTGGCGCTCAGCGACGGCCAGCGCATGGCCCTGGCCCAGGTGATCGATTGCGAAGCCTGCGGCGCGCGCCACGCGCGCCTGCTGTCCGAGCCGGCGGCGCTGGAACTGCGCTGAGCGGCGCGGCAACGCGGACCGCCGGGTTGGGCAAGTTCGCGCCGCGCCGGCGCCGCGGCGGCTGCCGCTACAATGCGCGCTTCCCCACGTTGCCGGGTCGAGGTTCGCCATGTGGTATCTGATCGAGGGTTACGACGTCGCCGATGCGCTGCCCAAGCGCGCCGCGGCGCGGCCCGCGCACCTGCAGCGCTTGCACGAACTGCGCGACCAGGGCCGCCTGCTGCTGGCCGGCCCGTGCCCGGCGATCGACGCCGAAGACCCGGGTCCGGCCGGCTTCAGCGGCAGTGCGATCGTGGCCGAGTTCGAATCCCTGGAGGCCGCGCGCGCCTGGGCCGACGCCGATCCGTATGTCGACGCCGGCGTGTACGGGCGGGTCGAGGTGCGGCCGTTCCGCAAGGTGCTGCCGTGAGCCTGCCGCGCGAGCAGCGGGTCGCGGCGATCCGCGCCGCGATCGAATCGGCGCTGGCGCCGGTGGCGCTGGAGATCGAGGACGAGAGCCACCGCCACGCCGGCCACGCCGGCGCGCAGGACGGCCGCGGCCATTTCCGCGTCGCCGTGGTCAGCCAGGCCTTCGCCGGAATGCTGCCGCTGGCGCGTCATCGCGCGGTCTACGCCGCGGTCGGCGAACTGATGACCACCGACATCCATGCCTTGGCGATCGTGGCCAAGACGCCGAGCGAAGCCGCAGGCTAAGAATGGCCAGGAGCGAGCAGAGCGCTTGCGCTCGCTGCTCGCTCTTTTGCGCTCGCTTCTCGTGGACTCGTGCTGCGCCGCAGCACGCTTTCGCCGGGGATTTCGCCGCTTTCCGGCCGTCTAAACGCTTTTCATAACAAGCGCTTTACACTCGTTCCTGAAAACGTTTACAGTCGTCGCACTTTCAGCCGCGAGGGGCGGTCGAGGACTGTGGTGAGCGTGACGATCAAAGATGTCGCCCGCGCGGCCCAGGTGTCGGTGGCGACAGTATCGCGGACCTTGAACGGCCATGGCAACGTCGCCGAGGACGTGCGCCGGCGCGTATTGGCCGTGGCCAACGACCTGCGCTATACCCCGCACGCGGCGGCGCGCAGCCTCAGCAGCCGCCGCACCCAGACCTTGGGCGTGGTGCTGCCGGACCTGCACGGCGAATTCTTCTCCGAACTGGTGCGCGGCGTCGATCAGGTCGCTCGCGAGCATCGCCTGCATCTGCTGGTGTCGAGCTACCACGGCCAGCCCGAAGAGCAGGTGTCGGCGCTGCGCGCGATGCGCGGCCGGGTCGACGGCTTGCTGGTGATGTCGCCGTACGCCGCCGCGCAAGTGTCGATCGCCGAGGAACTGGCCGCGACCCTGCCGACCGTGCTGATCAACGCCCAGGACGCGTCGGCGGAAACGCCGTCGCTCAACGTCGACAACTACGGCGGCGCGCAAGCGATGGTCGAGCACCTGGTCGCGGCCGGCCATCGCCGCATCGCCTTCATCGCCGGCCCCGAGGACAACTTCGACGCCAACGAGCGCCTGCGCGGCTATCGCGAAGCGCTGGCGCGGCTGTTGCCGGACGCGCGCGAGTGGGTGCTGCCGGGCCGCTTCGACGAAGCCTCCGGCAACGCCGCCGGCAACGCCTTGCTGGCCGCGCGCGAACGTCCCGACGCGGTGTTCGCCGCCAACGACATGATGGCGCTGGGCTGCCTGTTCGGCTTGGTGCAGGGCGGCCTGCGGGTGCCCGACGACATCGCCGTTACCGGCTTCGACGACATCCCGCTGGCGCGCTACGTCCACCCGGCGCTAACGACCATGCGGGTCAATATCGCCGAGCTGGGCGCGCGCGCGGCGCGCATGCTGCTGGCGCGGCTCAATCCCGAGCCGGCCGCGGACGCGACGCAGGCGCCCGGCGAGCATTCCAATCCATTAGAAAAACCGCGGCAAAGCGAGCCGTTGCGGCCTGAGTTGATCGTGCGCGAGTCGGGACTACGCCGGGGGGGCGGCGCCTGATCGCGGGCGAAAAAAATTTGGTCGTGCGTGTAAGCGATTACAAAACATGCCGCTTCTCAGCGCTGCACTGCAGTCACGTGCTCCTTGGAGGGAGGAACGCAGATGAATCACGACAACCACAATAAGACCCCGGGCCGACATCCACGGCAGCGCTTCGGCGCCGTCCCGGGCCGCAGCCTGCTGGCCTGCGCCCTGGCCGGCTGCCTGATGCTGGCCGCGCCGGCCGCGCTGGCGCAGAGCACCGCCGCGACCATCCGCGGTACGGTCAGCGGCAACGCCGGCCCGTCCGGCAACGCCAGCGTGACCGCGACCAACGTCGCCAGCGGCCTGGTGCGCAAGGTCCAGACCGGCGGCGACGGCAGCTACGCCCTGGCCGGCCTGCCGCCGGGCACCTACCGCATCGACGTCAACGCCGACGGCCAGACCAACACCCGCAACGTCACCGTCGCGGTGGGCCAGACCGCGACCTTGAACCTGTCCACCGGCGGCGTCGCCGAGACCGCGCCGGCGGGCGAGGCCACCGATCTGGACAAGGTCACCGTGACCTCGACCGCGCTGGTCGAGAACAAGACCTCGGAAATCGCCACCTACGTCAGCAACAAGCAGATCGCCGCGCTGCCGCAGGCCTCGCGCAACTTCCTCGCCTTCGCCGACATCGTCCCGGGCGTGCAGTTCAAGACCGGCACCGAAGGCTCGACCTCGCTGCGCAGCGGCGCCCAGCTCAGCAACGGCATCAACGTCTATGTCGACGGCGTGGGCCAGAAGGACTATGTGCTCAAGGGCGGCATCACCGGCCAGGATTCCAGCCGCGGCAACCCGTTCCCGCAGTTGGGCATCGCCGAGTACAAGGTGATCACCTCCAACTACAAGGCCGAGTACGACCAGCTCAGCAGCGCCGCGATCACCGCGGTGACCAAGTCCGGCGGCAACGATTTCCACGGCAGCTTCTTCTGGGACTACACCTCCGACCAGTGGGCGGCGAAGACCCCGCGCGAGGAAAAGGGCGAAGTGCCCAAGGCGCAGCAGAAGGAAGAGCAGTACGGCGCGTCCTTCAGCGGTCCGCTGATCCAGGACAAGATGCACTTCTTCCTCACCTACGAGGCCAAGGAGTACAGCTCGCCGCGCGCGATCATTCCCGGCCGCAACTACCGCATCGACCAGTTGCCGGCGCAGTTCCAGGAAATGACCCGGCAGTCGCCGAGCGCGCCGTTCAAGGAAGACCTGTATTTCGGCAAGATCGACTGGACGCCCGGCGACAACCATCTGATCGAGTTCACCGCCAAGTACCGCAAGGAAGACGAACTGACCAACATCGGCGGCGCCAAGCTGCCGCAGTACGGCACGCTCAAGGCCGGCGAGGAAACCCGCCTGGACCTGCGCTACCAGTACACCGCCGAGAACTGGCTCAACGACGCGCACCTGACCTATGAGGACGTCAGCTTCGGCCCGCGTCCGGCGACGCTGCAGAACGGCTTCCAGCTGCGCGTGCCCAAGCAGGGGCAGGAGGCGCAGAACAATCCCGACATGGAAGAGGTGCTGTACTTCGGCGGCGGCGGCGATTTCCAGGACAAGGGCCAGAAGGGCTACGCGCTGCAGAACGACTTCACCTGGAGCGGCTGGACCGGGCACACGGTCAAGGCCGGCGTGAAGTACAAGGTGATCGACATCAATGCGATGGAGAAGCAGCCGTACTCGCCGCAGTTCCGTTACGACATCCGCAACTTCGCCACGCCCTACGAAGTGGTGTTCTCCGGCACCGCCGGCGACTTCCCGCCCAGCGTGAAGTCGCGCAACAAGCAGTTCGGCATCTACCTGCAGGACGACTGGGAGGTCAACGATCGCCTGACCGTGAACCTGGGCCTGCGCTGGGATTACGAGCAGACCCCGAGCTACGAGGATTTCCGCACCCCGGCGAACCTCGTCGCGGCGCTGCGCGGCTGGGCCAACATCAACAATCCCAACGTCGATTACGACTACAACAACTACATCAGCAACGGCAGCAACCGCAAGGCGTTCAAGGACGGCTGGCAGCCGCGCCTGGGCTTCTCCTACGACCTGGCCGGCGACGAGCGCCACGTGATCTTCGGCGGCGCCGGCCGCTCGTACAACCGCAACCAGTTCGATTACCTGTCCTTCGAGCGCTATCGCCTCGCGTTCCAGCAGATCACCTACCAGTTCAACCAGCCCAACCACGCCTGCACGGTCACCCCGAACGGGAACTGCTTCAATTTCGACCCGAGCTTCTACGACCCCGAGGTGCTGGCGGCGCTGGCGCGGCAGCGGCCGAACGCGGGCAGCGAGGTGTTCCTGCTCAACAACGACCTCAAGACGCCGTACTCCGACCAGTACAGCCTGGGCATGCGCAACAGCTTCGAGATGTTCGGCCAGGAGTGGAACTCCTCGGCCACCGCGGTGTACGTGCGCAGCAAGGACGGCATCTTGTTCACCCTCGGCAACCGCCGTCCGGACGGCAGCTTCTTCCCGCCGGGAGTCAGCTTCGGCAGCGCGCCGTTCGGCGACAACCTGCCGGGCTTCGGCAAGTTCTTCCTCGGCAACAACGCGGTGGAGACCAAGACCAAGCAACTGCTGCTGTCGCTGGACAAGCCCTTCACCGAGGAGTCGGGCTGGGGCGTGAGCTTCGCCTACACCTACACCGACGCCAAGGAGAACCGCAACAACTCCGACATCTTCTCGTTCGATTATCCGAACCTCGACGACGTCGGATTTTCGCGCGCGCTGGGCATCTCCAAGCATCGCTTCGTCGCCACCGGCATCATGGACTTCTACGGCATGACCTTGTCGGGCAAGCTGACGCTGGCGAGCCCGGAGGCCGAAGAGTCGCTGAACTGCATCAAGAACGGGCCGAACAACTGCTTCTTCGATCCGTATACGCCGGGCGATACGATCGGCTTCAAGCAGTTCGACCTGGCGCTGCAGAAGGAATGGGACACCGGCGCCGGCTTCAAGCTGTGGGCGCGCGGCGACGTGCTCAACGTGTTCAACTGGCGCAACTACATCGACTTCGACACCTACCGCGGCGCGGTCGGCGCGCCGAATCCGAAGCTCGGCGAGCGGCGCGACAACATCTCGCTGCCGACCCGCATGTTCAAGCTGTCGATGGGCTTCAACTGGTAAGCCTCGCGCCGGCCGCCCGATCGCGGGCGGCCGGCCGCGGCGTTCAAGGCAACGCTTCCACGAAGACACAGGGGTCTTTGGCTTCATGCAACAGGTGAAAACGACAACGCGCGCGGTTTGCTTCGCTGTCCTGGGCGCGCTGGTGCTCGCATTGTCCGCCTGCAAGAAGCCGGAGACGCAGTCGCAGACGCAGCCGATCGTCAATCCCGAGCCGGTCGTGGTCGAACCGCTCAAGCAGGAGCGGCTGGAGCTGCCGCCGTTGTTCCGCGACATCGAGAAGCGGACGTTCCAGTTCTTCTGGGACACCACCAACGAGCGCAACGGCTTGACCCCCGACCGTTATCCCTCGCGCCCGTTCGCCTCGATCGCCTCGGTCGGCTTCGCGCTGACCGCGTATCCGATCGGCATCGAGCGCGGCTGGGTCAGCCGCACCCAGGCGGTGGACCGCACCCTGACCACGCTGAAGTTCCTGCGCGACCTGCCGGCCGGCCCGCAGGCCAGCGGCAAGGGCAGCTACAAGGGCTTCTACTACCACTTCCTCGACATGCAGAAGGGCGAGCGCTACGACAGCTGGGTCGAGCTGTCGAGCGTGGACACCGGCCTGCTGATGATGGGCGTGCTGTTCACCCAGTCCTATTACGACCGCGACGACGCGCGCGAGAAGGAAATCCGCGAGATCGCCGACACCTTGTACAAGCGCGTGGACTGGCAGTGGCTGCAGCAGAACAAGCCGCTGATCTCGATGGGCTGGTTCCCCGAGTCGGGCTTCATCAAGCACGACTGGATGGGCTACAACGAGGCCATGCTGCTGTACGTACTGGCGCTGGGCTCGCCGACCCATCCGGTCGAGCCGGAAGCCTGGACGGTGTGGACGCGCACCTACAACGACGTGTGGGGCGTGTACCAGGGCGAGGAGTTCCTGGCCTTCGGCCCGCTGTTCGGCCATCAGTACAGCCACGTCTGGATCGACTTCCGCGGCATCCAGGACGACTACATGCGCGAACGCGGCATCGATTACTTCGAGAACAGCCGCCGCGCCGCCTACGCCCAGCGCGCCTACGCCATCGCCAATCCGATGAAGTGGAAGGACTACGGCCCCGAGCTGTGGGGCCTGACCGCGAGCGACGGCCCGCAGCAGACCTTGCAGGAATACCGCGGCGAGCAGCGCCAGTTCCGCCATTACTCCGCGCGCGGCGCCGGCCTGCGCGAGAACTTCGACGACGGCACCATCGCCCCGACCGCGGCGATCGCCTCGCTGCCGTTCGCGCCGGAGATCGTGATCCCCACCACCGTGTCGATGCACGGGCGCTACGGCGAGTACATCTATTCCAGCTACGGCTTCCTGGATTCGTTCAACCCCAGCTTCAACTACGACATCCCGCTGAAGACCGGGCGATTGGTGCCGAACCAGGGCTGGGTGTCGAGCGATTACATCGGCATCGACCAGGGGCCGATCCTGACCATGATCACCAACTACCGCAACGAGTTCGTCTGGAACGTGATGAAGCGCAACGCCTACATCCGCACCGGACTGGAGCGCGCCGGCTTCAAGGGCGGCTGGCTGGCGCCGGCCGATAGCGGCAAGGGCGACAAGGGCAAGGACGGCAAGGACGCGGGCAAGGACAAGCCCGCCGCCGAGGCCAAGCCGGCGGCGAAGCCCGACGGCCCGATGGACCCGGCCACGGCGCGCGCACTGGGCGAGGCGGAATCGCGCGCCGGGCGCACGCCGCCGAAGCCGGCGCCGAAACCCGAATGAAGCCTTGCGCGACGGCCGGAGCGACGGCATGAGCGCGCGCGCGCGAACGCCGCGGCGCTTCGCCGCCGCCCGCGACCTGCTCGCGCTGGCCGCGCTGGCGCTGCTGACGGTCGTGCTGGGCAGTTGCTCCGGCCGCGGCGACGGCCGCACGGTGGTCAAATTCTGGGCGATGGGCTTCGAAGGCGAGATGGTCCAGCGCCTGATCCCCGAATTCGAACGCCGCAACCCCGGCATCCGCGTGCAGGTGCAGCAGCTGCCGATCACGTCCGCGCACGAGAAGCTGCTGACCGCGTTCGCCGGCGATTCGCTGCCGGACGTGTGCGCGATCGGCAACACCTGGGTTTCCGAGTTCGCCTTGCTCGACGCGCTGGAGCCGCTCGACGGCCGCATCCGCGCGACGCCGTCGCTGCGCGCGCAGGATTATTTCGCCGGCGCCTGGGACACCGGCGTCATCGACGCGCAGGCCTACGCGGTGCCGTGGTACGTGGAAACGCGGCTGCCGTTCTACCGCCGCGACCTGCTGCAGAAGGCCGGCATCGCCGCGCCGCCCGCGACCTGGGACGAGTGGAAGACGGCGATGGCGGCGATCAAGCGCGAGGTCGGCCCCGACCGCTACGCCGTGCTGTTTCCGCTCAACGAACCCGAGCCGCTGTTGAACCTGGGCATCCAGGCCGACGAGCCGCTGCTGCGCGACGGCGGCCGCTACGGCAATTTCCGCAGCCCCGGCTTCAAGCGCGCGCTGGCGTTCTATCGCGAAACGTTCGCGCGCAACTGGGCGCCGCTGGCCAGCAACACCCAGATCGCCAACGTCTGGAACGAGTTCGGCCGCGGCTATTTCAGCTTCTACGTCAACGGCCCCTGGAACATCGCCGAGTTCAAGAAGCGCCTGCCGGCCGATCTGCAGGACACCTGGATGACCATGCCGCTGCCGGGCGAACACGGGCCGGGCGCGTCGGTCGCCGGCGGCGCCAGCTTCGTGCTGTTCCGCGGATCGCCGCGCCAGGACGCGGCGTGGAAGCTGATCGCGTACCTGTCCGAGCCGCAGACCCAGATGCAGTTCCACGGCCTGACCGGCAACCTGCCGCCGCGGCGCGAGTCGTGGAACGCGCCGGCGCTGGTCGCCGATCCTTATGCGCGCGCGTTCCGCGACCAGCTCGAACGCGCGCGGCCGGCGCCGAAGGTGCCGGAGTGGGAGCGCATCGCGATGGAGATCAAGCTGGTCGGCGAGCAGCTCGCCAACGGCCGCCTGAGCGTCGATCAGGCCGCCGAAGAACTCGACCGCCGCGCCGACCGCATCCTCGAGAAACGCCGCTGGATGCTGGACCACACGGCCAAGCCGGCGGCGACGGCCGGGGAGGGCGCATGAAACCGTCCACCGCCGGCTGGGTGTTCGCCGCGCCCGCGCTGAGCGTGATCGGCGTGTTCTTCGGCCTGCCGGTGCTGGCCGCGCTGGCGCTGAGCCTGACCGACTTCGACATCTACGCGCTGGCCCACCTCGAGAACCTGCGCTTCGTCGCCTTCGACAACTACCTCAATCTGCTGCGCAATCCGCTGTTCTGGAAGGCGCTGGGCAACACCCTGTACTTCGTCGCGGTCGGCGTGCCGCTGTCGATCGCGGTGTCGCTGGGCGCCGCCTTGCTGCTGAACTCCAGGCTCGGCGTGTTCAAGCCGTTCTTCCGCACCGCCTTCTTCGCGCCGGTGGTGACCACGGTGGTGGCGGTGGCGGTGATCTGGCGCTATCTGCTGCACACCCGCTACGGCCTCATCAACTGGGGACTGTCGGCGCTGGGCATCGATCCGGTCGACTGGCTCGGCGATCCGCATTGGGCGATGCCGAGCATCATCTTGTTCGCGGTGTGGAAGAACTTCGGCTACAACATGATCATCTTCCTGGCCGGCCTGCAGGCGATTCCCGAAGACCTGTACGAGGCCGCGCGCATCGACGGCGCCAGCGCCACGCGCCAGTTCCGCCACATCACCTTGCCGATCCTCGGGCCGGTGCTGCTGATGGTCGGCATCCTGACCCTGGCCGGCTATTTCCAGCTGTTCGCCGAGCCCTATGTGATGACCCAGGGCGGCCCGTTGCAAAGCACGGTCAGCGTGCTGTACCTGATGTACGAGGAAGGCTTCAAGTGGTGGAACCTCGGCAACGCCTCGGCGGTGGCGTTCCTGCTGTTCGTGCTGATGACCGCGACCACCAGCGCGCTGATGTGGCTGGCGCGGCGCCGGGGGATCGAATGAACCGCGACGGCATGCCGGCGTGGCTGGCCCGCGCCATCGTCAACGGCCTGCTGATCGCGCTGGCCGCGCTGAGCCTGGCGCCGCTGCTGTGGATGCTGGCGGTGTCGCTGATGCAGCCCGGCGAGGCCGCGGCGTTCCCGCCGCCGCTGTGGCCGCAGTCGCCCACGCTGCACAACTACAGCGAGCTGTTCTCGCGCATGGGCATGGGCCGCTATTTGCTCAACAGCTTCCTGGTCTCGACCCTGGTCACGGTGATCGCGGTGCTGCTCAACACCCTGGCCGGCTACGCCTTCGCCAAGCTCGCCTTCGCCGGGCGCGAGACCGTGTTCCGGCTGCTGCTGGCGGCGCTGGTGATCCCGGCGCAGGTGTCGATGATGCCGCTGTTCCTGATGCTCAAGCAGATGGGGCTGATCAACACCTACGCCGGCGCGGTGGTGCCGGGCATGGCCGGCATCTTCGGCATTTTCCTGGTGCGCCAGTACGCGCGCTCGATCCCCGACGAACTGCTGGAGGCGCCGCGCATCGACGGCGCCGGCGAGCTGCGGATCTTCTTCCAGATCGTGCTGCCGGCGTTGCGGCCGATCCTGGTGACCCTGGCGATGTTCAGTTTCCTCGGCGCCTGGAACGATTTCATGTGGCCGCTGATCGTGCTCAGCGACGAACACCTGCAGACCTTGCCGGTGGCGCTGGCCTCGCTGTCGCGCGAGCACGTGCAGGACAACGAGATGATGATGGCCGGGTCGGTGGTGACCGTGGTGCCGGTGCTGCTGCTGTTCCTGGTGCTGCAGCGGTACTACCTGCAAGGGCTCTTGGTCGGCAGCGTCAAGGGTTGAGGCCGCGCCGGGCGCTCGCGGGCGCCCGGGGGGCGATGGTCGCGATGTATGGGCCGCGAGCCGCGGCGGAAGGAGTGCGAGCGATGGCGAAGTGGTTTTCCGGGATGGCGCGTTTCCCCCTCACCGTCATTCCGGCGAAAGCCGGAATCCATTTTGATTTTGCTTCATCGAGCCTCGTGGCGGGGGATGCGGAAGCAACGGCAAAATGGATTCCGGCTTTCGCCGGAATGACGGTGTGGAGGTTCGGGCGGGTGCGCAGGTTCGGACAGATATGGGGGTTCGGACAGGTGTGGAGGTTCGGGCAGGCGCGGGGGAGCGCGATGATGGCGGTGGGTTTGTTGGCGTTCGCCTGTTCCGCTCAAGCCGCTTCGTCCGTCGCACCCGCCGCACCCATCGCCGCGCCGCGCCTGCTCGACGACTTCGAATCCGCCGCGCCGTGGAAAGTCGTCGTCTCCGATCAGGTCAGCGCCAAGCTGCGCAAGACCGAAGGCGCCGACGGCGCGGCGCTGTGCCTGGACTACGATTTCAACGGCGTCTCCGGCTATGCCGGCCTGCAGCGCGAGCTGCCGCTGGAGTACCCGGACAACTACCAGTTCGCGTTCCGGCTGCGCAGCGATTCGCCGGCCAACGACCTGCAGTTCAAGCTGGTCGACGCCAGCGGCGACAATGTGTGGTGGGTCAACAAGCCGCGCTACGACTACCCGAAGCAGTGGACGCCGGTGGTCTACAAGAAGCGCCACATCTCGCGCGCCTGGGGCCCGGATCCGGATCCCAGCCTGCGCCGCAGCGCCAGGCTCGAATTCACCGTCTACAACAGCGCCGGCGGCAAGGGCTCGGTGTGTTTCGATTCGCTGAGCCTGCAGCCGCTGCCGGTCGATCCGGGCGGGCCGTACGACGGCCGCGCCAGCGCGAGCGCGTCGTTGCCCGACGGCGCGGCGGGCAATGCGGTCGACGGCGATCGCGACACTGCGTGGCGGGCGAAGCTCGACCCGTCCCAGCCGCCGCAGCTGACCGTGGACCTCGGCCGTTCGCGCGAGCTCGGCGGCGTGGTGCTGCGCTGGCTCGGCGACGCTTACGCCTCGGCCTACCGGCTCGCGCTGTCCGACGACGGACGGCGCTGGCGCGATGCGCTCGCGCTCGGCGATGGCGACGGCGGTGCCGACTATCTGGCCTTGCCCGAGTCGCAGGCGCGCTATCTGCGCCTGACCGCGCTGGCCGGGCCGAAGGCGGACATCGAGCTGGCCGAATTCGAGGTCAAGCCGCTGGAGTTCGCCGCCACGCCCAACGATTTCGTCCGCGCCGTCGCCCTGGAAGCGCCGCGCGGCCGGTTCCCGCGCGGCTTCAGCGGCGAGCAGCCGTACTGGACCCTGATCGGCGTCGACGGCGGCACCGACCAGGCGTTGATCGGCGAGGACGGCGCGATCGAGGTAGGCAAGGGCGCTTTCAGCCTGGAGCCGTTCGTGGTCAGCGACGGCAAGCTGGCGAGCTGGGCCGATGCGCAGACCTCGCAGAGCCTGCAGGACGGCTATCTGCCGATTCCTTCGGCGCATTGGCGGCACCCGCAGTTCAAGCTCGACATCACCGCCTTCGCCGACGACCGTCGCGACGCCGGCGGCGGTTCGCGGCTGATGGCGCGCTACCGGCTCAGCAACGACACCGCGCGCGAGCGCAGCTACCGCTTCGTGCTGGCGCTGCGGCCGCTGCAGGTCAATCCGCCGACCCAGTTCCTCAGCCAGGTCGGCGGGGTCAGCCGCATCGAGAGCCTGCGCAGCGACAAGCACGGCTTCAGCGTCGAAGGCGGCGACGGCCTGCGCGCGGCGCGGCGGATCCAGGCCAGCGCCGCCGATGCGAGCCTGGCGGCGACGTTCGATCATGGCGACGTGGTCAAGCGGCTGGCGCAGGCCGATTGGACGCGGGAGTGCGGGGACTGCACGCCCGAAGGCGATCTGCTGCGGCGTTTCGGCGGCGCGGTGCAGACCGGCGTCGAACACGACCGCAACGCGATGGCGTCCGCCGCGCTGGTGTATCGGGTCACGCTCAAGCCGGGGCAGTCGCGCGAGTTCGTCTGGAGCACGGCGCTGATCGGCGAGGACGACGACGGTTTCGCCGACGAGGCCGAGGTCGCGGCGCGCCAGCAGCTGGTCGCGGCGCAATGGCGCGAGAAGCTCGACCGGGTCAAGCTGCGCGTGCCCGCGGCCGGCCAGCACGTGGTCGATACGCTGCGCACCGCGCTGGCGCACATGCTGATCAGCCGCACCGGCCCGCGCCTGCAGCCGGGCACGCGCTCCTACGCGCGCGCCTGGATCCGCGACGGCGCGATGATCAACGAAGGCCTGCTGCGCCTGGGCCGCGAGGACGTGGCCGAACAGTTCCTGCGCTGGTACGCGCCGTACCAGTTCGCCAACGGCAAGGTGCCGTGCTGCGTCGACGACCGCGGCAGCGACCCGGTGCCGGAGAACGACAGCCACGGCGAGCTGATCTTCGCCATCGCCGAGCAGTACCGCTACGACCGCAACCGCGAGCTGCTGGCGCAGATGTGGCCGCACGTGGTCGGCGCGGTCGGCTACATGGATCAGCTGCGCGCGAGCGAACGAACCGAGGCCAATCGCGCCCGCGATCCTGCGTTCTACGGGATGATGCCGGCCTCGATCAGCCACGAAGGCTATTCGGCCAAGCCGATGCATTCGTACTGGGACAATTTCTGGGCGCTGCGCGGCTACAAGGACGCGGTCGAGATCGCGCAGTGGTTGGGCAAGGACGAGCAGGCGCGCGCGTTCGCCGCCTCGCGCGACGAGTTCCGCGCCGATCTGTACGCCTCCATCGGCCACGCCGCGCGCCGCCACGGCATCGACTACATTCCCGGCGCCGCCGAACTCGGCGATTTCGATGCCACCTCGACCACCATCGCGCTGGCGCCCGGCGGCGAGCAGGGCTGGCTGCCGCAGCCCTTGCTCGACAACACCTTCCAGCGCTATTGGAAAGAGTTCGTCGACCGCCGCGACGGCCGCCGCGAGTGGAAGGACTACACGCCCTACGAACTGCGCACCGTCGGCAGCTTCGTGCGCCTGGGCTGGCGCGAGCGCGCGCACGAGGCGCTGGCGTTCTTCTTCAAGGATCAGCAGCCGCGCGGCTGGAACCAGTGGGCCGAGGTGGTGTCGCGCACGCCGCGCAAGCCGTTCTTCGTCGGCGACCTGCCGCACGCCTGGGTCGAGTCGGACTACGTGCGCTCGGTGCTGGAGATCTTCGCCTACACCCGCGACCTGGACCGGTCGCTGGTGCTGGCCGCGGGCGTGCCGGCGGCGTGGCTGGACGGCGAGGGCGTGAGCGTCTCGGGCCTGCGCACGCCTTACGGCGCGCTGGGGTATCGCCTGCGTCGCGAAGGTTCGCAGGTGGTGTTCGAGCTGGAGCCCGGCTTGCGCGTGCCGCCGGGCGGGTTGGCGCTGAAGTGGCCGCTGGCGACGGCGCCTGGGCGGACCCGGGTCGATGGCAAGGCGCGCGAGTGGAAGGACGGCGAGCTGCGGATCGAGCGGGCGCCGGCGCGGGTGACGGTCGAGGTGAAGTGAGGTTTTGCAGTTCGGCCGAAACCGATCGTGGATTTGTCGGGGCGCTGAGAATCTTTCACGCCGTCATCCCCGCGAAGGTGGGTATCCGAAGACTTCGGAGTCTTGTCGCGGTGAGGCCCTGGATACCCGCCTTCGCGGGCATGACGGCAGGTGGGTATCGCGGCGTTTCTTCCACTAGGTGAGTTGCCCCGCGCCTCTTCCAGCCGTCATCCCCGCGAAGGCGGGGATCCAGAGACTTCAGAGTCCTGCCACGATGAAGCCCCGAATGCCCGCCTTCGCGCACATGACGGCAGGTGGGTTCGGTCGCGCCCGCACAACACGCGTCCCTCGACACGCCGCGCCCTCACGGACACCAATGCACGTCCAGCGGCACCTCGCCCTGCATCGCCAGCAGCACCGGCCAGCGTTTCGCGTCGCCGTCGGCCAGCGCCTGCAGGAACACCTCGCGCTTGGCCTTGCCCTGGATCAACAGGAATCGCGATTGCGCGTACGCCAGCCCGGCCGGGGTCAGGCTGATGCGCTTGCTCCATTGCCGCGCGCCGGCCGAGCCGCCGGCGTCGATGGCGACGTAGGGCTGGCGCGAGGCCAGCACGCGGTCGAGCGCGGCCATGCCCGGGAACAGCGAGGCGGTGTGGCCGTCCTCGCCCATGCCCAGCACCGCGGCGCTGGCGTGCTGGCGGGCGTGGGCGTTGGCGAAGGCGACCGCTTCCTCCATGCCGTGGCCGGGACGGGTCAGCGATTCGAAGCGCGACATCGCGGCGTTGTCGCGCAGCAGATTGCTGCGCACCAGCCAGGCGTTGCTGTCGGGGTCGCTGGGCTGCAGCCAGCGTTCGTCGACCAGGGCGACGTCGACGCGGGCCCAGTCCAGCGGCGCGCGCGCCAGCGCGCGGTACACCGGCGCCGGGGTGGAGCCGCCGGACAGCAGCAGGCGCGCGCGCGGCCGTTGGGCGAGATCGCGGCGCAGTTCGGCGGCGATGGCCACCGCGCTGGCCCAGATCCAGGCGTCGGCGTTGCGGTGCTCGTGCCAGCGGTACGGCGCGGCCGCGGGCTGGGCGGGATCGTGCGGGACGGGAGTGGGGTCGTCGAGCATGCGGCGATCTTCGCATGCGCCGGTTTAAGCCGGCGTGCTGACTGAATGTGACTGATGCCTCATGTGCGGGCGGTTGGAATGCGCATCCAACTGAGATTGGCGAGGGGCGGCGATGTCGCTGCGAGGGGCGGAACGAAGGGCGGGAGACGACAGACGGGAGATGGACGCCGCGGCTGCCCGCAGGGGCGTTACCGTATTCCGATAACCGTCATTCCGGCGAAAGCCGGAATCCATTTTGACGTTGCTCTTGATTCGCACTGGCGAACAGCAAAATCAAAATGGATTCCGGCTTTCGCCGGAATGACGGGGTGGTGGAGGGCTGCGCTTGCGGTTTTGGCGGCGACGAAACAGGCCGCCGGGTGAGGGCGGCCTGATCGGCGTTGTGTCGGCGGTTGCGTTGGCCGGGTCGCGGCTTGCGCCGCTCCTACGGGAGGAGCGGCGCGGTTACGCGGCGGCCTTGAGCGCGCACTGCGCGGCGAGCGCGGCGGCGCCGAGCAGGCCGGGCTGCGGGTGGGTCACCGCCAGGGTCGGCACCCGCGCCATCGTTGGCGAGAATCGGCCCTTGTTTTCGAAGCGCTGGCGAAAGCCCGAGTGGGCCAGCCACGGCATCAGCTTGGGCACCAGGCCGCCGGGCAGGAACACGCCGTCCCAGGCGCCGAGAGTCAGCACCAGGTCGCCGGCGGCGGCGCCGAACACCGCGCAGAACACGTCGATCGCGCGCAGGCAGCGCACGTCGCCTTCGCGCGCCATCGCAGTGATGTCCTGCGGCTGCAAGGGGCCGGGGTCTTCGCCGGCGATCTGGCTCAGCGCGCGGTGCAGGTTGACCAGGCCGCTGCCGCTGATCAGCCGCTCATTCGAAACCCGCCCGAATTCCCCCGACAGGCGCTTGAGGATGTCGATCTCCTCGGGATTGTTCGGCGCGAAGCTGACATGGCCGCCTTCGGTCTGCAGCGGATAGAAGCGGCCGTCGCGGCGCAGCAGCGCGCCCACGCCCAGGCCGGTGCCGGGGCCGATGATCGCGTAGGTGCGGTCGCCGCTGTCGTTCCAGCCGTGCCAGCGCACGCCGCCGACCGGCACCACATCGCTGGTGCCCAGCAACGACACCGCCATCGCCTGCGCGGCGAAATCGTTGACCAGATCGATCCGGGTCAGCCCCAGCGCGATCCGCGTTCTTTCCGCCGAAATCACCCACGGATGATTGGTGATCCGCGCCTCGTCGCCGTCGACGCGCCCGGCCACCGCGAACACGCCGTGGCTCGGCGAGGCGCCGACCTTGTCGAGGTAATGCCGCGCGGCGTCGGCCAGCGAGGGGAAATCGGCGACCGCGTAGACCTGCACGCTGTCGGGCAGCAGCGCCGGCGCGGACGGGTCGGAGGCGGCCAGGGCGAAGCGGGCGTTGGTGCCGCCGATATCGGCCAACAACGCGCCGGTCATGCCTGGGCCCCGCGGTAGCCGTTGGTGGGCGGCAGGAAGCGCTCGGCTTCGGTCGGGCCCCACGAGCCGGCCGGGTACTCCAGCGCGGGCTGCGCGGTTTCGCTCCACGCGCTTTCGATGCTGTCGATCCAGTGCCACGCCGCTTCGACTTCGTCGTCGCGCACGAACAGGGTCTGGTTGCCGCGCAGCGCGTCGACGATCAGGCGCTCGTAGGCGATACGCCGTTGCGGCGAGGCCGACATCGACAGGTCCAGCGACATCGGCTTGAGCTCCAGCGCGCCCCATTCCGGCGCGGCCAGGCTGCCCATCAGGCCGAGCTCGATGGTCTCGTCCGGCTGCAGGCGCATGCGCAGGCGGTTGGGGCGTTCGCGGCCGCGGCGCGGGCGTTCGAACAGCCAGTGCGAGGTCGGCCGGAACGACACCACCACTTCGGTGGCGCGCTCGGCCAGGCGCTTGCCGGTGACCAAACGGAAGGGGACGCCCGCCCAGCGCCAGTTGTCGATGAAGGTTTCGACCGCGACGAAGGTCTCCACCGGCGACTCGTGCACGAAGCCCTTGACCGCGCGGCCCTCGACCACGCCGGCGCCGTAGCGCCCGCGCACCGTGCGCTGGGCCGCGTCGGCCGCGCCGACCGGGCGCAGCGCGCGCAGCACCTTGCGCTTCTCGTCGCGGATCGAATCGGCGTCCAGCGCCGACGGCGGCTCCATCGCGATCAGCGCGAGCAGCTGCAGCATGTGGTTCTGGACCATGTCGCGCAGCGCGCCGTAGCCCGCGTAATAGCCTTCGCGGCCGTCCACGCCGGCGGTCTCGCCGACGAAGATGTCGACCGACTCGATCCAGCGGTGCTGCCACACCGCTTCCAGCAAGGTGTTGCCGAAGCGCAGCGCGAGCAGGTTCTGCACCGCGGCCTTGCCCAGGTAATGGTCGATGCGGAAGATCCGCGATTCGTCCAGGCAGGCGCGCAACGCGGCGTTGATCTCGCGCGCCGAGGCCAAGTCGCGGCCGATCGGCTTTTCCAGCACCAGCCGCGATTCGCCTTCGAGCAGGCCGGCGGCCTTCAGGCCCTTGGCGCAGGGCACGAACAGGTCGGGCGGGGTGGCCAGATAGCTGACGCTCGCACGGTCGGCGTAGGACGACAGCGCCGCGGCGATGGCCGCCTCGTCGCGCAGGTCGACCGAGACGTAGGCGATGCGGCCCAGCAGTTCCTCGACGATGCCCGGATCGTCGGCGACTTCGCCGGCCATGCGCTCGCGCAGCCAGGCGCGGAATTCCTCGTCGCTGTGTTCCTGGCGGCCGACCGCGACGATGCGCAGCGACGCCGGCAACAGCCGGTCGCGCCACAGGTGGACCAGCGACGGGAACAGGTAGCGTTGGGACAGATCGCCGGTGGCGCCGAACAGCAGCAGAGTGTCGTGCATGGAGCGGACGGACCAAGAGGAAAGGGGGGAAGGCCGGACGCCGCGCGGGGCGGCGCGAAGTGGCGTTCGCGGCCGGCGCCCAAGCATAGTCGCTAGCCTGGGCGGCGGGCGAACTTTGCCCGTGCAATCAGGGCGGGCGTGGCAGCGGCGAGCGGCTCAGGCGCAGGCCGCAGCGCGGTTGTGCGCGGTCGTGCCGGCGCGCGGTCGCGGGCAGGGCGCGCACTCGCGCGTGGCCGCCAGTGGGCACGCGACGCTGCGCGAGCGTCCGCGTAGCAGCGACGCCGTCGTCGATACGCAGCGCAGCGCCGGCAGGGCGCGGCGACGCGGACGAAGCGCGGGCGGCGGGGCGGTCGATCATGGCGGGCAGGCCTGAAGGCGGTCCGGACCCTCGAAAGGGCGTGCATGAAAACGGTTACATGGGCAGAATAGCCCAGGGCGCGGCCGAATGCACCGCCCGGTCGCTCAGTCGGGAGAATTCATGGCGAAGGTCAGTCTGCAGCATCTGCGCAAGGTCTATCCGAACGGCTACGTCGGCGTCGCCGACGCCAGCTTCGACATCGCCGACGGCGAACTGCTGGTGCTGGTCGGGCCGTCGGGCTGCGGCAAGTCGACCCTGCTGCGGATGATCGCGGGGCTGGAAACCATCAGCGGCGGCGAGCTGCGCATCGGCGAGCGCCGGGTCAACGAGGTGCCGCCGAAAGACCGCGACATCGCCATGGTGTTCCAAAGCTACGCGCTGTATCCGCACATGACCGTGGCCGAGAACCTCGGCTTCGGGCTCAAGCTGCGCGGCCTGGGCAAGGCCGAGATCGCCCGCCAGGTGGCCGAGGCGGCGGCGATGCTGGAACTGGAGCCGTTGCTCGACCGCAAGCCGGCCGCGCTGTCCGGCGGCCAGCGCCAGCGCGTCGCGCTGGGCCGCGCGCTGGTGCGCAAGGCGCAGGTGTTCCTGCTCGACGAGCCGCTGTCCAACCTCGACGCCAAGCTGCGCATGACCATGCGGGTGGAGATCGCGCGGCTGCACCGCCAGCTCGGCACCACCATGGTCTACGTCACCCACGATCAAGTCGAGGCGATGACCCTGGGCCACCGCATCGTGGTGATGAAGGACGGCAAGATCCAGCAGATCGACACGCCGATGGCGCTGTACAACCAGCCGGTGAACCTGTTCGTGGCGACCTTCCTCGGCAGCCCGAAGATGAACACCTTGACCGGGCCGGTGGGCGAGCGCGACGGCGGCCTGCACCTGCGCATCGGCGAGGGCGTGGACCTGCGCCTGCGGCCGCAGGGCGAGGCGCTGGAGAAGGTGCGCGGCTATCTCGGCCGCGAGCTCATCGTCGGCCTGCGCCCGGAGGACATGCATCTGGCCGACGCCGGGCCGCATACGGTGCCGGCCCAGGTGGAAGTGGTCGAACCGGTCGGCAACGAAGCCTTCCTCAATCTGTCCTGCGGCGGCAGCGACCTGGTCCTGCGCCTGCCGCCGTTCGACCTGCCCAAGGCCGGCGACACGGTGCATCTGTCGTATGCGGCCGAGCGCATGCACTTCTTCGACCGCGAGAGCGAGTTGCGGTTGTGAGGCGGGCTCGCGGGTGAAGCGGCGCCGAGAGCAAAAATGGATTCCGGCTTTCGCCGGAATGACGGTTGTGGATTCGCCGGAATGACGGTTGGGATTCGTCGGAATGACGGTGGGCGATTCGCGGGAATGACGGCGAAAGATTCGCTGGAATTATGGTGAACGAAGCGAAGATCGGAACACCGATTTCGCCGTTTACGCCCCGTTATTCCGGCGAAAGCCGGAATCCATCTTGCTCTGGGCCTTTCGGCCGCCCGCCGCGGCCCGGCACTAAGCCTCCACCGTCTCCGCCGCCCAAGGCGGCAGTACCCCCGTCGGCTTGCCCGCGTTCACCGCCTGCGCATCGGCCGCGGCCGCCGCGGTATCGGCCAGCAGCACCACGCGCTCGACCTGGGCGATCTGTTCGCGGTCGCCGAACGGCGCGGTCAGGGTCGGCGAGAGCAGGCTGATCAAGCGCGCCAGCATCAGCGCGTCGCTGACCTTATCGCCCATGCACAGCGACGCGATCAGCTCGTCCAGCTTCTCCCCGGCCAGCAGGCCCGACAGCGCCTTCAGGCACAGGTGCAGGCGCATCCCCAGCTCGTTGCGCGAGACCTGCGGCAGCGCGCGCGCGAACGCTTCGAAGAAGCGGCCGAAGATCGGCTGGTAGTGTTCGCGCAGGTAGTTGCGCACGAACGGCGAGGGATCGCTGTAGACCCGCCCCAGCAAGCGCACGAAGCCGCTGCCGTCCTCGCTGGCGCGGCTCATGCGCAGCGCCGGCACGAACAGCGCGCTGAGCACCGCCGAGGCGTCCAGGCCGGCATCGCCGTACTGGCGCTCGCACGCCGCCAGCAGGCGCAGGCGCTCCTGGTTGAGCCGGTCCAGGCGCGCGTGCAGCAAGGTCTGCATCAGCCTTTCCTTGCCGCCGAAGTGGTAGTTGACCGCGGCCAGGTTGGTGCCGGCCAGGG
Organism: Lysobacter enzymogenes; assembly: GCF_017168095.1. GTDB lineage: Bacteria > Pseudomonadota > Gammaproteobacteria > Xanthomonadales > Xanthomonadaceae > Lysobacter > Lysobacter enzymogenes_D. The sequence continues at coordinate 406 of NZ_LXSD01000400.1, read as the reverse complement.
TGGTGATCTGGCGCAGCGACATGGCCTCGTAGCCGTGCTCGACGAACAGCGCCTCGGCGGCTTCCAGCAGCCGCGCCTTGGTGTGGCCGGCGTTGAGGAGTTTCGTACTCATTCAGAGGCGAGTGCTCATTCAGAGGCTAGTGCTCATTCAGCGGCTTGCGCCGGACCCTCCGGGGGAGGCCGCGCGGCGGCGGCGGGATAGGACGCGACTGCGCGGCTCATGGTCAGGGCGCTTTCTGGCACACGTGCGGCAGCGAATCACGCTGCGTCGCAATATTCCATGAGTTCGATGGCGGTCGCATTCGCGGCGTGAAGGCGTTGGCGAAGCGTTGCGGCGGCGGCTTTGCCGATTGCGGGCGATCGCCGGCGGTCGCGCGGCGCGGGCCGGGCCGTCGCCGCTGCCGGC
>NZ_LXSD01000399.1:13716-21877 GCF_017168095.1 Lysobacter enzymogenes | reverse complement strand
ACGGAGGCGCGGTGGCAGTGGTAGCCGCCGCGTTTGCGGTCGTGATGGCAGCCGTGCCTGTCCAGGCCGCCGCCGTGCGCCGGCGCGGGCGGCGGCGCGCCGACGAGCAGCGCCGCCAGCGCCGCGCTCCATCCGGCGCGTACGCGCCAAGGTTCGATTCGATGCATTGCCTTCCCCCCGTCCTCGCGCCAACGCGGCGCGGGACGGGAAGCGGACACGGCGCCGGCGCTCAGCGCGCGACCGCCGTGCGCGGGGTGAAGTCCACCCGCTGTTGCTCGACGATGCGGCCGTTTTGCTCGCGGCCTTCGACCAGCTCGTAGCCGAGCAGGGCGAATACCCGCGGGCCGACGAAGATCGGGCGGGCGTTGCCGTACCAATCCATGCAGCTGGCCACGCAGCCGTCGTCGCTGTCGCTGCCGGCGGGGCGGCGCGAGGCCAGTTCGCCGAGCGGGCTCAGCGCCAGTTCCTGGTTGCGCAGGTACAGCACCCGCGCGTTGAAGCGGCCGCGCGCGTCGGCGCCGAGCGTGGGCAGGCCGAGCACGCCGTGCCCGGCGCTGTCGGCGCGGTAGAAGAAGCCGTGGCTGCGCTGGTCGGCCTGGGCCGCGCGCGATTGCACGTAGTCGCCGGCGATGCGCGCGCCGGCGTCCAGGCGCAGGCTGGTGAAGTGCAGGTCGCTATCCGCCGATTGATCGGGAATCGGCGGCACGGGCGGCAGCGGCGGCGGCATCGGGACCGGCGGAATGTCGATCACCTCTTCCTCGACCAGCGCGGCGCCGGTGGTGGATTGCAGCAACGATACCGGCACGGATTGCGGCGCGGTGTCGGGCGCGATCTGCGGCGCGACCTGCGGCGCGGTTGCGGCCACCGGTTTCGGCCCGGACTTCGACGCCGGCGGCAGCGGCGCATACGCCGGGCCGATCGCGATGGCGTCCTCGCCCAGCGCGTCCACGCGCTCGACCCAATGCGGCAGCGGCAGCACCGTGGTCGGTTCGCGGCGGGCGTAACGCAGCGCGTACAGGCCCTGCGGCCGGCGCCCGTCATCGCCCCAATAGGCGCCGAAACCGAACACCAGCCAGTCGCCGATGTAGCGCGCGTGCAGCGAGCCGGGCTGGCCGCCGGCTTCGGGCAGCGGGCGATAGTTCGAGGCGGCGGCGATGCCGCGGCCGTCGCCGAATTGGTTCAGGCGCACGCGCAGCAGGGCCAGGTCGCCGGGTTCGACCTGCGCCGCCCACATGCCTTCGCCGCGGCCTTCGCTGGCGACCAGCACGTTGAGCCAGCCGTCGCGTTCGAGGAAGCTCATCTGGTCGATCGGCGCGCCGTCGGCGCGCAGCGCGCCGGGTGCGGAGCCGTCCAGCGGCAGGCGGTAGACGGTGGCGCCGGGGCGCCTGGCGGCGGTCGCGGCCGGCTTCGCTTTCGCGTCGGGCGCCGGCCCGCTCGGGTTCTGCGTCCACACATAGACCGCGTCGCCGGCGACGTAGAAGCTGCGGCCGGGTTCGCCGAGCGCGGCGCTGGAGCGGCAGCGCATCGGCGCGCCGCCCAGGTCGCACACCGTCACCGTGTGCAGGGTCGGCTGCTCGGCGTCGAGCGAATCGGGCCCGTAGTAGATGCGTTGCGCCGGCAACAGCCGCTCGAACTCGCTCGGCAGCGCGCCGGTGCGCCAGCGCCGCAGCGCCGGCAGCGAGGCTTCCGGATGCTGCTCGTCGTAGCCGTGCACGCTCATCGGCGCGTAGAAGATCAGCTGTTTGCCGATCAGCCGGCTGGCGTAGTTGCTGGCCGAGTAATAGTCGCTGCTGCGCAGGTGATAGGTGGCGCGATAGCTCAGCCCGCCGTCGGCGCTGAGGTCGAACAGGCCGATCTCGGTGCCGCCGCGCTCGTAGCTGTAGCCGATCACCACGACCTGGCCGTCGGCGACCAGCATCTCGTCGTACCAGGTGCCGCTGGGGTCGGTGCCCGGCGCGAACGCGTCGACCGAGGAGCGCGCGCGCAGGCCGCCGCCGCCGATGTCGAGGCTGAACAAGCGGCCGCGGCGCAGCACGATCAGGTAATCGCCGTGTTTCTTGACGATGTCGCCTTCGTCGACGCCGGCGGTCTGGACGTTGGTGATCGCATCGCTGGCGGCGGCGGGCGCCGCGTCGGCCATGGGCATCGGCGCGGGCGGCATCTCCATCGGCGCCGGCAGCGCCGGCGCATACAGTTCGGCTTCGCGGCGCAGATGCGCGAACGCCGCGCTCAGCGCCTTGTCGTCGGCGAACGCGGGCAGGGCCTGGGGCGCGGCGGCGGCCGGTGGCGGCGCGGGCGCGGGCTGGCAGGCGCTCAGCAGCAGCGCAGCGGCCAGCGGCCAGGACAGGCGTGGGGACAGCGGGAGCGAAGGCATGCGAGTCGTCCTTGAGGCGGTGTACCGCGATCAACGTCCATGTGGTCCCGACGGGGTTGCGCGCGGGCCGCGCGCGTTCAGGCGTCGAAGTGCTTGCGCACCGCGTCGAAATCCAGCACCGGGCGCACCTCGATCCGGCCGGTGCGGCTCCACGGGAACTCCTGGGCGATGCGCAGCGCCTCGTCCATGTCGGCCGCTTCGATCAGATTGAAGCCGCCCAGATACTCCTTGGCCTCGGCGAAGGGGCCGTCGAGGAAGGTGGTGCGGCCGCTGCGGGTGCGCAGCGACACCGACTGCGCCGGCGGCGCCAGCATCTGCGAATCCATCAGCTTGCCGTCGGCGCGCATCCGGTCGGCGTGCTGCAGGCAGCCGCGCATCATGGTCGCGTACTCGCCGTCGGGCAGGGCTTCGATCAGCGCGTCGTCGTTGTAGATCATCACCAGGAATTTCATTCGCGACCTCGGTGGCGTGGCGGGGCGCGACCGCGAGGCCGCTCGTGCGTGAGCCGCAGGATAGCGCCATCGGCGCAGGCCGATGCAGTGACAAAACGCATGCGGGTTCAGGCTTCGCGCCGCGGTTTCCCGCAGCGCCGGGCCGCGTGGGACCATAACCGTCCGTTCCCCGGCGCCGTCGCCCATCCGCATGCCTCCCGAGTTCGTCTGCCGCCCGATCGCCTACCTGCGCTCTCCTTACGCCCAGCGCATCGACGCGCCGCACCAGTCGACGGTGGTGGCGGGGACCGAAAGCGGCGCGGTGGCGCAGGCTCGGCTGGAATTCGTCGCCGACCTGCCGCCGCAGGCCTACGCCGACCTGGCCGGGTTCGAGCGGATCTGGCTGATCTTCGCCTTCCACCGCAGCCAGGGCTGGAACGCGCAGGTGAAACCGCCGCGCGGCGGGCCCAAGCGCGGGGTGCTGGCCACGCGCTCGCCGCACCGGCCCAATCCGCTGGGGCTGTCGGCGGTGGAACTGGTGGCGGTGGAGGACGGCGCGCTGGTGCTGCGCGGGGTCGATCTGCTCGACGGCACGCCGGTGCTCGACATCAAGCCGTACGTGCCCTACGCCGACGCCTTCGTCGGCGCGCGCGCCGGTTGGATCGATCAGATCGACGCCGCCCAGGGCCGCCATTCCGCGCCCGGCCCGAAGCGGCCGCGGCGGCCGCCGGCGCAGGGCTGAGGCCGCTGCGCGCGCTCGCCGCGGGCGCGTCTCAGCCGGTGGGACGCGGATCGGCATGCTGTCCGGCGCTGCCTTGACGGGGCGTGGCCCCGGCGCTAGTTTCCCAGCCGGTTAACTACCACAGCTCCACATAAGATCGATCCAACTCTTTCGGTCCGTGCCGCCCGGCTTCGGTTCCTGCCCGGCTTCCAGCAAGCGCGGGAGGCCGCGGCGCGGCGTTTCCTCGCTCAGGAGTTCCGACATGACGTCCGACGGTTCCAGCACGCTCGCGGTGGCGCCCGCGCGCACGACCCACCGTATCGAAGAGCGCAGCATCGTTCTGCAACGCATCATCCACGCCCCGCGCGACCTGGTGTTCCTGGCCTGGACCGACCCGGTGCACATCGCGCGCTGGTGGGGCCCGCACGGTTTCCGCAGCGTGGTGCGGCAGATGGACGTGCGCGTGGGCGGGCAGTTCCGCATCTGCATGGTCGGCCCCGACGGCGCCGAGTATCCGATCAAGGGGCTGTACCGGCAGATCGTGGAACCGCAGCGGCTGGTCTACACCGACGACTGGGACGACGAGCGCGCGCCGCAACCGTCGGAAGTGACCGTCGATTTCGCCGAGGTCGGCGCTGAGCAAACGCGGCTGACCGTGGCCATCGCATTCCCCGGCCGCGGCGAGCGCGAGCGCGCGCAGGCGCAGGGGCTGGTGCCGGGCTGGAGCGATTCGTTCGAACGCGTGGACGCGTACCTGGCCGAACGCTGAGGCGCGCGCCGCCCGCGCCTGGGTGCGGGCGGCGGCGTTGCATGTGCGCGCACGGTCTGTTTTGCGCCGCATTGCGCGCGCCGGCGGCATTCGCGCGCAAGCGCCGCTACCATCGCAGCGACCCGCCGTTCCGGCGTTTCGCCACAGCCACCGCCGCGCGCGCCGCGCGCGGCCTTCGCGGAGCCGCCATGCCGCCACAATCGTCCGCAACCCCCGCGCCGGCCGTCCGCGCCGGCGACGCCATCGTGTCCATCCAGGGCCTCACCAAGACCTACGCCGGCGGCTTCCAGGCGCTCAAGCGCATCGACCTGGACATCCGCCGCGGCGAAATCTTCGCCCTGCTCGGGCCCAACGGCGCGGGCAAGACCACGCTGATCAGCATCGTCTGCGGCATCGTCAATCCCGGCGAAGGCCGGGTGCTGGCCGATGGCCACGACATCGTGCGCGACTACCGCGCCGCGCGCGCGGCGATCGGGCTGGTGCCGCAGGAACTGCACACCGACGCCTTCGAAACCGTGTGGGACACGGTGCGCTTCAGCCGCGGCCTGTTCGGCAAGCCGCCCAACCCCGCCTACCTGGAAACGCTGTTGCGCGAGCTGGCGCTGTGGGACAAGCGCGGCGAGAAGATCATGGCCCTGTCCGGCGGCATGAAGCGGCGCGTGCTGATCGCCAAGGCGCTGTCGCACGAGCCGCGCATCCTGTTCCTCGACGAGCCCACCGCCGGCGTCGACGTCGAGCTGCGCCGCGAAATGTGGGCGATGGTGTCGCGCCTGCGCGAGAACGGCACGACCATCATCCTGACCACGCACTACATCGAGGAAGCCGAGGAAATGGCCGACCGGGTCGGGGTGATCAGCAAGGGCGAGATCGTGCTGGTCGAGCAGACCCGCGCGCTGATGCGCAAGCTCGGCAAGAAGCAGCTGACCCTGCAGCTGCAGGCGCCGCTGGCCGCGCTGCCGCCCGGGCTGGCCGGCGACGCGCTGACCCTGTCGGCCGACGGCGGCGAACTGGTCTACACCTTCGACGCCCAGGCCGAGGACACCGGCATCGCCGCCTTGCTCAAGCGGCTGGCCGAGCACGGGATCGAGTTCAAGGATCTGCAGACCGCGCAGAGCTCGCTGGAAGAGATCTTCGTCGAACTGGTCAAGCAGCCGCGCGCGGCGCAGGAGGCGCGGGCATGAACCTGCATGCGATCAAGGCGATCTATTTCTTCGAGATGCATCGCACCTTCCGCACCCTGATGCAGTCCATCGCCACGCCGGTGCTGTCGACCTCGCTGTACTTCATCGTGTTCGGCTCGGCGATCGGTTCGCGCATGGTCGAGATCGGCGGGATCAGCTACGCGGCCTTCATCGTGCCGGGGCTGATCATGATGTCGCTGTTGACCGAGAGCATCTCCAACGCCTCGTTCGGCATCTATCTGCCGAAGTGGTCGGGCACGATCTACGAACTGCTGTCGGCGCCGGTGTCGTTCGTCGAGGCGATCTGCGGCTATGTCGGCGCGGCGGCGACCAAGTCGGTGATCCTGGGCACGCTGATGCTGATCACCGCGCGGTTCTTCGTCGATTTCGAGATCGTGCATCCGCTGTGGATGGTGGTTTTCCTGGTCCTGACCGCGGTCACCTTCAGCCTGTTCGGCTTCATCATCGGGGTATGGGCGGACGGATTCGAGAAGCTGCAGATGATCCCGATGATGATCGTGATGCCGCTGACCTTCCTCGGCGGCAGCTTCTACTCCATCGACATGCTGCCGCCGTTCTGGCGCTCGGTGTCGCTGTTCAACCCGGTGGTGTACTTGGTCAACGGCTTTCGCTGGAGCTTCTACGGCAAGTCGGACGTGGACATCGGCTTGAGCGTGGGGATGACGGCGGGGTTCATGGTGCTGTGCCTGGTCGTGGTGTGGTGGATCTTCCGGACCGGGTACAAGCTCAAGAGCTGAGTCGTTGTTCCCTCTCCCGCTTGCAGGAGAGGGCCAGGGTGAGGGCATGAGCGCCGCAGGCGCGAATTTCGCTGCCGACCGGTACCGCGCGCCCTCACCCCAACCCGCACCCCGGCCCGAACGCAAAGCGTTCGGGCGTTCGGTGCTGCGCGAGCCGATGGCTCGCAAACGCAGCCCCTCACCCCGCAAGCGGGAGAGGGGCTTCAAATCGTATGTTCGGTGCCTGCAAACGCTGCCGTATACCGAAACCGCGGAGTATGCTGCGCCGGTCCCGGCCCGGCCGCGCTGAACGCAGCGCGGTCGTCGCGCCGGACCGCAGCCGGAGCCACCGCGGATGCCCAACGACCACCAGCAACTCCACCGCGGCCTCAGCGAGCGCCACATCCGCCTGATGGCGCTGGGCGCGGCCATCGGCGTCGGCCTGTTCCTCGGCTCGGCCAACGCGATCAAGCTCGCCGGGCCGGGCATCCTGCTGGCCTATCTGCTCGGCGGCGGCGCGATCTTCATCATCATGCGCGCGCTCGGCGAGATGGCGGTGCACAACCCGGTCGCCGGCTCCTTCAGCCGCTACGCGCGCGATTACCTGGGCCCGCTGTCGGGCTACCTGACCGGCTGGAACTACTGGTTCCTGTGGCTGGTGACCTGCGTGGCCGAGATCACCGCGGTCGGCGTGTACATGCAGGTCTGGTTCCCCGGCTCGCCGCAGTGGGCGTGGGCGCTGGCGGCGCTGGTGGCGATGGGCTCGGTCAACCTGATCACGGTCAAGGCCTACGGCGAGTTCGAGTTCTGGTTCGCGATGATCAAGGTGGTGACCATCGTCGCGATGATCCTCGGCGGCCTGGCGATGATCGTGTTCGGCCTGGGCAACGGCGGCGTGGCCATCGGCATCTCCAACCTGTGGGCGCACGGCGGATTCTTCCCCAACGGCGCGCAGGGCGTGCTGATGTCGCTGCAGATGGTGATGTTCGCCTACCTCGGCGTGGAGATGATCGGCCTGACCGCGGGCGAGGCGGCCAACCCGGCCAAGTCGATTCCCGATGCGATCAACTCGGTGTTCTGGCGCATCGTGATCTTCTACGTCGGCGCGCTGTTCGTGATCCTGTCGCTGTACCCGTGGAACGAACTGGGCACCACCGGCAGCCCGTTCGTGCAGACCTTCGAGCGCCTGGGCATCCGCGAGGCCGCCGGCATCATCAACTTCGTGGTCCTGACCGCGGCGCTGTCCTCGTGCAACGGCGGCATCTTCAGCACCGGGCGCATGCTCTACAACCTGGCCCAGCAGAAGCAGGCGCCGGCGCTGTTCGCGCGCACCTCGCCCGGCGGCGTGCCGCGCGCGGCGATCCTGGTGTCGGTGACGGCGCTGCTGATCGGTGTGGCGCTGAACTACCTGGCCCCGGCCAAGGTATTCGTGTGGGTGACGTCCATCGCCACCTTCGGCGCGATCTGGACCTGGGGCGTGATCCTGGTGGCGCACATGAAGTTCCGCGCGCGCCTGAGCGCGGCCGAGCGCGATGCGCTGGCGTTCAAGGCGCCGATGTATCCGCTGGGGTCGTGGATCGCGCTGGCGTTCCTGGTGCTGGTGATCGGGCTGATGGCCTATTTTCCCGACACCCGGGTCGCGTTGATCGTGGGGCCGGCGTTCCTGGTCCTGCTGACGGTGCTGTTCTATGCGCTGGGGTTTCAGCGGCGCGAGGCGGCGGCTTGAGTGGGGCTCGGCGATAAGGAGTGGTCCAGGCGGCGCGGGCTCGGTTCGCGCCGTTCCTGCAGCATCTCCGGCGAGTTTCGTATCTCCCTGCAGGAGCGACGCGAGTCGCGACCAACCGAAGCGACGCAGCTCCGCCGCCACACCCCGAAGCCCCGCAACCCCCCAGACCGTCATTCCGGCGAAAGCCGGAACCCATTTTGACTCTGCTGTTGCCTCTGCCTT
>NZ_LXSD01000399.1:0-13666 GCF_017168095.1 Lysobacter enzymogenes | reverse complement strand
ACACAGGCCATCCATGGCCTGGGTGGCGCACGGCGCGCGTCCTGCGCGCCGCCCTTCGGGTCTGCATTTGCCTGTGGCGAGTTTGGGACGGCGGGGGGAGCCAAGGCAGCAACAACAGCAACAGCGATAGCAAACGGGGAGTGCGGCTTTCTTGGCGTGGGGGAGCCATGCCGCGTCGGAACGGCATCGTCGGGGCGGCCTTCGTCTCGTTATGACGCAAGTCGTTTTTCCTCGCTCGCCGCCACGGCACAATGACTGCCCCGAATCCGCAACCGCGCGCAGGGGAGCGTGCGGTCGGATCGGCGATGCACTCCCGCCGCCTTACACGTCGTATGCCCGAACCCAGTCCCGACCTGCCGGCGCTGCTCAAGCGCGCCCACGCCGCCATCGCCGACGCGCGCGATGTCGAAGCCGTGCGGCTGTTGCAGCAGGTGCTCGAATGCGATCCGGGCAATCTGCACGCGCAGTATCTGCTGGCGATCCAGCACGCCCAGCTCGGGCTGTACGAGCGCGCCGAAGAGCGCCTGCGCGCGGTGCTGGCGCGGGTGCCGCAGTTCGTGGTGGCGCGGTTCCAGTTGGCCCAGTTGCTGCTGATGCGCGACACCGCCGGCGATGCGCGCGAGTGGCTGCAACCGGTGCTGGACGCGCCGGCGCCGCTGGGCGACTACGCCCGCGCCTTGCACGCGGCCGCCGGCGGCGACACCGCGGGCGCGTGCGCGCTGATCGAAGCGGCCCAGCGCCTGCCGCAGCCGGTGCCGGAGCTGGCCGCCGACATGCGCCGCCTGCTCGGCCGCTGGCGCGCCGACGCCGCGGCCTGAGCCGCGTCAGCCGCGCAAATTCACCGCCAGCATCGCCGCCGCGGCCACGCCGATCAGGACGAAGTGCAGCAACTGCACGTTGTCCTGGCGGATGTAGTAAGCGAACCAGCTGCCGCCGATCAGCATCAGGAAACAGGTGGCCATGAACGCGGCCAGGGCCAGGTTCGCCCACGCCGCCGGCTCGGCCGCGAGCCCGGCGAAGCCGGCCGCGGCCGCCCACAACAGCAAGGCGCTGACGATTTCGGCGGCGAGCACCACGGCCAGCACCGCGCGGTGCCAGAACACCGATTCGACCTTGCGTGCGAGCAGCGGCGTCTGGATCGCCGGCGCCTGCTGCAGCGGCGCCATGCGCATGATCTGGCCGAGCGCGAACGCGCCGTTGCCGAACGCGATCAGATTATTGAGCGCGACCAGGCTGAGCCAGCCGGCCAGGCCGGCGAGCAGGACGATCTTGAACACGGCGAGGCTGAGGGCGAGGGACATGGCGGGCTCCTGGAGGTCGAACGTCCCGCGGCGGCGCGGGCGTGTGTCTTGGGTTCGACGATCCAGGCGCGCGGTTTTGGACATCGCGCGGCGAAACCACGGCGCGGTCGCCCGCGGGCCGCAAACGCCGCGGGAGGAGCCCGGGCCCCGACGCTCGCACTGCCGGCCATCGCGGCAGCGCAGCTAAGACGTCGGGCCCCGGGCCCCTCCCGCGTGATTACGCTTGCCGCAAAGGCTTACTCGGCTTCGGGCGCGGCGGTCAGGTAATAGGCCTCGACCGTGCCCTTGTGCTTCATCGTCATCGGATTGCCGCGGCGGTCGAGCGACTTGCCCACCGGCAGACGCACCCAGCCTTCGCTGATGCAGTATTCCTCGACGTTGCTGCGCTCCACGCCGTTGAAGCGGATGCCGATGCCGCGTTCGAGCACGGACGGGGCGTAGAACGGGCTGCGCGGATCGTTGGAGAGGCGGTCGGGCGGGGTATCGGTCATGGTGGCGCTCGTGCGGTGAGGATTGCGCGCCGGCGCGGACGCGGCCGGCGCGGCGCCTAGGATACGCGCGAGCGCCGGCATGGCCCAGCCCGCGCCGCGGCGGCGCAGGCTGGCCGGCCTAGAATGAGGGCTTCATCCATGAGGGCAGGGCCCATGAACACGGCGGCGGCCTGGATTCTGGCGTTGGGGCTGGCGCTGCCGGCCGCGGCGGCGCACAGCGCGGACAGCGGCGGACGCTTCCGCGTCGCCGGTTTCGGCCGCGTGGCCTGGCAGCCGGACCTCTACGAGCTGGCCTTCGCCGCGACCGGCGACGGCGCCGACGCCAAGACCGCGCGCGAGCGTTTCGAACCGGCGCTGGCGGCGGTGCGGCGGGTCGTCGACGCGCATGCCGGCGCGCTCGGCGAGCGCTCGCAGGACGCGCCGCGGCTGCATTCGCGCGGCAGCGAGCAGGCGCCGGCGTGGCACTATTCCAGCCGTTTCTTCGTGCGCGTGCGCGGCGACGCCGAGCTGGCGCGGCTGCAGCAGGAGCTGGCCGAGGCCGGCGTCGCCGAATTCGAGCTGCGGCCGCTGTCGGAATGCTTGCCCGAGTACACCGAACAGGCGCAGCGGCTGGCGCTGCAAGACGCGCAGCGCCGCGCCCGCGCGACCGCGCAGGAACTGGGCTGGCGATTGCGCGGCGCGCGCGCGGTGAAGTTCCTCGATGAGCGCCCGTGGTGGCTGCCGCAGACGCCGACCGCGCGGCAGTACGGCGCGCGCGCCTACGACTACGCGGCCGAGGCGCCGGTGCACAGCGGCGAGGTGACGGCGCAGGCGGAGGTGGAGTTCGAATACTCGCGCTGAGCGGATCTAAGGGCATCGGGCCTGTAGGCCCTCCCACCAAGCACGGGTCCGAAGCTCGATCTTGTGGGAGGGCCTTCAGGCCCGATGCCCTCCGATCCGGTCGCTTCGACCGCCCGAACGCCAAACCCGGCGCTTGGTCGATCGCCGCGATTGAGGCAGCATCGCTGGTTCGCGCCTATCGGAGCCGCCGATGTCCCTGCGTTCCGCCCTGCTTGCCTGGAGCCTGATCATGAGCGCCGCCGCCGCGCACGCCGCCGAACCGACCGAACTGCTGGTGGGCTGTTACACCGGCGCGCAGTGCCAGGGCATCGGCCGCTACCGTTTCGATGCGGCCGCCGGGCGGATCGATCCGCGCGCGCTGGAAACCATCGCCACCGACAATCCGTCGTGGCTGACCTTCTCGGCCGACGGCGCGCACCTGTTCGCGGTCAACGAGAACGGCCCGGCCTCGCCCGACCCGGTCGGCCGCGCCAGCAGTTTCGCGCTCGGCCGCGGCGCGGCGCACAGCCGGCGGCTGTCGCAGGCCAACACGCTCGGCGACGATCCCGCCCACGCCGCGGCGAGCCTGGACGGGCGTTATCTGTTCGTGTCGAACTACTCCGGCGCGCAGAGCCCGGGCGGCAGTCTGGCGGTGTTGCCGGTCGGCGCCGACGGTCGCCTCGGCGCGGCGGTGCAACTGCTCGGCCATCGCGCGAGCCAGGCCGACCGCGAGCGCCAGCTCGGCCCGCACGTGCACGCAGCGGCGCAATCGCCCGACGGCCGCTACGTGTTCGCCGCCGACCTGGGCGCCGACAAGGTCTATGCCTATCGCTACGATCCCGCGCGCAGCGCCGAGCGGCCGTTGCAGGCCGCGCCGACGCCGTGGCTGGAACTGCCGCCCGGCAGCGGGCCGCGCCATCTGCTGTTCGCCGCCGACGGGCGCCATGCGTACCTGACCTTGGAGATGAGCGGCGAGATCGTCGTGCTCGACCACGACGACGGCCGGCTGACCGCGACGCAGACCTTGCCGCTGGACCCGGGCCGCCGCGACGGCAACGCCGCCGCGGCGCTGCATCTGTCGGCCGACGGGCGTTTTCTCTACGTCAGCAATCGCGGGGAAGACAACCACATCGCCGCGTTCGCGGTCGATCCCGGCGACGGCCGCCTGCGCCCATTGCAGCGCCGCGCCAGCGAAGGCCGCGGCCCGCGCGAGTTCGTGCTGGCGCCGGACGGACGCTTCGTGGTGGTGGCCAACCAGCACAGCGGCAACCTGGCGGTGATCGCGCGCGACCCGGCCAGCGGCGAACTCGGCGAAACGGTGCAGACCTTGCCGATGGTGTCGCCGTCGGATGTGAAGTTCGTGCCGATGCGGCGGTAGCGGCGGCTGCGGCGGTCTGGTCGTGCGGCGTTTGCGGCGCCGAGGCGAAGCTTGACCGTAGCGGCATGACGATAGGCAGGTTCAGCCGCGTCTCTTTCCAGCCGTCATCCCCGCGAAGGCGGGGATCCAGAGACTTCAGAGTCATGCCTCAATGAAGCCCTGGATGCCCGCCTTCGCGGGCATGACGATAGGTGGGTTTCGCCGTAATTCGGTTTCACCGCGCCGCTCCAAGCCGTCATCCCCGCGAAGGCGGGGATCCAGAGACTTCAGCGTCCTGCTTCGATGAAGCCCAGGATGCTCGGCTGCGCCCACGTTCCACCCCACCCAGCAACGCATCATCCCGCCCGCGCAGTTGAGCCGAGGCCTGCGATGGCGTGCAATGGCCGCCTCCCCTCAATCAGGAGTTGCGGCATGGAACACCGTTATCTCGGCCGCTCCGGCCTGCGCGTGCCGGTGCTGAGCTTCGGCACCGGAACCTTCGGCGGCCAGGGCGATTTCTTCAAGGCCTGGGGCCAGACCGATGTGGCCGAAGCGCGGCGCTTGCTCGACGTGGCGCTGGACGCCGGCGTCAACCTGTTCGACAGCGCCGACATCTATTCGCACGGCGCCGCCGAATCGATCCTCGGCGAAGCGCTCAAGGGCCGCGCGCGCGACAGCTATCTGATCTCGACCAAGGCCACCTTCCGCTTCGGCGACGGCGAGAACGAAGTCGGTTCCTCGCGCCAGCATCTGCTGCGCAGCGTCGACGCCGCGCTCAAGCGCCTGGGCACCGACTACATCGACCTGTTCCAGCTGCACGGCTTCGACGCGCGCACACCGGCCGAAGAAACCCTGTCGACCCTCGACGACCTGGTCCGCGCCGGCAAGCTGCGCTACCTGGGCGTGTCGAATTTCTCCGGCTGGCACCTGATGAAGTCGCTGGCGTTGGCCGAACGCTACGGCTGGAGCCGCTACGTCGCCCATCAGGCCTATTACTCGCTGATCGGCCGCGACTACGAATGGGAACTGATGCCGCTGGGCCTGGATCAGGGCGTCGGCGCGGTGGTGTGGAGCCCGCTGGGCTGGGGCCGGCTGACCGGCAAGATCCGCCGCGGCCAGCCGCTGCCGCAGACCAGCCGCCTGCACGTCACCGCCGACAAGGGCCCGCCGGTGGACGAGGAATACTTGTATCGAGTAGTCGATGCGCTCGACGAGATCGCCGCCGAAACCGGCAAGACCGTGCCGCAGATCGCGCTGAACTGGCTGCTGCAGCGGCCGACGGTGGCCACGGTGGTGATCGGCGCGCGCAACGAGGAGCAACTCAAGCAGAACCTCGGTGCGGTCGGCTGGAACCTGAGCGCGGAGCAGGTCGCCAGGCTGGACGCGGCCAGCGCGCGCGACAAGGCCTATCCGTACTGGCACCAGAGCGGGTTCGCCGAGCGCAATCCCGCGCCGGTCTAAGCCGCGACCTTGTCGCGCGATCTCCCTGTAGGAGCGGCGCAAGCCGCGACCGCGGGCGATCCGTTCGCGGCGCAAGCCTCGTCGTAGTTGCGTTGTCGCGGTCGCGACTCGCGTCGCTCCTACAGGGGCTTCGGCGAAAACGAAAACGCCCGGCGCGAGCCGGGCGTTTTCGTTGGCGAGCGTGCGCCGAACCTCAGCCCGCGTCCTTCATCTTGAACGTCCCAGGCAGCGCGGTATTGCGCTGGTCGCCCCACATCATCATCGACACGAAATCCTCGCAGCCGGCCGGGCCGCTGCGCGAGATCGCGGCGAACACTTCGTCCGGAGTCTTGGCGATGGCGATCTGCTCGGTCACGTCGTTGGGGAACGGCGTCACCCGGCCGGAGTCGAGATCGCGCAGACGCTCGCCGCCGTGCTCATCGCCGCCGATATTGCCCACGCTCTCGCGGGCGCGGTCGCGCAGGGCCAGCAGATCCGAATCGGTGAACTCGAACTGCAGGTGCTGGTCGCCGTCGAACTTCTTGTTGAGCTGGTCGGGGTGGTACGACGAGTTGAAGTAGGACGCGGCGACGTCGCTGGTGTTGGGCAGCACCAGGGTCCACTGGGTGGAGTCCTTGACCGGCTTGCCGTCGGCGCCGACCTGGAACTGCACGTCGGTGGTCTGGCCCATCGACTGGTAGCTGTTGGTCTGGTCGACCGTGCCGTCCTGCCAGACGTTGCGGGTGATGGTCAGCTGGCTGCTGTTGCCGATGCCCAGCGAGATCGGGCCGGCGTCGATGCCCAGGCGCGCGGCGTGTTCGGCGTTGAACACCTCGGTAGTGCCCGAGCGCTGCACGCCCGGCGGATTCCAGTCGGGCACCTTGCCGCCGCTCATGAAGGCCTGGTACGCGTCGCGGCCTTCCTGCGTGGACAGGTCGATGCGCGCGGTCTGCAGCGAACGGTTCTCGGAACTGGTCTCCACGCTCAGGCCGACCGACAGCGTGCCGACCTTGCCGAGGCCGAACATGGTCGCGTTCTCCACCGTCTGCATCGGGCCGGCGTAGACCTCGACCACCGAGCCTTCCATCTTGCGCACGCCGAAGCCGGCGCCGTCGAGTTCGGTGTGGGTGCCGCCGATGCCGGCGATGAACTTGTAGTTGAGGGCGAAGTCCGAGCCGGTCAGGTTCTGCCCGCGCATCAGCACCGAGGTGCCTTCGGGCATCGCCAGCGGATCCAGCGGGCTCGGCATCGCGCTCATGTCGCCCTGGTCGAGCCTGGCGCCCTGCTGCGGCGTCACCGTCGCCTCATAGCTCAGGCGGGTGCCTTCGAACTCGGTGTAGTGGCCCGACACCGGCAAGCCCTTGACCGCGTTCTTGAGCAGCGGCGAGCTTTCGATCATGTGCTTGGTTTCGTCGGACACCGCACCCAGGCGCACGCCCCACTTGTACAGCTTGTTGAGCGGCGTCTTGCCCACGTCCACGCCGGTCTCGCCCTGTACCTGCACCGAGGCCTTGAACTGCTGGTTCTGCTGGAAGTCCACGCCGGTCTGCACGTCCGACAGTTCGACCTTGCCTTCCACGGTGACCTGCGCCTCGGCCCGCACCGGGATCATCGACGGCGTGCTGGCGCCGATCACCGGGGTGGAATAGCTCACCGACATGCCGGGATTGATCGCGTACGACAGCACGTCGTTGGGCATCGTGCCGAGCAACTCATAGCCGGCGGCGATCTGCTCCGGGCTCGGGTTGTCGGGCAGCTTCACGCCCAGCGTGTCCAGCGCGGTGCGCACGCTGTCGAGCTTGAGGTTGGACACCGCGCTGGCGCCGACCGGCGCGTCCTGATTCGTGAGGTAGGCCGGCACGTCGCCCGGCTTGTCGGTGGCCTCGCCGACGATGCGCTGCAGTTCCTTCACATAAGGATTGCTGTCGAACGCGTCGCGCGATTGCTGGTATTCGTAGTTGGCGGTGGCGCCGTTGAGGCCGCTGTTGCGGAAGTCCTCGAGCTTGGGCTCCATCCGGTCCAGCGCCGCCTGCGCCTCGGTGCGGCGAGTGGTGTTGAACTCGGTCACGCGCGGGCCGTAGATCGAATCGTAGACCTGCGACGGCATGCTCGAAGACAGGTCGCTGTTCTTCGGCAGCGGCAGCGCGTGGATCGCGCGCACCGCCTCTTCGGGCGTCTTGGCCTCCTTCGGCGGGGGCGGAGGCGGCGGGGGCGGCGGCGGAGGCGGCGGCTCCGGCGCGGGCGCGGCCTGGGTCTTGGCCGCGTCCAGGATGGCCTGCCGGTCTTCCGGAGGCAGGTTGCGCAGCATCTGGTAATTGACGCCGTCGATTGCGCTCATGACTGATCCTTCGTTGACGATCGGGCGCCCCGATGCGCCCAGGCGGTCACGATAAGAAGTGGTGTTCAGGCACGTAACTGGGGGCAACCCTGGGGGTGGGGCCGGGGTTGGGGGTTGGGGAACTGGGGATTCGTTGAGGGCTGGGAGGTTCTGCCTCGTCCGGGTGAGGTCGCGCTCGGATCGCATAAACCAGGAGGCTGCGTGGCCCGTCGCCGTTCGAATCTCCAGTTCCCAAGCCCTAACCCCCCAACCCCCGCTCTCGCCCCATGCCGCGCCGCACCCAAGCGCCGTCGCACCGCGCCGTGGACTCGCCGCACCACCCATTCCCGAAGTGATAAGCGTCGCGGAACGCGACATCCGCGACGCAAACCGCGGCGGCCAGCACTTGCGCGACAAACAAATGCAGTACAAGGGCGGCGCGGGAATTTTTAATTCTCTCGGGGATAAACAACATGAACGAATATTCCGTGAGCGGGCCTGTGCGCCGCTCGGCGCCGTCGCGCGCTTCGTGGTTGCTGTTGCCGTTCGCACTGATCGCCGCCTGCGCCGTCGCCGCGCCCGCGGCGCACGCCGCCGCCGCGGCGCAAGGGCAAGATCCGGACCTGGCGCAACGCCTGCGCCTGGAGGAATCGCTGGCGCGGATCGACCGCCAGCTCTACACGCTGTATTTCCAGCAGGCGTATGCGCGCTACCCGTCGATTCCGCGCGGCACCCTGGAGGCGATGGCCTTCGTTACCACGCGCTGGCAGAACCTGCAGCCGCCGCGCGCGAGCGCTGCGCATCAGCACATGCCGCGCGCTTACGGCGTCATGGGCCTGTACCACGGCGAGGGCTTCGCCGATCAGGTCGGCGACGGCGCGCGCCTGCTCGGCGTGCCGGCGCCGCGCGTGCAGCGCGAGCCGGCGCTGAACATCCTCGCCGCGGCCGCATTGCTCGACCGCGAGCTGCGCGCCGACGGCGTCGATGCCCGCTCGCCGCTGGAAGCCAGCCGCGCCGCGCTGGAACGCTACGCCGGCTTCGCGCCCGGCGCGGCCAGGAGCGCGCTGCAAGCGCACGCGCGCGCCAGCTTCGCCTTCGACGTGCTCTCGGCGCAGGACAAGGGCGTGAACGACCGCGGCATCGTCGTGCCCGAGCGCGCGGTGCGCTGGGAACGCGCGTTCGACGCGCCGGCGCTGCTGCGCCTGCGCGCGCCGTTCGTGCGCCTGGACGCGGCCGCCGACACGGTCGAAGCCTTCGGCGCCGACGGCGGCTGGCGCATCGATCCGCGCGAGGAAACCCTGCGCGCGCCGGCCGGTTCGCGCGCCGAAGCGGCCGCGGCGGCGGAGAAGAGTACCGACTACGGCCCGGCGCTGTGGGTGGCTTCGCCTTACCACTCCGACCGCACCTCCTACGACTCGGTGACCATCCACACCATGGAGGGCTACTACGCCGGCAGCATCTCCTGGTTCCAGAACAATCCCTACAGCGTCAGCGCGCACTATCTGATCCGCAGCTCCGATGGCCAGATCACCCAGATGGTGCGCGAGAACCGCGCGGCCCATCACGTCGGCGTGCACAACAAGACCACGCTGGGCATCGAGCACGAAGGCTTCATCGCCAATTCGAGCTGGTACACCGCGGCGATGTACAACGCCTCGGCCGCGCTGACCCGGCACTTCTGCGCGACCTACGGCGCGATCAACTGCGCCAGCGCGTTCAAGGGCCCGGGCGGCACCGGCATCAACGTGCTGCCGGCCAGCGTCAAGGTCAAAGGCCACCAGCACTACAGCAGCCAGACCCACACCGACCCGGGGCAGTACTGGGATTGGGCGCGCTACTACAACCTGCTCAACCCGGGCACGCCCGGCGGCAGCGTGATCGACAGCTTCGAGAGCACGGTCGGCCACTTCGATACCTCGCCGGCGTACTCGGGCAGCACCACCGGCATCTCCGCCGCTTCGCTCGCCGAGCGCAACTGCACCACGCGCAAGAACGGCGAGTGCTCGCTGCGGGTGTTGCTGAAGGACGATGCGGCCAGCTCCAGCGCGTGGGCGGTGCGCTTGCTGTCCGGCGGTGGCAACCCCGGCAGCAACGCGGCGCTGACCCGCGCCGGCGGCAAGGTCGGGTTCTGGGTCTACACCGGCGCCAGCGGCATGAGCGCGGCGATCGGCATCGACGACAGCGACGGCACCGAGCGTTCGGTGGCGCGCGCGATTCCGGCCAATGCCTGGACTTACCTGGAATGGCGCCTGGACGACGACGCGCAATGGGACGCCTGGGTCGGCGGCGCCAACGGCGCGATCACCGCCGCCACGGTCAAGCTCGACGCGGTGTGGTTCTACCGCGATCAGACCTCGTTCGACGTCAACCTGTACCTGGACGACGTGCAAGTGAAGAACTGAGCGCCCGGCGCGCGGGCCGCCATCCCGCAACGGCCCGCGCGCCGGCGTTCTTTGCCGCCATGTCTGGAATCTGCCGACTGCTCTTGTGGGAGGGCCTTCAGGCCCGACGCCTTCCGCTCCGCCGAGGCCGACCCTCCCTCACCGGAGAACGCGCATGACCGCACCGCCGCCTTCCGCTCCGCGTCCACCGCGCCGCACCCCCACTTGGCTGGCGCCGTTGGCGCTGCTGCTCGCCGCCGCCGTGTTCGCCCAATGGCTGCGCGACCGCGCCGCCACCGATATCCGCTCGGCATCCGCTGCGCCGCCACCGCACGCCGCAACCGGGCCCGATTCGTCCGAACGCCTGCTGCGCATCCGCGTGCGCGACAGCGTCGACGGCCACGCGCTCGACGCCCGGCTCAGCGCGATTCCGCTCGACGCCGCCGCGCGAGTGCGCGCGCTCGCCGCCGACCCGACCCTGCGCGGCGCCAGCAACGCCGTGCTCGCCGCGGGCGACTACGAACTGCGCATCGGCGCCGCCGGCCACCGCACGCTGAGCACGCGCCTGCGCATCGACGCCGCGCCGCTGCTGCCGCTGACCGTGTGGCTGCCGCCGAGCGCATCGTCCGACGCGCTCGACCGCCTCGCCCTGAAAGCCGCCGCCTGCGCGCGCTGCGCCGCATTCGCCGGCCGCGTGTTCGACGCCGCCAGCGGCCGGCCGCTGGCCGGCGCGACGGTCCATGCCGGCCGACACGGCCGCGCGACCACCGACGCCGACGGCCGCTTCGAACTGCAGGCGCGGCTGCCCGCCGCGCGCGCTGCCGACGACGTGGCGCTGCCGGCCACGATCGACCTGCGGATTCAAGCGCCCGGCTACCGCGGCCGCGAACTCGCCGGCCTGCCGCTGCTCAACGATGCGCGCGCGCTGATCGTCGATCTCGAACCCGGACAAGGCCTGACGCGCAGCGACCGCCGCCACGTGCAGCAACGCGCGCGCCTGCGCGAAGACCGGCAGCGGCCGATGTCCGCCGCCGACGCCGCGCAGACGCAGGCCGACGCGCGCGCGGCCGCCGGCGATGCGTTCGATCCAGCGCGCCCGGACACGGTGGCGCGGGCCGCTGCGCTGGCCGAACGCTCGGCGAATGTGGCGGTGCCGGCCAGCATCCGCGTCGGCACCAATTGTTCCGGGCGCTCGTGCAGTTCGGTCTCGGTGTACGCGTTCGAGGACTACGTCGGCCGCGGCCTCGACGAGGAATGGATCCCGTCGTGGAATCCGCAATCGCTCGCCGCCGGCGCGGTCGCCTACCGCAGCTACGCCGCCTATTACGTCGCCCATCCGGTCAACAGCCGCTACGACATCTGCGCCAGCACCTCGTGCCAGGCCTTCGACGGCGACAGCGTCGCGGCCACGCTCGCCGCCGCCGCGGCCACCCGCGGCGTGGTCCTGACCCGCGACGGCGCCAGCGCGGCGTTCAGCGAATACTCGTCGGAGAACAACGCCTGGGACGACCCGTCCGACGGCCTGTCCTGCGTCAACACCGACCTGAGCTGCGGCAACGGCCGCAATGGTTCGCCGCGCAACGGCTGGCCGTGCCTGTCCGACGAAGTGGGCCGCGGCCGCGGCTGCTTCGGCCACGGCCGCGGCATGAGCCAATGGGGCACCCAGCGCTGGGCCGCGTACAACGGCCGCGACTGGCGCTGGATCGCCAACCACTACTACAACGGCAACAACGCGCCCGGCGGCCAGCGCAACGCCTACCTCGCCAACGACGGCGCCGGCCCCGGCCCCGGCGCGGTGGTGTTCGAGGACTTCGAAACCGGCGTCGGCCGCTTCGACAGCGCGCCGACCTATTCCGGCAGCACCGTCGGCGTCTCGACCGCCTCGCTGGCGCAGCGCGACTGCACCACCCGCCGCAACGGCGCGTGCTCGTTGCGGGTGTTGCTGAAGGACGATCCCGGCGTCGCCACCGCGTGGGCGGTGCGCCTGCTGTCCGGCGGCGGCACGCCGGCGAACAACGTCGAACTGCTGCGCGCCGGCGGCAAGGTCGGCGTGTGGATCTACGCTGGCGGCAGCGGCCTGCGCGCCTCGCTGAGCATCGACGACAGCGACGGCACCGAGCGCGGCATCGAGCGCGCGATACCGGCCAACCAATGGACCTACCTGGAATGGGCGCTCGACGACCCGGCGCAGTGGAACGCCTGGGCCGGCGCCGGCAACGGCCAGATCGACGCCGCCGGCGTGCGTCTGGACGCGGTCTGGCTGCTGCGCGAACAGACCAGCTTCGACGTCAACCTCTACCTCGACGATGTGCAGATCGTGCATTGACCTTGTCTCCCCAGCCGCGCATCCGCGCCCCAACCTTGGAGTCACGCCCGTGATCGAACCCGGCAACCGTTTCCGCAACCGCAGCGCGTTGGCGCTGTTGGCCTTCGCCTCGCTGTTCGGCACCGCCGCCCAGGCCGCGCCGACCTTCCAGATGCCGTTCCCGTGCGGCCAGGTCTGGGAAGGCCAGACCCGCACCAACCACAACCCGCAGAACTCGGTCGACTTCAACCGCGCCAACGACGAAGGCGACACCGTCGTCGCCGCCGCGGCCGGCACCGTCAGCGTGGTGCGCAACCTCGGCGACACCAGCTACGGCAAGTACGTGGTGATCGACCACGGCGGCGGCTGGAGCACGCTGTACGCGCACCTCAACAGCTACTCGGTCTCGGTCGGGCAGAGCGTGGCGATCGGCAAGTCCATCGGCACCGTCGGCAGCACCGGCGGCTCCACCGGCCCGCACCTGCACTTCGAAGAACGCCTCAACGGCGCGGCGCAGAAGATCAAGTTCAACGGCGCGCAGATCACCTACTGGGGCAGCGCCAGCTACACCAGCCGCAACTCCTGCGGCGGCGGGGGCGGCGCGTCGGGCACGGTCGGCACCAACGGCACGCCGTTGAACGTGCGCTCCGGGCCGGGCACGTCGTACTCGATCGTCGACAGCCTCGCCAACGGCACCAAGGTGACGATCCAGTGCCAGACCACCGGCACCTCGGTGACCGGCACCTACGGCACCAGCAACATCTGGAACCGGATCGGCAGCGGCCGCTTCATTCCCGACGCCTACACCTACACCGGCTCCGACGGCCGGGTCGCGCCGGACTGCTGAGCGGCGCCAGGCGACGCCCGCTTCGTGCGAAGCGGGCGTTCGCGGTGGGGGCGTGGGGCGGGCCGCTGCGACCGCAGCGTCGCGCAAGCAAAGCCGAACCTGCGCAGGTCGACCACCGCTGCTGCGTCATTGCAAGCCGCGCCCACCGAGCGCACTCACCGCCACCCCGTCATTCCGGCGCAAGCCGGAACCCATTTTGATCTCGCTTTCAGCGAGCGCCCGGCTTGCGCAACGCGCGCCCCGTCCAGCCGCTATCCTGCCCTCATGCACCCACCCGCCCGCCCCGCATGAACCTCAAGCAGGCCCTGTCGATCGCCGCGGTCTCGGCGCTGCTCGGCGCGCTGGCCGGCGGCGCCTTTGTTGCCCGGCGCGATCGTGCCGCGCCGGCGCCGGCGCCGGTCGCCGCGC
>NZ_LXSD01000398.1:2180-11447 GCF_017168095.1 Lysobacter enzymogenes | reverse complement strand
GCGGGCCGCAGGAAGGCGGGCCGCGCGAAGTTGCGCCGGCAAGCTCGCCCGCCCCCGCGCCGCGGCCGCGCGCGCACTGGGTGCTGCTGGCCAGCCTGGTCGCCCTGTCCGCGCTGTTCGCGCTGTGGTACCTGCTGCCGGGCAAGCACTGGCTCGCCGGGCTGACCGTGTTCGTGCTGCCGCCGGCGCTGCTGGCCGCCGGCGTGGCCGTGCGCAGCCGGCTGGCGGCTTACTGGGCCGGGGTGCTGGCGCTGTTCTGGTTCTGCCACGGGGTCATGCTGGCCTGGTCGTCGCCGGGCGAGCGGCTGTACGCCTGGATCGAGCTGGCCCTGGCGCTGGCGGTGATCTTTTCGGCCAACCTGGCCGGGATGAAGGCGCGGCTCGGGCGCAAGCGGGGCTGAGGCCGGCCCTTGTGGGAGGGCCTTCAGGCCCGAGGCTTTTGGTTCAGATCGCCGATCACTGGAACAAGAGCATCGGGCCTGAAGGCCCTCCTACATGAAGTCCCTCCCACAAGGAACTCGCCGGCCGCGGGGTTCTATAATCGACGCCCCTCCTGCCCGAAGCCACACACCACCCGAGATGGACAAGCTCTGCATCGTCACCACCGGCGGCACGATCGACAAGATCTACTTCGACGACAAGTCGGACTACCAGATCGGCGAACCGCAGATCGGCCATATCCTCGAAGAGCTCGGCGTGGGCTTCCGCTACAGCGTCATCCCGATCATCCGCAAGGACTCGCTGCACATCACCGGCGAAGACCGCGAGCTGATCCGCGCGACCATCGCCGCCCAGGACGCGCGCCACGTGCTGGTCACCCACGGCACCGACAGCATGGTCGAGACCGCCAAGGTGCTGGCGACGATCGCCGACAAGACCATCGTCCTGACCGGCGCGCTGAACCCGGCGCGCTTTCGCGGCTCGGACGCCGAGTTCAACATCGGCACCGCGGTCGGCGCGGTGCAGTCGCTGCCGGCGGGCGTGTACATCGCCATGAACGGGCGGATCTGGGATCCGGCCAAGGTGCGCAAGAACGTCGAGGCCAACCGCTTCGAAGCGATCTGAGCGCGGCCGGCGGCGCCTGCGCCGCGATGCGGCATCGATGAGGCCCGGTCCGTGCGCGGATCGGGCTTCGTCGTTTCTGCGGGCCGCATCGCCACGGCCACGCCTCCGACAGCCGCGCTTCCAGCGGCGCATTCCCGCAAGCCGCGCGTTCGCCAGCGCGCGCCTCGGCAACGGCCGCCGCAGCGCCACGCAGCGCGAATCGGCACCGCCAATGCGCCCGGCCACCCCTCGCCGCCCGCGCGACGTGCGCCCCGCCGCGCTCGCAGCGTGACCGGGTTCGCTAACGCGGTCCGGTTTTCGATCCACCGCCGGTGCGCAAAACGCCTTTGCCGCGCCGCCCGATCGATTAGGATCGGCGCTTCGTCCCATTGCAACGGTGATCCAAGATGCGTCGACCCGTTCCGGCTCTGACGGCTTCCGCCCTGGCGTTGTTGGTCCTGGCCGGTTGCCAGAAGCCCGCCGACCCCGCCGCGCACAGCGCCGCCGCGCCCGCCGAGACCGGCAAGGCCCCCGCCGCCGGCGCCGCCTCGACCAATCCGCTGGAACCGCCGGAACGCCCGGTGCGCAGCGACGCCATCGGCTACGACGGCTTCAGCGGCGGCGCCGAAGCCGGCGGCCCGGTCACCGCGCGCTTCGGCGCCGACGCCGCCAGCGTGCGCGGCGCCTGGGGCGGGGAAATGAAGGACAACAACGGCCAGCGCCCCGACGCCAAGTGCTTCCTGCTCTATCCGGTGCGCGGCGCGATCACCCACCAGTACGGCTTCCTGATGGACCAGGGCGGCCTCGCCGGCATCGACGTCTACGACCCGAAGGCGCAGGCCCCGGGCGGCGGCCGCGTCGGCATGAGCATCGACGAGATCAACAAGGCCTATGCCGGCAAGATCAAGCAGGTGCCCAACCCGACCTTCGAAGGCGCCGCGTTCCTGGAAGTGCCCGCGCCCGAAGGCAAGGACACCCAGCTGACCTTCGAGACCGATGCGCTGGGCAACGTCACCAACTGGCGCATCGCCAGGAAGGGGGCGATGGCGCACGAGGAAAGCTGCACGCGTTGATGCGGCGCAGCGGCGGAGAGGAAAGCATCGGGCCTGAAGGCCCTCCCACAAAAGCCGGAAAGCATCGGGCCTGAAGTTCCTCCCGCAGCCGCCGGCTGTTGTGGGAGGGCCTTCAGGCCCGATGTCTTTCGCTCCGACCTGTACGGCGCCCCGTCGATCGGAGCGCCGCCCCGCCCTTATCGCGCCGAGGTCTTGCCGAGTTCGCCGAGGAACGCCAGCCCGAGCTTCGCGAACGGCACGCTGTTGGCCGCCGAATTGCCCATGTTGGCCAAGGTGTCGTTGCGCGAATGGATGTGCGGCGAGTAGCCGCCGGTCGCGCTGCCGCCTTCGAACAGCATCGCCGCCGGATAGCCGGCCGCCGTCCACGAGGCGTGGTCGGAACAGCCGTAACCGCACCGGTATTCGGCCAGCGTGCGCCCGCCGAGATAGGTCGAATACAACTCGCGCATCAGTTGCTGCAAACCGGCGTTGGAGTTGTCGCTGATCAGGCGCAGGTCGGGCGCGCCGGAGGCGCGGTAGTTGGTCATGTCCAGCTGCAGCACGCCGACCACGTTCTCGCCGCGGTTGCGATGGTCGCCGGCGATGGCCTTGGAACCGAGCAAGCCGATCTCTTCGCCGGCATACGCCATGAACTTGACCGTGCGGCGCGGCTTGTAGCCGCTGGCCAAGGCCACCCGCAGCACTTCGGTGAGCGTCGCCACGCCCGAAGCGTCGTCGTCGGCGCCCGGCGCTGCCGCGCTGGCGCCGGCGCTGCCGCCGACGATGGAATCCATGTGCGCGCCGAGCACCACCACCTCGCCGGGCGACTCGTTGCCGCGCCAGGTCAGCACCACCGACGGCTGCTGGCCGCAGCCGCTGCAGGCGACCTGCTCGATCGACACGTCGGCGCGGTTCGCGGCCAAGCCTCTCCAGGCATCGCGGATCCAGTCCGACGCGGCGCGCCCTTGCGCGGTCTGGGCGTGGCGCGTGATCCAGTTGCCCGACAGGCTGCCGATCGTGGCGCGGATGTTGGCTTCCTTGACCTGCCCCAGCCACGGCGTCACCGTGGCCTGGTTGTCCACGCTGTACGCGGCGACCTGCGCGGTCGCCGCCAGCGAGCTCATGTCGTCGCGCACGAACGCCTCGGCCTGCTCGCGGCTGTCGAAGGCGAAAAAGCCGCCGCAACGTTTCTCCTTGCCATGCACGTGCCGGATCAGTTCGCCGAGCCGATGGGCCGGCAGTTCGGAAATCGCCAGCGCTTCGCCATTGGGCGCCGCCAACGAACCGGCGCGCACGGCGCCGCCGGCGAAGGCCGCCTGCTGGGTGGTGCGCGAGGTAACGACGAATACCGGCTTCGACGGATCGCCGGCGGCCGAGGCGGGAGCGGCGGCGAACGCGCCTGCGGACAAGCACAGGCAGGACGAGAGGACACGGGCAAGACGGGACACGGCGATCTCCAGGAACGGCGCGCTGCGGCGCTGGGCGGACCCGCGCGGCCACGACGCCGCGGCGGATATCGGCGCCGCCGCGCGGGCGGGCCTTGCGCTCCAAGCTAAGCGGCGCGCGCCGCGGCCCGCTGCGCGCGCGCCGTGGCGGCACAGGCGAGCGCGTGACCTGGATCATGCATCGCGCCGAATCAGACGCGTCCCGGCCCAGGCTGCGGCCGCGCGCAAAAAGAAACCCCGGCCGAAGCCGGGGCGCGAACGTTTTCGCCAAGGCGCAATGGCTTACCCAGGCATCAGAAGGTGATGCTCCACTTGTCGATGCGGCCGGTGTCGTTGCTCGCGTTGTCGTTGACCCGCAGCTTCCAGGTGCCGTTGATCGGCTCGCTGGAGAGGTCGAAGGTGAAGGTGCCGACGATGTTGTCGGCGCTGCCGCCCGCACGGTTGCTGATGTTGTACAGCGAGCCGTCCGGCGCGACCAGGTCGACCTTCAGGTCGCCGCGGTAGGTGTGGACGATGTTGACCGAAACCTGGGCGTTGGCCGGCGCGTTGCCGGTGCGGCCGGAGACCGCGATCGGGCTGTCGACCGTGGCGTTGTCGTTGATCGCGTAGTCGGTGTCGTTGCTGTAGGTCTGGGTGCCCGGGCCCGGCCCGGGGCCGCTGCCGGCGGTCTTGCCCAGCTCGCCGAGGAAGGCCAGGCCGAGCTTGGCGAACGGCACGCTGTTGCTCGCCGAGTTGCCCATGTTGGCCAGCGTGTCCGAGGGCGAGTGGATGTACGGCGAGTAGCCGCCGCTGGAGGTGCCGCTCTCGAAGTAGATCGCCGCCGGGAAACCGGCCGAGGTCCACGAGGCATGGTCGGAGCAGCCGTAACCGCAGGTGTAGCTGCCGAGCGTGCCGCCCAGGTAGGTCGCGTGCAGATCGCGCAGAAACTGCTGCAGCGACGAGTTCGAGTAATCGGTGACCAGACGCACCGGGTTGGCGCCGCCGTTGCGGTAGTTGGTCATGTCCAGCTGCAGCACGCCGACCACGTTGACGCCGCGGTTCTGGAAGTCGGCGGCGATGGCCTTGGAGCCGCGCAGGCCCACTTCCTCGGCGGCGTAGCCCATGAACTTGATCGTGCGCTTGGGCTTGTAGCCGCTGGCCAGGGCCACGCGCAGCACTTCGGTGAGCGTGGCGATGCCCGAGGCGTCGTCGTCGGCGCCCGGCGCGTTCATCGCATCGCCGCTGCCGCTGCTGGAGATCGAGTCCAGATGCGCGCCGAGCACCACCACTTCGTTGGGCAGCTCGCTGCCCTGGATGGTGAGGATCGCCGACGGCTGCGTCGAACACGTGCTGCAGCCGGTGAACAGCTCGGCGCTGACGTCGCTGCGGCCGTTGCCCAGGGCCAACCAGGTGTCCTTGATCCAGGTTGCCGAGGTGCGGCCGTGGCTGGAGGAGTAGTAGCGGTTCGGATACTGCGTCGACAGGTGGCTGATGGTGCCGCGGATATTGGCTTCGCTGACCTGGCTCAGCCACGGATTGACCGTGGCCTGGTTGTCGACGGTGTAGGTCGCGAATTTGGTGTCGATGGCTTCGCGGCTGCGGTCGGCCTTGACGAAGGCCTCGGCTTCCTGGCGGCTGTCGAAGGCGAAGTAGCCGCCGCAGCGCTTCTCGTTTTCGTGGACGTGGCGGATCAGGTCGGGCAGCTGATGGGTCTTGAGCTCGGCGATCACCAGCGGCTTGCCGACGGCGTTGCTCAGGCCGGTGGAGTTCTTGGCCAGCGTTTTCGCGCCGGCGTCGAAGGTTTCGCGCGAGGTGACGATGTAGACCGGCTTGAACGGGTCTTCGCCGGCGGCGAGCTCGTGCGTGTGCGCCGGTGCTTGCTGCTGCGCATACGCCGGCGCGAGCGCGGCGGCGAGCGCCAGCGCGAGCGTGGCGGCGGCGAGCGGGTGCGAACGGAACCGGGCGTGCGGGGAAGCGGATTGCGGATTCACGGAAAGCGCTCCTGGATCGGGCGCGCGCGGCGGATGCTCCGGCATCGGCGCGCGCGCGCAGTGGACGGAAGCGGCGCGCGGGGCGCGCCGCGGGACTTGCTGCGCGTGAAAGCGCGGTCGAGCCGTACGGGGGAGAACGATCCGATGCGCCCGGGATTCGACGCTAAGCGCGGGGTGCGCGGCGGACAAGCGACAAGCGAAGCGAACGCACATTCGCGTTCGTGACTGGGATCATGCAACCGCGCAGTAAACGCTTACGCAGCCGAAAGGCAACGACGATCTCCGCTGAAATCCCTTGATTTTCAGGGTTTCGACTATGGAAACAGTCTGCACTGCGAATGCCCCGGCTGCATTCGATGCGAGCGTTCGCGCGGCTGTGGGCGGGGCTCAGTCCCGATGCTCTTCGCTCCGGGACGACGCGGTTGGGTGAGCCGAAAGCGTCGGGACTGAAGTCCCTCCCACAAAATCCATGCGGCATGAGAACCACCACAAAAGACCTCGAGCAAAGGCGGCCTTGTGGGAGGGACTTCAGTCCCGACGCTGTTCGTTCCGTGGCGACGCAGCTGGCTGAGCGGAAAGCGTCGGGACTGAAGTCCCTCTACAAAAGCTGTGTCGCCACCGCTGTACCGCATAAGCGCGCCCACAAAAGCTCTCGCGCAAACAAGCGAAGCCCCGGCTGTCGGGCCGGGGCTTCGCGAAGCCGGTGCGCCACCTGCGCGCACCGGCGCTGCATCGTTCGCTCAGAAGGTGATGCTCCAGGCATCGATGCGCCCGGTGTCGCTGCTGGCATTGTCGTTGACGCGCAGCTTCCAGGTGCCGTTGAGCGGCTCGCTCGACAGGTCCTTGGTGAAGGTGCCGATGACGTTGTCGGCGCTGCCGCCGGTGCGGTTGTGGATGTTGTAGACGGTGCCGTCCGGCGCGACCAGGTCGACCTTCAGATCGCTCTTGTAGGTGTGGTAGATCGTCACCTGCACCGGCGTGCTGGCCGAGCCGTTGCCGCTGCGGCCGGACACGGTGATCGGGCTTTCGACCGTCGCGTTGTCCGGGATCGCCACATCGGTGTCGTTGCTGTAGGTCTGCGCGCCGCCGCTGCTCACCGTCACCGAACCGGTCTTGGTGTTGCTGGCGCCGCCGTTGTCGGTGACGGTCAAGGTGACGGTATAGGTGCCGGCCGCGCTGTAGGTCTTGCTCGGGTTGGTCGCGGTCGAGGTGGTGCCGTCGCCGAAGTTCCAGCTGCGCGAGGCGATGGTCCCGTCGCTGTCGCTGGAGGTGTCGGTGAAGCTGACGCTGAGCCCGCTGGCGGTGCTGGTGAAGTTCGCGGTCGGCGGGTTGTTGCCGGGCCCGCCGCCGGTCACGGTGAAGCGCGCCGCGTTCGGCGTGCCCGGCTTGCCCGAGGCGTCGGTGCCCTGCACGTAGACGGTGTGCACGCCCGCGGCCAGGCCGCTGGTGGAGATCGAACCGGTCACGTTCTCGTTGCTGCTGTTGAAGCTGCCGTCGCTGGCGCTCAGCGCGATCGCCACCGCCCCGCTCGCCCACGGCGGCGTGTCGATGTAGGCGCGCGCCGAGGCGATGTTCTGCACCGCCTCGCTGCCGTTGCTCTGGTTGAACTGGCCGTCGTTGACGTTGGCGGTGACCGTCACCGGCGTTCCGGCCGGCACCGACGACGCCGACAGACTCACCGAGGTCGTGTCCGGCCCGCTCGGCAGCTGCAGCGGCGCCCACAGCGTGCGCGCCAGGTAGCGCAGCGTGCGCAGGTTGCTCGGCAGGGTCGTGCCGGTGAAGCTGCTGCAGCTTTCGAAGAAGCTGCCGCCGAGCTCGATGGTGTAGCTGGGCACGCCGAGCAGACCGTACATGGTGTCGTCGGTGGTGCCGTCGGTGGCGTAGAGCTCGTCGGACTGCTGCGGGCGGTAGCCGGTGAAATAGGCCATGCGCCGGCCCAGGGTCTGCAACGCATCGCGGTTCGGCGCCGGGTTGCTGGTGTCGCCCCACGACCACAGCACCTGCGCGGCGTTGCTGTGGATGTCGATGAACACGCCCTGGTAATCGGCCGGCGTCGGCGTATTGACGTCGTCGGGGCGGCGGTCGGGGAAGATGCCGCCGGTGTAGACGCCGTTGCTGCCGCGGGTGCCGGCGACCAGGCGCATCAGGTTCTGGGTTTCCGGATCCGACGACGCGGTCGGGCCGCGATAGGTCTCGGCGCACTGGTTGCCGCTGGAGCCGCCGGACACGCTGTTCCAGTGATACGGGAAATTGCGGTTGAGGTCGGTGCCGTAGCTGCTCGCGCTGCAGCTGCCGCCGTTGCTGTTGTTGACGTTCTTGCGCCAGGACGAGCCGGCCTCGGCCTTCTTGCGTCCGTCGGGATTGGCGTTGAGCACCAGCTGGAAGGCGAAGTTGTCGAGCAGCCAGGTGGCCTCGGCGTCGGTGCCGTAGCCGTTGACCAGGCCTTCGGCGAAACGGGTGACCAATTCGGCCGGCGCGTACTCGCGCGCGTGGATCGAACCGAACAGGACCAGCGTCGGCTTGTTCGGCAGCGCCGCGTCGGTGGCCGAGTTGGTGATCTTGAACACCTTCATGTCGTAGCCGGTGGCGGCGTTCTGGGTCTTCTGCCAGCTCGGGCCGATGGTGCGAACGCTGGCCAGGTTCGGCTTGCTCGCGGCCAGCTGGTCCATGGTCTGGTAGGTCTCTTCGACCGTGCGGAAGCAGGCGTAGCCGGGAATGCTCTTGGCGCCGTCGAGCGAGGACTTCAGCGCGCTTTGCAGGCGCTGCATCTGCGCGGTGGATTCCTGGTCGATCTCGTACTTGAAGCCGGCGGCGCGCAGCGCGGCCAGATCCTCGGGCATGGCCTCGACCTTCACCGTCCTGGCCTGGCGGTCGACGATCAGGTGCTGGAAGCGCGAGGCGATGCGCTGCAGCTGCTTGGGGTTTTGGTACTGGGCGGTGACGAACACGGGCTGGTCATCGGCGGCCGCGGCGCTGGCGGACAGGGCCAGCAACAGCGGCAGCGCGACAGATTGGAAGCGCATTGGGAGACTCTCCATGGACCGGTGCGGTGTGGGCAGCGACGCGGAGGCGTGCCGGAGTCATGCTTGGATGCGCCGCGTGCGCTGGCAAGCGCCGTGCGGCGCGCGGATGCGGGGCTTTCGTGAAGCAGGTCAGCAGAACGGCGCTGTGCGCATTCGCGCACACTTCGCCGCGGTGCTGCGGAGCATTCCCGTAGGAGCGGCGCGAGCCGCGACTGCGAATCCGCAACGACGACGCAACTGGCCTATGCCCGCGGCAACGGCAACCCTCGCGCGAGATGGGAGGTTTCGACGCAGGCGCGGTGTCGCGGTCGCGGCTTGCGCCGCTCCTACAGGGAGAAACGGAACGATCGCACCCCCGAAAAAAACCGCGGCCCGAAGGCCGCGGCGTGGTGCGGTTCAACCCGTGGACATCAGAACGTGATGCTCCACTTGTCGATGCGGCCGGTGTCGGCGGTGGCGTTGTCGTTCACCCGCAGCTTCCAGGTGCCGTTGAGCGCTTCGCTCGACAGGTCCTTGGTGAAGGTCTGGATGATGTTGTCGGCGCTGCCGCCGGTGCGGTTGTGCAGGTTGTAGACGGTGCCGTCCGGCGCGACCAGGTCCACCTTCAGATCGCTCTTGTAGGTGTGGTAGATCGTCACCTGGATCGGCGTGGTCGCCGAGCCGTTGCCGGTGCGGCCGGACACGGTGATCGGGCTTTCGACCGTCGCGTTGTCCGGGATCGCCACATCGGTGT
>NZ_LXSD01000398.1:0-2130 GCF_017168095.1 Lysobacter enzymogenes | reverse complement strand
CTTGCTCGGGTTGGTCGCGGTCGAGGTGGTGCCGTCGCCGAAGTTCCAGCTGCGCGAGGCGATCGAGCCGTCGCTGTCGGTGGAGCTGTCGGTGAAGGTCGCGGTCAGGCCGCTGGTGGTGGAGGTGAAGTTCGCCACCGGCGGGGTGTTCGGCGTGCCGCCGCCCGAATCCAGGCCGTCGATGAACTGCGCGCCGGTGTTGGCCGGGTCGAGCCAGTCGCTCAGGCGCGAGGCCGCGGCGCCGCCGCCGGTCCACGAGGTGAACACGCGGCCGTACTGGTCGCTGCGGTTGGTGCCGGTGGCGCTGCAGCTCGACGGGCCGCCGTGCAGCTGGCCGAGCACGCGCTTTTCCGGGCTGTAGATCGGCGAACCCGACGAACCGGGCTCGGTCACGCCGCCGGTCGGCTGCCACTGCACGTTCAAGTGGGTGGTGCCGGCGCCGCCGCCCCAGGCCACGAACGAGGTCGGGCTGGTGGAGTTGCTGATGCGCTTCTCGGCGACGTTGGGATGGTGGATCGCGATCGCACCCGGATAGTTCTGGTCGCGGCGGTCCCAACCGGCCCAGAACAGGTTGAACGCCGGATTGGCCGGGGTGTTCAACTCGAGCAGGGTGAAGTCGGAGGTGGCGTAGGTCGCCTTGACCGTCGAGCCCGACTGGGTCTGGCTCATCGAGCCGTCGCCGTTGGCGCCGCTGGCCGGCGTGTTGGGCGCGCGGCAGGTCGAGTTCTGGTAGTTCCAGTAGACCACGATCGACGCCGCGGTCGAGGCCGTGCCCATGCCGCAGTGGTGCGCGGTCAGGAAGTACATCTTGCGGTCGTTGGCGGTGTTGTTGACCAGCGAACCGGTACAGGCCAGCGTGCCGCTCTTAGAGTACGCGCCGACCGCGCGGATGATGTCGCGGCGGCCGTCGCCTTCGGGGCAGACCACGTCGATGTTGCACGAACCCGACACGCCCTTCTCGCCGGACGCGGCGGCCAGGCGGCGCGCGAGCGGGCCGAAGCCGACATAGTCGTGGTTGACCTTGGTCAGGCGCAGCTTGAGCTCGTTGACCTTGTCGCGCGGCACCACCACTTCGATCACCGCTTCGGCGCCCGGCACCACCGCCGTCCACAGCTGGCGCGCCGAGTTGTTGTTGCTGGCGTCGTACTGGCTGATCAGGCCGCGATCGCCGGCCGGCGCCTGGGTCGCCGGATACACCAGCAGGCGGCCGCCGGCGGGCATGTAGTAGTCGGTGAAACCGAAGTTCAGCGACAGCGCCTTCTCCGAGCGCACGCGCTGGCGCCACACGGCGTATTGGCCGTCGGCGGTGTATTCCCACGCGCCGGAATTCTGCGGGGTCATGTCCACGTCGATCGCCAGGGCGAAGCGCGGGATGTCGCCGCGCTTGTCGCGCTGCAGGTCTTCGGCCTTGGCCTTGGCCAC
Organism: Lysobacter enzymogenes; assembly: GCF_017168095.1. GTDB lineage: Bacteria > Pseudomonadota > Gammaproteobacteria > Xanthomonadales > Xanthomonadaceae > Lysobacter > Lysobacter enzymogenes_D. The sequence continues at coordinate 708 of NZ_LXSD01000398.1, read as the reverse complement.
GTCGACCGCCGGCATGGTGCGCAAGGCGACCTTGTCGACGCTGGAAAGATTGGCGTAATCGAACGCCGCCGGGCGCGAGGCCGGCGCGGCGAGCGCGGCGCTGATCGACAAACCGAGCAACAGCAGGGAACCACAAATGCGTTTCATTGCTTGTCTCCGTCCGTGATGTGAGGCATGGCCCGACGCCCGGCGTGGCCGGTGCTGGATGGCGAACGACGTCGGGTCAAGCGGTGGGAACTGGATGCTCCAGAGGGTAAGGCGGGAATTGCCGCATGCTTCCCCTACAGCGTGCGTTTGAAGCGCTACTTCGCAGCGATTGCACGTTCAATCGGCGTGGCATTGTTCGCCGGTGGCGGCGGCGTACGCCGCATGGGCCACGGCGCGACTGTGAATCACCCGCGTCGCGCACAACAAGACGCAAATCCCCCGGCTGCACATAGCATCCGTGCATCGCGTCACGCATACGACGAAGAGTTGTTGCAGATGAAATCGGTGGCGAAAACAGGAAATCGAAATTGAGAACGCGCGCGAGTTCAGAATGCGCGTCAGCGCACGGCGCGCGGCAACTTCGAGGTAGGGAGATCGGGCGACCGCACGCTTGTGCGGAAAAATTTCGGCGGCGCGAGCGCGAGATCTGCGAAGAAGCGGCTGTAGGAGCGGCGCAAGCCGCGACCGCGACACCGCGCTTGCGTCGTAACTGCGGTGTCG
>NZ_LXSD01000397.1:3396-18798 GCF_017168095.1 Lysobacter enzymogenes | reverse complement strand
CAGGCCATCCATGGCCTGGGTGGCGCACGGCGCGCTTCCTGCGCGCCGCCCTTCGGGTCTCTGGTTGCCTGTGGCGAGTTCGGGGCGGCGGGGGGAGCTGAAAGCAAAAGCAAGCAGCACCAATCGGCGGCGGGCGGCCGGCTCGGTTCCGCTGCGACCGCTCGTCGGCCCGCGCCGGAATATTTTACCAACTGGTTGACAGTTGCCGTGGACAGGTGGATATTCAACTTCATGGTTGACTATCACTCCGAACGCCTCGACGCCCTGTTCCAGGCCCTCGCCGACCCTACCCGCCGCGCGATGCTGCGCCGGCTCGCCGAAGGCGAGCGCAATGTCGGCGAGCTGGCCGGGCCGTTCGACATGACCCTGGCCGCCGCGTCCAAGCACATCAAGGCGCTCGAACGCGCCGGGCTGGTCCGGCGCGAGGTGCGCGGGCGCATCCACGTCTGCCGGCTCGACGCCGAGCCGCTGCAGGGCGGTTTCGAATGGCTGCGCCATTACGAGCGCTTCTGGAACCAGCGCCTCGACGATCTCGAAGCGCTGCTGCGCGCCGAAGACCAAGCCGCCCCCGCCCCGCCGGCGGATGCCGCGTCCGGACCGGCGCCATCGCCCGCCTCCCTACCCCAGCGGCGCAAGCCGCGCCCCTGACCCGCCCGCCTCCCTGGAGATCGCCATGAACCTGTCCGTCAACGACGCCTACGGCGTCCTCACCGCTCCCGACTCGGTGCGCATCGAGCGCGTCCTGCCCGGCCCGATCGAACGCGTGTGGTCCTACCTCACCGAATCCGACAAGCGCCGCCGCTGGCTCGCCGCCGGCGACATGGACCTGCGCGTCGGCGGCGCGGTCGAACTCAACTTCGACAACGCCCGCCTCACCCGCAACGACGATCCGCCGCCGGCCAAGTACGCCGCCGACTGCGTCAACACCCTGCGCGGCCGGATCACCGCGATCGAACCGCCGCACCGGCTCAGCTACACCTGGAACGAGGAATCCGGCAGCAAGTCGGAAGTGACCTTCTTGTTGAGCGAGCAAGGCGATCAGGTGCAGTTGGTGGTCGAACACCGCCATCTGTCCAACCGCAGCGGCCTGGTCAGCGTCTCCGGCGGCTGGCATGCGCACCTGGGCCTGCTGATCGACGTGCTGTCGCAGCGCGAGCCGGAAGGATTCTGGCGCACCCACGGCCGCCTCGATGCCGAGTACGAACGGCGCATCCCGCAGGCCTGAGCGGCTCGGGCTAAGCTGTGCGTCCCATCGCACAGCGTTCCGAGGTCGTCCGTGGCAGCAGCGTCGCGTTCCATCGTTTCCACCGCCCTGCGCGCGCCGGCGCTGGCCGCGTTGCTGGCCGGCGCCGCGCTGGCGCTGGCCGGCTGCCAGCGCCCGTCCGCGCAGCAAGAGCAAGCGGCGGCGGCGCCGAAGGCCATGCACGGCCGCATCGACCGGTTCCAGGCCATCGACGAGCGCGTCGGCACCGGCGCGGTCGCCCAGTCCGGGCAGGAAGTGATCGTGCAGTACACCGGCTGGTTCTACGACGACACCGCGGCCAACAAGCGCGGCAGCAAGTTCGACAGCTCCTACGACCGCAACGGCCGGCCCTTCAGCTTCCTGCTCGGCGCCGGCCGGGTGATCCGCGGCTGGGACGACGGCGTCGCCGGCATGCGCGTGGGCGGCAAGCGGGTGCTGATGATTCCCTCCGACCTGGCCTACGGCAAGGACGGCGCCGGCGGCGGCGCGATTCCGCCGGACGCTTCGCTGGTGTTCGAAGTGGAACTGATCGGCGTCGAGGCGCGCTGAGCGCGCTTCGCAGCGCGACGCGGCGCAGGCCGCCGCGGTTTGGCTCAAGCACAAACGAAGACGGCGCGCGGATCCCGCGCGCCGTCTTCGTTTTCGGCTCCGCGCGCTGCGGCTCAAGCCAGCGAACGCAGCGCCTGCGCGGCCAGTTCGAACGAACGCAGCCGCGCGCCGTGTTCGAAGATGTTGGCCGTCACCATCAACTCGTCCGGCCGGTGCCGCTCCACGAACGCGGCGATGCCGGCGGCGACCTCGCCCGGGTCGCCGACCACCGCGCAGGCCAGCGCCTGGGCCACGCCGGCTTTCTCCAGCGGCGTCCAGAACGCTTCGATGTCGTCGATCGGCGGCGGGATCAGCCCCGGCCGGCCGCGGCGCAGATTGACGAAGGCCTGCTGCTGGGTGGTGAACAAGCGCCGCGCCTCGCCCGAGGACGGCGCCGCGACCACGTTCAAGGCCAGCATCGCGTGCGGCGCCTGCAAGCGCGCGGACGGCTGGAAATCGCGCCGGTACAGGCTCAGCGCCTGGTCCATCGCATCGGGCGCGAAGTGCGAGGCGAACGCGAACGGCAGGCCGAGCTGCGCGGCCAGGCGCGCGCTGAACAGACTCGAGCCGAGCAGCCATACCGGCACCTCGAGGCCCGCGCCGGGCACCGCGCGCACCGCCTGCTGCGGCTGCGCCGGTTCGAAGTAATGCAGCAGTTCGGCCACGTCCTGCGGGAAGCTGTCGGCGCCGTCGTAGTAGCGGCGCAATGCGCGCGCGGTGGCGTGGTCGGTGCCGGGCGCGCGGCCCAGGCCCAGGTCGATGCGGCCGGGATACAGCGAGGCCAGGGTGCCGAACTGTTCGGCCACCTGCAGCGGCGCGTGGTTGGGCAGCATGATCCCGCCGGCGCCGACGCGAATGGTCGAGGTGCCGCCGGCGAGGTGGCCGATCAGCACCGCGGTCGCGGCGCTGGCGATGCCGGGCATGTTGTGGTGTTCGGCCAGCCAGTAGCGGGTGTAGCCGAGCGCTTCGGCGTGGCGGGCGAGGTCGAGGCTGTTGGCGAAGGCCTGGCGGGTGTCGCTGCCCTCGGTGACGGGGGCGAGGTCGAGGACGGAGTACGGCAGCATGCGGGGGTCGGCGCTCCGGAGGGGATCGTTACGATCTGGGGCCGGGCGGCGGGGAATCCAGCGCGGGATTGGAGACGGATCGGCGCGAGTGTGTTGCCGGATCGGCCCTCATCCGCCCCCCTGCTTTCGCAGGGGCAGGCTCTTCGGGGCAGCTTCTCCCGCAAGCAGGAGAAGGAACGGCAAGCAGCGATCAGCTCCGAAAGCCCCTCTCCCGCCTGCGGGAGAGGGGTTGGGGTGAGGGCCGCGCCCCTCAAAACAAGTCGAACGCCAACCCTTCGCGCTCGTTGTCCCACACCGTACACACCACCCACCAGCGCCCATGCTCATGGCAGACCTGGATGCTGTTGGCCCCGCGCTTGAGCAACACCGGCGAGCCCGGCGCCGGCCGCGCATCGTACTTGCTCCATACGTGCGCGATCTGGCCGAAGCGCTCGATCCGCTGATCGGTCTCGACCTCGAAGAAATCGGTCCGGGCGAACAAGGGCTCGACATCGGCGATGTACTGCTCCACGTCGAACACCACCGCGCGGGTCGAACCGTCGGCCTCGACCACGGTGCGCAGGCTCAGCGCGCGCGGGTGCATCAGGTAGCGAAAGCGCGCCCAGTCGCGCGCTGCGCCGGCCGGGCCGGAGATGCATTCGTACACCGCCCGCACCAGGCGGCCGATGTCCTGGGTGTCGGCGAGCCAGTGCGCGGGGAGTTCGGTTTGGGAGGGGGCGGGCATGGGCTGGGAGCGGGAGTTAGCGGATAGGAGTTAGGAGTTAGCGACAGCAGAAGAACTGGGAGTTGGCGACAGCGAAGGAACGAAGAGTACGCCGGGCGGTGCTCCGCTTGCGCTGGCTCCTATCCGCTGAGTCCTGCTTTACCAGGGCATCGGCCAGCCGGCCAGCGGCGCGATCAGCCAGTAGAGCCCGCCGAGCACCAGCAGCCACATCGCCGAGCGCAATGCGAACCCGACCAGCTTGAACGCCAGCCACAAGGCCGCGACGACCACCAACAAGGCGACGATGTCCATGCATGCTCCAGCGCAAAACGGCCCCGAGCTTACCGCGCCGGCGACGCGCCCGCCCCTGCCATTGCTCCCGCTCCAACGCATCCGCGCCGCCGCTGCGCTCGCCTACATCGCGGCCAGCGATAAAAAAATCTCGACAAGCCGACGAACGGCAGGAACAATTTCCTAACATTTGGGTCTACTGGCTCCGACACCGCCGCGCCGCGCGCCACCACGCACGGCGCCGCCGCAGTCGGCGCACAACTCATCGGGGACCGGCCGGGTCAAGGAACGCCCGGCCCGGCACTGGCCACCGCACCACGGATCGGAACATCGCAATGCAAACCACGCCTTCGCCGTCGCAACCGGCTCCCACCGCGGAGGCCGGCGCGTCCGGCCGCGCCAACGCCTGGACCCGCGCCACCCAGGCCGTGTTCGGCCAGATGGCGTGGACGCCGCCGCCGTGGTTGGCCGCGCTGATCGCGCGCATCCGCCAACGTCCCGGCCTGTACCTGGGCAGCCTGCTCGGCCTGCTGGTCGCGGCCTGGCTCGCGCACTGGCTGATCACCCGGCCCAAGCCGGTGATCCCCGGCGCGCTCAGCGTCGAGCTGCAGGCGCCCGAGCTCACCGACTACGAGCGCAAGCCGCCGACCGTGCACCGGCTGAGCCTGACCTTCTCCGACTCGGCCGCCCCGCTCAAGCAGATCGGCAACGCGCCGGTCGGGGTGACGCTGTCGCCCGAGCTCAAGGGCGCGTGGACCTGGGAAGACGACAAGACCCTGGTGTTCGTCCCGGCCACCGATTGGCCGGTCAAGACCAAGTACAAGGTCGAGATCGATCCGAACGTCAGCGTCGCGCCGAAGGTGGCGCTGCAGGAACACGAATTCGAATTCGAGACCGCGCCGTTCAAGGCCGAGCTGTCCAACAGCGAGTTCTATCAGGACCCGCAGGATCCGGCGCTCAAGAAGGGCGTGTTCGCGCTGAAGTTCTCCCACCCGGTCGACGAGGCGCAGTTGCAGCGCCGCGTCGCCTTGTCCCTGGTCGACGGCGGCGGCAGCGCCCAGGCCGCGCCCAAGTACACCCTCACCTACGACGACAGCCGGCTCAAGGCCTGGGTCCACTCCGAGCCGCTGAAGCTGCCCGAGAACGGCGGCACCCTGACGCTGGACGTCGCCGCCGGCGTGGTCAGCGCGCTGGGCGGCGAAGGCAGCCCGGACAAGCTCTCGGCGCAGGTCAAGCTGCCGTCGCTGTACAGCGTCAATATCGACGACGTCAGCACCACCCTGGTCGAGAACGAGCGCTTCGAACCCGAACAGGCGCTGGTGCTGAGCTTCAACAACGCCATGCGCGACACCGACGTGGCCGGCGCGACCCGCGCCTGGCTGCTGCCGGCCAAGGATCCGCGCCGCCCGGCCAAGGAACAGAGCGGCAACCGCTCCTGGTCCACCGGCGATGTCGACGAAGCCGTGCTCAAGGCCGCCGCGCCGCTGCCGCTGAGCCCGATCCCGGCCGAGCGCGAATACACCGCGGTGCACAGCTTCAAGTTCCAGGCGCCGCCGGACCGCTATGTCTATGTGCGCGTCAACAAGGGCCTGAAGGCCTTCGGCGGCTTTCTGCTCGGCCGCGACCACGCCGTCGCCCTGCGCGTGCCCGAATACCCCAAGCTGCTGCGCTTCGTCGGCGAAGGCGCGCTGCTGTCGCTGCGCGGCGAGCGCCGGATCAGCGTGGTCTCGCGCAACGTGCCGCGGGCGCGGCTGGAGATCGCGCGGATCCTGCCGGAGCAGATCCAGCACCTGGTGGTCGACAACCGCGGCGGCTACGCCAAGCCGCGCATGTACAACATCGACGCCGACAGCCTGGTCGAACGCGAGGAGCGCCGCCTGACCCTGCCGGCCGAGGATCCGGCCAAGGCCCATTACGAAGGCGTGGACCTGGGCGCCTACCTCAAGCCCAACCGCCGCGGCGTGTTCCTGCTGAGCCTGCGCACGATGAGCGACAGCGACGCCGAGCGCCCGAGCGAGGAAACCCTCGCCGACGACGCCGGCAGCGAGGAGGACAGCCGCCTGGTCGTGCTCACCGACCTGGGCATCGCGGTCAAGCAGGGCCTGGACGGCCGCCGCGACGTGTTCGTGCAGTCGCTGTCCAGCGGCGCGCCGGTGGCCGGCGCGCGGGTGCGCGCGGTGGCGCGCAACGGCGAGACCCTGGTGGAGGCCGACACCGACGCCGGCGGCCGCGCCCAGTTGCCGTCGCTGAAGGGCTTCAAGCGCGAGAAGCAGCCGGCCATGCTGACCGTCAGCCAGGGCGAGGACTATTCGTTCCTGCCGATCGACGACTACCAGCGCAAGCTCGACTACTCGCGCTTCGACATCGGCGGCGAACCCAACGACATCGAAGCCGGCGCGCTCAACGCGTTCCTGTTCTCCGACCGCGGCCTCTACCGTCCCGGCGACACCGTCAACATCGGCATGATCGTGCGCGCCGCCGACTGGAAGCGCCCGCTCGCCGGCCTGCCGCTGGAATGGGAGTTCACCGACCCGCGCGGCAACGTGGCCAAGCGGCAGAAGCTCAAGCTCAGCGAACAGGGTTTCGAAAGCGCCAGCTTCGCGCCCGGCGAGAGCGCGCCCAGCGGCACCTGGCAGGTGCAGCTGTTCCTGCTCGGCCGCGACGACCAGCGCACCAGCATCGGCTCGACCTCGGTGCAGGTGCGCGAGTTCGCGCCGGACACGATGAAGGTGGCGGTCAAGCTGTCGGCCGACAACCCGCGCGGCTGGATCAAGCCCGACCAGCTCGCGGCCGTGGTCAGCGCCGAGAACCTGTTCGGCACCCCGGCGCAGCAGCGCAAGGTCGAAGGCACGATGGTGCTGCGCCCGTACCTGCCGCGCTTCGCCCAGTACCCGGGCTATCAGTTCTCCGACCCGCAGGCCGCGCGCGAAGGCTACGACGAGGCGCTCAGCGACCAGACCACCGACGCCCAGGGCCAGGCCACCTTCAAGCTCGACCTGACCAAGTACGAGCGCGCGACCTACCAGCTCAGCTTCCTGGCGCGCGCGTTCGAGCCCGGCAGCGGCCGCAACGTCGCCGCGCAGACCAGCGCGCTGGTGTCCAACAACGACTTCCTGGTCGGGATCAAGGCCGCCGATTCGCTCGACTACATCCAGCGCGGCGCCAAGCGCTCGCTGCAACTGCTCAGCATCGGCCAGGACGGCGAGCCCAGGCCGGTGCCGGGCCTGCGCGCGGTGGTGGTGGAAAAGCGCTACGTCTCGGTGCTGACCAAGCAGGACTCGGGCCTGTACCGCTACGTCTCGCACGAGCGCCGCTACGACCTGCGCGAGCAGCCGCTGGCCCTGGCCGGCGGCCGCCAGAGCGTGGCCCTGCAGACCGACCAGCCCGGCGACTTCGTGATCGAAGTGCGCGGCAGCGACGGCAAGGTGCTGAACCAGATCGGCTATCGCGTGGCCGGCGCGGCCAACCTGTCGCGCTCGCTGGAGCGCAACGCCGAGCTCGGCCTGACCCTGTCCAAGCCCAGCTACAAGCCCGGCGAGACCATCGAGGTCAGCATCCGCGCGCCCTACCCCGGCGCCGGCCTGATCACGATCGAGCGCGACAAGGTCTACGCCCACGCCTGGTTCCGCGCCGACAGCACCGCCAGCGTGCAGAAGATCGTGCTGCCGGCCGATTTCGAGGGCAACGGCTACGTCAACGTGCAGTTCCTGCGCGATCCGAACTCCGACGAGATCTACATGAGCCCGTTGTCGTTCGGCGTGGCGCCGTTCGCGGTCGACCGCAGCGCGCGCACCCAGCCGCTGAGCGTGTCGCTGCCGAAGGTGACCAAGCCGGGACAGACGGTCAACGCCTCCATCGTCACCGAAGGCAAGGCGCGGGTGGTGCTGTTCGCGGTCGACGAAGGCATCCTGCAGGTCGCGCGCTACCGCGTCGGCGAACCGCTGGATCACTTCTTCCGCAAGAAGATGCTGCAGGTCGACACCGCCCAGATCCTCGACCTGCTGCTGCCGGAGTTCAGCCGCATCGTCGCCGGCGCCGCGCCGGGCGGCGACGGCGAAGGCGGCATGGCCAAGCACCTCAATCCGTTCAAGCGCAAGGCCGAGAAGCCGGCGGTGTGGTGGTCGGGCATCGTCGATGTCGACGGCCGCCGCGAGTTCCCGTTCGCGCTGCCCGACCACTTCAACGGCAAGGTGCGGGTGGTCGCGGTGGCGGTGACGCCGCAGCGCATCGGCATCGTCCAGGACGAGGCGATCATCCGCGGCGACTTCGTGCTGACCCCGACCCTGCCCACGCACGTGGCGCCGGGCGACGAGTTCGACCTGCCGGTCGGCGTGGCCAACACCATCGAAGGCGCCAGGCAGGCGTCGAAGGTGACGGTGAGCCTGCAGTTGCCGCCGGGCCTGAGCCTGGCCGGCGCCGCGCCGGCGCCGGTGTCGATCGCCCCGCGCAGCGAAACAACCGTGCGCTTCCGGGTGCGCGCCGGCAACGCGCTGGGCGCGCTGCCGGTCGCGATCCAGGCGGTGTCGGGCGCGTACAACGCCAAGCGCCGGATCGAACTGTCGCTGCGCCCGGCCATCGTCGCGCGCCAGGACCTGATCGCCGGCCGCGCCGACAAGCGCACGGTGGTGCAGCCGTTGCGCGCGATGTTCGACCAGCAGGCCACGCGCCGGGTCTCGGCCTCGGTGTCGCCGCTGGTCGCGGTGGACGGGCTCAGCGCCTACCTCGCCGATTACCCGTACCAGTGCAGCGAGCAGGTGCTCAGCGGCGCGTTCCCGGCGCTGGTGCTGGGCGCGCATCCGGAACTGGGCAAGGTGGTCGCCCGCGGCCCAGGCGATCCGCGCCAGAACGTGATCGACCTGCTGCGCGCGCGCCAGAACAGCGAAGGCGGCATCGGCCTGTGGACCGCCACGCCCGACGCCGACGACTTCGTCACCGGCTACGCCGCGCTGTACCTGATCGAAGCGCGCGAGCGCGGCCAGGCGGTGCCGGACGATCTGCTCAAGTCGCTCAACGGCTACCTGGAGCAGCATGCCGCCGACCGCTCCGGCAACGACTTGCCGGCGCTGCGCAGCCGCGCGCTCGCCGTGTACCTGCTGGTGCGCCAGGGCCGTACCGCGAGCAACCTGCTGAGCGCGGTGCACGAGCAGATCAAGCGCGACCAGCCCAAGACCTGGGAGAACGACGTCGCCGGCCTGCTGATCGCCTCGAGCTACCAGCTGCTGCAGCAGGACAAGCCGGCGCGCGCGCTGGCCACGGTGGCGCTGCGCCGGGCCAATGCGGCCGCGGCCACGGTGCGCACCGCGTATGCGTCCTACTACGACGGCGGCATCGATCAGGCCTGGACCGTGTACCTGCTCAACCGCCACTTCGGCGCGATCAGCCGCGACCAGCTCAAGCGCACCGCGCTGGAGCGGCTGCTCGATCCGCTGCGCCACGACAGCTACAACACGCTGTCTTCGGCGCTGACCGTGCTGGCCCTGGACGCCTACGCCTCGGCCCAGCCGCAGCAGCCGCTGCCGGTGCTGGAAGCGGCCGGCAAGGACGGCAAGTCGCGCCGGATCGGCGCGGCCGCGGGCGTCATCAGCCGCGGCGACTTCGCCGGCGGCGACCTGCGCCTGTGGGTGGCGCCGGGCGGCGACGCGCCGGCGTGGTACCTGGTCAACCAGAGCGGCTACGACCGCGCCATGCCCAAGGCGGTGCAGGACAAGGGCCTGGAAGTGGTGCGCGACTACCTCGACGACGCCGGCAAGCCGGTGACCTCGATCAAGCAGGGCCAGGAAGTGACCGTGCGCCTGCGGGTGCGCGCGCTCGGCGCGCCGATGCGCGACAACATCGCAGTGGTCGACCTGCTGCCGGGCGGCTTCGAGACGGTGATGCAGTACGCCGCGCCGGCGGCCGCCGCCGAGAGCCAGAGCAGCGAGTCGGAAGACGAGTGCGGCGAAGAGTGCGGCGAGGGCGAGGAAGGCGACGGCGACGGCCAACCCTCGCGCGACGGCCCCGACCCGAACGCCGCGCCGGCGCAGACCCTGGCCCTGCCCGGCTCGACCTTCCAGCCCCAGCACGTCGAACAACGCGAGGACCGGGTGATCCTGTACGGCAGCATCGGCGGCCAGGCCAGCGAGTTCCGCTACAAGGTGCGCGCCAACAACAGCGGCAACTTCGTGGTGCCGCCGGCCTATGCCGAGTCGATGTACGAGCGCTCGGTGTACGCGCAGGGCGGCCCGGCCGGGACGCTGCAGGTGACCGCGCCGACGCCGTGAGCCCGATGCCATGAAGCTGTGGTCGTCCCTGCGCCGGGGACTGAAGCGATGGCGGTGGGCGCTCGCAGCGCTCATCGCCGTCGCCGCGGCGCTGACCGCCGTGCGTCTGTACCCGCGCCCCGGCCTGGCCGACGCGATCCCGCTGTCGACCGTGGTGCGCGACCGCGAGGGCCGGCTGCTGCGGCTGGCCCTGGCCAGCGATCAGCGCTACCGCTTGTGGGTGCCGCTGGAAAGCATCTCGCCGCAACTGGTCGAGTCGGTGATGCTGCAGGAGGACGCCTGGTTCTACCGGCATCCCGGCTTCAACCCGATCAGCCTGGTGCGCGGCGCGTGGTCGACCTACGGCAGCGGCGAGGCGCGCGTGGGCGGTTCGACTTTGACCATGCAGCTGGCGCGGCTGCGCTGGCGCCTGCAGACCCGCGACATCCGCGGCAAGCTGGTGCAGATCGCGCGCGCCGCGCAGCTGGAGCTGTGCTACTCCAAGCGCGAGATCCTCGAGGCCTATCTCAATCTGGCGCCATACGGCGGCAACATCGAAGGCGTCGGCGCGGCCAGCCTGATCTATTTCCGCAAGCCCGCCGGCGAGCTGACCCTGCCCGAATCGCTGGCGCTGGCGGTGCTGCCGCAGGCGCCGTCGCGGCGCGGCAAGCTGTCCGCGCGCGACGACGACGCCTACTACATCGGCGCCGGCCTGGAGGCCGCGCGCGCGCGGCTGTACGCGCGCTGGCGCGAGCGCCACCCGCGCGACGCCGCTCAGGACGCGCTGCTGCGCCTGCCGCTGCGCCTGCACAGCGCGCGCGAGCTGCCGTACCGCGCGCCGCATCTGGTCGACCGGGTGCTGTCCGAACGCGCCTGGCATCCGCAGTCCGGGCCCGAACTGACCACTACCCTGGACCTGCGCCTGCAGCGCCTGCTCGAAGAACGGGTCGGCAACTACCTGCGCCGCGGCCGCGAGCGCGGCCTGCGCAACGCCAGCGCGATGCTGATCGACACCCGCGACATGGGCGTGCGCGCGCTGGTCGGCTCGGCCGATTACTTCGACGCGTCGATCCAGGGCCAGGTCAACGGCAGCGCCGCCAAGCGCTCGCCCGGCTCGACGCTGAAGCCTTTCATCTACGCGCTCGCGCTGGATCAAGGCGTGCTGCATCCGCAGACCGTGCTGCGCGACGTGCCCAGCGCGTTCGGGCCGTACACGCCGGAGAACTTCGACGGCCGCTTCATGGGCCCGGTCACCGCGACCGACGCGCTGGTGCGCAGCCGCAACATCCCCGCGGTCTATGTCGCCTCGCAGCTCAAGCAGCCCAGCTTCTACGATTTCCTGCGCCAGGCCGGGGTCAGCCGCCTGGCCAGCCGCGACCATTACGGCCTCGCCCTGGTGCTCGGCGGCGGCGAAGTGACGATGGAAGAGCTGGCGCGCATGTACGCCATGCTCGGCAACGACGGCCGCCTGCGCGCGCTGCGCTGGCGCGACAGCGACCCGGCCGAGGACGGCGCGCGCCTGCTCAGCGCCGAGGCCGCCTTCATCACCCGCGACATGCTGCGGCAGAACCCGCGCCCCGACGCCGGCTCGCAGTCGTCTTCGCGGCCGCTGCCGGTGGCGTGGAAGACCGGCACCTCGTGGGCGTTCCGCGACGCCTGGAGCGCCGGCCTGGTCGGCCCGTACGTGCTGGTGGTGTGGCTGGGCAACTTCGACGGCTCCAGCAATCCGGCGCTGATCGGGGTGGAAGCAGCCGCGCCGCTGTTCTTCGACATCGTCGACGGCCTGCAGGCCGCGCGCGCGGACCTGGCCGAACCGGTGCGGCAATGGCCGCTCAACCTCAAGCGGGTGGAGGTCTGCCGCGCCAGCGGCGACCTGCCCAACGCCTGGTGCCCGCAGCGCGGCCTGACCTGGTTCATCCCGGGCAAGTCGCCGATCCGGATCAGCACCGTGCACCGCGCGGTGATCGTCGACAGCGCCAGCGGCAAGCCGGTGTGCGGGCGTTTCGATCCGGCGACGATGCGCCAGGAGGTCTACGAATTCTGGCCGTCCGACCTGGCCCAGGTGTTCGCCCAGGCCGGCATCCCGCGCCGCCGCCCGCCGGCCGGCCGCGACTGCGGCGGCGCCCAGGACTGGCTCGGCAGCGCGCCGAGCATCACCTCGCCGTTCCGCGCCACCCGCTACACCATGCGCCTGTCGCATCCCGAGCAGCTGTCGCTGAGCCTGGCCGCGACCGTGGACGCGGACGTGTCGCGGCTGTACTGGTTCGTCGGCAACACCTTCATCGGCAGCGCCGACGCCGGCAAGGCGCTGGCGTGGGCGCCGGACCGCACCGGGCAATTCCGCTTGTCGGTGGTGGACGATCACGGCCGCAGCGACGAGCGCGAGATCGAGGTGGCGGTGGTGCAGTGAGCCGCCATCACTGCTGCCGCTCGCGCCCGCTATCACTGCTGCCGCTCGCACCCGCTATCACTGCTGCCGCCCGCGCCCGCCATCACTGCCGCTGCACCCGTCCGGCATCAGTACCGCCGCTCCCGTCCGCCGTCATTCCGGCGAAAGCCGGAATCCATTTTGTTGCTGCGCTTGCTCCGCGAAACATAGGGCAACGGCAAGATCAAAATGGGTTCCGGCTTTCGCCGGAATGACGGTGCGTGGGTTCCGGCTTTCGCGGGAATGACGGTGCGTGGGCTCCGGCTTTCGCCGGAATGCCGGGAGGCGGCGATCGCCGCGGCCACCCAGCCGGTGTTCATCCCGCTTTCGCCCCGAAGGTTTACGGTGGCCCTACCTTCGCGCGAGATCACACCATGCTCCGTCCGATCATCGCTTGCTTCGCGCTCGCGGCTCTGGCCGGCGCTGCGGGCGCCGCCACGCCGCAACCGCCCGCGTCGTCCGCGGCACAGGCGCCGTCCGCAAGCCCGGCGCAGGCGCAGGACGCCGCCTTCGATCATCTGCGCGGCTGCTGGATCCGCCGCGAGGAACCCGACGGCCGCGCCACCGCGTTGTTGCGATTGCTGCCCCCGCCCGAGCACCCCGGCTGGCTCAACGGCCAGATCTCCCGCCCCGAAAGCGACGACCCGGACCGCCGGCTGCAGCTATGGTTCTCGCGCGACGGCCGCACCGCCGTGCTCGCCAGCCAGCCGCTGGCCGACCCGACCCGCGCGCCGGCCGGCGGCAAGCCCGAGACGCAGATCCGCCCCCTGGCGAAAACCTACCCGCCCGGCCGCGCCCCGGGCTCGTCGCAATCGCTGGTGTTGATGCCGCAACCGCGGGTCGAGTTCGTGCGCGTGCCGACGGTGACCGCGCCGGCCGCGGACTGGCCGGCCGATGCGTTCAACGCCGACTACGTCGCCGGCGCCGCGGCCACCGGCACCCGCCGGCTGCGCGTGCAGGCCTCGGCCGAACGGCTGAGCCTGACCTTGCTCGCGGGCAGCGGGCAGCCGCGCGACCTGACCCTGTTCGACGGCCGCCGCGACGGGTGCGATTGAAGACGGGCGCGATTGAAGGCGGGTGCGACCTAAGACGGGAGCGATTGAAGACGGGCGCGACTGAAGACGGGTGCGATCGAAGCGGCGCGAACGAACGCCGTCGAACCGCAGCGCCCGGACGGACCTTCCGCACCGCAGACGATCCGGCCGCACCCGCCGCGCTCACCCGCCCGCCGCGCTCACCCGCCACACCGTATTGCCGACATCGTCGCTGACCAACAGCGCGCCGCGCGCATCGATGCGCACGTCGACCGGCCGGCCCTGCGCCTGTTCGCGCGCATCCAGGAACCCGGTCAGCACATCCTGCGGCGCGCCCGCCGGCTTGCCGCCCGCGAACGGCACGAAGATCACCTTGTAGCCGCTCTTGGGCTTGCGGTTCCATGAGCCGTGCTGGCCGACGAACAGGCCTTGCGCGTACTGCGCCGGCAGCTTCGCGCCCTGGGCGAAGGCGATGCCGAGCGAGGCGGTGTGCGGGCCGAGCGCGTAGTCCGGCGCGCGCGCCTTGGCCACCAGATCCGGCCGCGGCGGCCGCACGCGCTCGTCCACGTGCTGGCCGTAATAGCTGTACGGCCAGCCGTAGAACGCGCCGTCCTCGACCGAGGTGATGTAGTCCGGCACCAGGTCGCTGCCGATTTCGTCGCGTTCGTTGACCGCAGTCCACAGCCGGCCGGTCGCCGGTTCCCAGGCCAGGCCGTTGGGATTGCGCAGGCCGGTGGCGAACAGGCGCTTCTCGCCGCTGGCCGGGTCGAGCTGCCAGATCGCCGCGCGGCCTTCCTCGGCGGCCATGCCGTTCTCGCCGACGTTGCTGTTGGAGCCGACGGTGACGTAGAGCTTGCTGCCGCTCGCATCGGCGATGAGGTTCTTGGTCCAGTGGTGATTGATGCCGGCCGGCAGGTCGGTCACCTTCTCGCCAGCGACGGCGATCGCGGTTTCGCCGGGGCGATACGCAAAGCGCCACACCGCGTCGGCATTGGCGACGTACAGGCGGTCGCCGATCAGCGCCATGCCGAACGGCGAATGCAGGCCTTGCAGGAAGACCGTGCGGGTCTCGGCGACGCCGTCGCCGTCGGCGTCGCGCAGCAGGCTGATGCGGTCGGCGCTGGGCACCGTCGCGCCGGCCTTCTTCATGAAGCGCGCGGCGAACCAGGCCTTGAGCCCGGACGGCTTGTGCTCGCTTTGCGGCGCGTTGCTTTCGGCCACCAGCACATCGCCGTTGGGCAGCACGTACAGCCAGCGCGGGTGGTCCAGGCCCTGGGCGAAGGCGTTGACCGTCAGGCCCGGCGCGGGCGTGGGCTTGGCGCCGGCGGGCCAGCCGACGGCGGTGGCGACGTCGACGGTGGGGATCAGCGTCGGATTGGGCGCCGGCAGCTGCGGCGACGGGCCGGTGCCGTCGGCGACCTGCAGCCTGGCGTGCTCGCCGCAGGCGGCCAAGGCCAGGGCCAGCGGCGCGAGCGCGATCCAGCGCAGGCGTTCGGAACGGGGCGCAGCGCTCATGTCGGGGGCTCGTCGATAGGGCTTCGGGAGGATGCCGGTGCGGCGATTAAGCACGCGAGAAGGCACGCGCGGGGGGATGTTGTCGCGGCGGTAACGTGGCGGTCGCAGTCGTAATGCGATTGGCGTCGCGCATGTGCAGGGCGAGCGGTATGCGGGTGGGACCGCGAGCGCTGGGGTTTTGTCGCGATGAAGCCCTGGATCCCCGCCTTCGCGGGGATGACGGCAGGTTGGGGTGCGGCGGCGTGGAAGATTGCGGCTCGATACGGTGAACCTGGTTCCTCCCTTTGGCGGGAAGGC
>NZ_LXSD01000397.1:0-3346 GCF_017168095.1 Lysobacter enzymogenes | reverse complement strand
CTCGATACGGTGAACCTGGTTCCTCCCTTTGGCGGGAAGGCGGCAGGTGGATGCGCGGCGGCGCGGGCGACGGCGGCTCGATGCGCCGCACGCCGCGGGATTCCGAAACCCCTGCGCCGCGGGCCTAGAATGCGGCGATGAAACTCACCCTCGACGAACTGCTCGCCTTCGTCAGCGTGGTCGACACCGGCTCGATCACCGCCGCCGCGCAGGCGCTGGACCAGACCGTCTCCGGCGTGAGCCGCGCGCTGAGCCGGCTGGAGGAAAAGCTCGACACCACCCTGCTGCGCCGGACCACGCGCCGGCTGGAGCTGACCGAGGAAGGCGAGGCGATGCTGGCGCGGGCGCGGGCGATCCTGGCCAGCGTCGAGGACGCCGAGGAAGCGCTGGCGCTGCGTCGCCAGCAGCCGGCCGGGCGGCTGCGGGTCAATGCCGCCTCGCCGTTCATGCTGCATGCGATCGTGCCCCTGGTCGGCGACTTCCGCCGCGCTTATCCGCAGGTCGAACTCGAACTCAACACCAACGACCAGATCATCGACCTGCTCGAACAGCGCACCGACGTGGCGATCCGCATCGGCCAGCTCACCGATTCGACCCTGCACGCGCGGCCGCTGCCGAGCAGCCGCCTGCGCGTGCTCGCCAGCCCCGCCTACCTGGCCGCGCGCGGCACCCCGCGCGAGGTCGCCGAACTCGCCGGCCACACCCTGCTCGGCTTCGCCCCGACCCAGACCCTCAACCGCTGGCCGCTGCGCGACGCCCACGGCAACGAACTCGACATCGCCGCCGACCTGCACGCCTCCAGCGGCGAAACCCTGCGCCAGCTCGCCCTGGCCGGCGAAGGCATCGTCTGCCTGTCCGACTTCATGACCCGCCGCGACCGCCGCGACGGCGCGCTGGTGCAATTGTTCGCCGACCGCACCCTCGACGTGCGCCAGCCGATCAACGCGGTCTACTACCGCAACACCCAGCTGGCCTCGCGCATCGCCTGTTTCCTGGATTTCGTCGCCGCCCGGCTCGCGCCGCGCGGCGGCGAATCGGCGTGGGAATGAAGCCGCCCCGCACACACGCCACCACTCCCTACCGTCATCCGGCGCGGGAATGAAATCTCCGGAAAATGCGCGCCACCACCCACCGTCATCCCCGCGAACGCGGGGATCCAGGGCTTCATCGCAACACAACTCCCAGCCACTGAAGCCGCAAGCGCCGGCCCCGACGCGACGAGAGCCAAGCGCCTGCATCGGCGTGGGAATGAAATCTCCGGAAAATGCGCGCCACCACCCACCGTCATCCCCGCGAACGCGCGGATCCAGGGCTTCATCGCGACACACCCCAAAAGCCCCTGAAACCGCAAGCGCCGGCCACGCGCGAACCCAGCGCCGCCCCGCGAAGGTGGCCCCGCACCGCGTAGCGCCGCGGTGCGGGGCCGGAAGTGGCTCAGCGGTCACGGTACCGCGTCGCCACGAGCATGGCGCCGTCACCTGGAGAAATGCCGGCGCTGAGACTGGAAGCCAGTCTCAGCTAGTAACGCCGGCGGCGGCCGTTCCCCCTACCCCACGTCCGCGCGCAACGCTCAATGCGCCTTGGCGGCGCCGTCGCCCTCGCCCTTGGCCAGCGGCGTCAGCCGCAGGTCCTGGAAGTCGAAGCTGAAATCGGTCAGCGGCGAAATCGCCTCCATGCGCAGCTCGCGCACCTTGCCGTCCGGGGTCAGGGCGAAGTTGAGGAAGGCGTCGGCGTTGAGCCAGCGCTGGTCCCAGCGCACGATGAAGGTGTCGTGCTGCCAGTGGCTGAGTTCGCCGGTCAGGTCCTTGGTGCGGCCGAAGCGCACCCGCAGCCTGGCGCCGGTCTGTTCGACGACGACATCGCCGTACCACGGGTCGCGGTAGGCGCCGGCGTAGCCCGACAACGGCAGCGAAGGCCTGGATTTGGCGTCGCGCGCCTTGAGGTGCTTGGCCCAGTCGTCGTCGGCCTTGCCGCGGTTCTTGGCCAGCGCCGCGGCATAGGCCGCGTTCCAGTCGGTCTTCGGCGCGGCCAGGAACGCATCGAGCGCGCGCATCGTCACCGCCTGGAACGCGCCGCCGAGCTCGGCGTTGGTCAGCACCACCACGCCGAGCTTGCGCGCCGGCACCAGGGTCACCCGCGAGACCATGCCCGGCCAGCCGCCGGTGTGCCAGACCAACTTCTCGCCGCGGTAATCGGTGAGCTGCCAGCCCTCGCCATAACCGGCGAAATTGGGCTTGGCCGGCGCCAGTTCCGGCACCGCCGGCTCGGCGATCGGCATCGGCGTCACCACCGACCACATCTCGCGCTGGCGCCTGGCGCTGAACAGGCGCTGTTCCTTCTCGCCGTCGCGCGCGTACACGCCGCCGTCGAGCTGCACCCGCATCCACTTGCTCATGTCGTGCACCGAGGAATACAGGCCGCCGGCGCCGGCCACGTTCGACCAGGTCATGCGCGGGGCGACCTGCAGATCCTTGAAGTCGGCCTTGGCGTGGCCGCTGGCGACGTTGTCGCCCGCGCGCAGGGCGTCGGCGTTGTAGCGGGTCTCATCCATGCCCAGCGGCTTGAAGATGCGCTGGGCGAGGAAGTCGCGGTAGCTCTGGCCGCTGGCCTTCTCCACCACCAGCTGGGCCACGCCGTAGAGGATGTTGTCGTAGGCGTACTGGCCGCGGAAACCGCCGGACAGCGGCACGTGGGCCAGGCGCCGCGCCACTTCTTCGTTGCTGTAGTCGGTGCCCGGCCAGTACAGCAGGTCGCCCGCGCCCAGGCCCAGGCCGCTGCGGTGGGCGAGCAGGTCGCGCAGGCGCATCTCCTGGGTCACGTAGGCGTCGGCCATGCGGAACCACGGCAGGTGGTCGATCACCCGGTCGTCCAGGCTCAGCTTGCCCTCGTCGGCCAGCATCGACAGCGAGGCGGCGGTGAAGGCCTTGGTGTTGGAGGCGATCGCGAACAGGGTGTGGGCGTCGACCGGCTCGGGCTTGCCGATCTCGCGCAGGCCGTAGCCGCGCTCGAGCACGATGCGGCCGTCCTGGACGATGGCCACGGCGATGCCGGGCACCTCGAACTGCTTGCGCACCGCTTCGACATAGGCGTCGAAATCCTGCAGCTGCTCCGGCAGCGGCGGCTGCGCGGGCGCCGCCGCGGCGGCGGGCGCCTGCGCGCACGCGCCGGCGGCGCTCAGGCAGATCAGCAGTCCGGCGCCTTGCGCCTTCCAGTCGTTGGCTCGCATCGGTAGTCCTGGCGATTCTGAAAGCTCAGGACTGTGGCGCAAGCGGCGATGCGGCGCCAGAGCCGGCCGCCATGCCTGCAGCGACGGCCGCGGCCAGGCGCGGGGCGCCGCCGCACCCGG
>NZ_LXSD01000396.1:2142-14641 GCF_017168095.1 Lysobacter enzymogenes | reverse complement strand
GACCCCGGCGCCGGCCACCGCGAGCCTGCCCAAGCCGGTCGACACGATCGCGCCGGCACCGTCCAGGCCGCCGGCCCAGGTCGCCACGGCCACGCCGTCGACGGTGACGCCCAAGCCGCCGGCGGTGTCCGCCACCCAGGGCGGCAACGCCACGCCGGCCGCCGCGGCGACGACCGCCAGCGCCGCGACCGCCGCGGCCAACGACAACACCCGCTACCTGCTGCAGGCCGGCGCCTTCCAGGCCTCCGGCCAGGCCGAGGAGATGAAGGCCAAGATCGCCATGCTCGGCCTCGGCGCGCGGGTGGAATCGGCGCAGATCGGCGACAAGACCGTCTACCGCGTACGCATGGGGCCCTACGGCACCGCCGGCGACCTCGCCGACGCCAAGCGCAAGCTCGCCGACGGCGGGCTGCCGGGGATGGCGATCAAGGTGCAGTAAACCGCGCGCCGCTGCGTCCGCAGCGGCCGCGCCACGATGCCCGGCGGCCGGCCGCCCGCAGGCGCCCTCCCAGCCTCTGCGGGAGGGCCTTCAGGCCCGATGCCTTTGGCGCAGATCGCCGTGCCCCGAGCGCAAACCCTCCGCGACGCAAGCCCTCCCGCCGCTTGCGTCGAATCGCCCCCATCCGCCGCGCAGACGCAACCCAGAATGCCGATTGCGCGCAACCGTGCGTCGGCGCGCGGGCGCCTTCCGGCAGCGCGCCCGGCCGCAGCGCGACGGCGATCACCCTGCCTGGCCCATGCCGCGAATAGACTTCGCCGGCTGATGCACGTCGTTGGGGATGGGATGGACAAGCGCATTCTTCTGGGCTGCCTGGGCGGGGCAGGCATGCTGTTGCTGTTCGCGTTGCTGACCAAGCTGTTCGGCCTGGACGCGCGCCAGGCGATCAATACCGGCCTCGGCCCGTTGCCTCTGATCGACGTACTCGCCGCCTTCGTCGCGATGTTCCTCGGCGGCGCCCTGGCCCGTCATCCCCTGTTCCGCTGGATCGCCCTGCTGCTGATGGCGGCGATGTGGGCGCTGACCCTGTTCACCGTGGTCTCGATGGCCCTGCCCGACAGCCCGCCGCCGATGCGCTCGATCGGCGCCGCGCTGAAATTCAACGCGCTGGCGATCGCCCTGACCCTCGCCGCCGCCTTCGCCGGCGCCCTGCTCGGCGAGCGCTTCGGCCAAAAGCGCGCCGGCGCGCTGGGCCGCGACGGCTTGATGCGGCGCTAAACCCAGCGCCTGCCCACAGAGCCCGCGGCCGCTTCGATTCCGGCTGTAGGAGCGACGCGAGTCGCGACCGCGAAGTCGCAGCTACGACGAAGCCTTCGACGTAACCGCAATGGCGCGGTCGCGGCTTGCGCCGCTCCTACAGGGACTGCGGCCACTTCGATTTCGGCTGTAGGAGCGACGCGAGTCGCGACCGCGAAGTCGCAGCTACGACGAAGCCTTCGACGTGACCGCAATGACGCGGTCGCGGCTTGCGCCGCTCCTACAGGAAGCTGCGGCCGCTTCGATTCCGGCTGTAGGAGCGACGCGAGTCGCGACTGCGAGGCTGCAACTGCGACGAACCTCTCGACGTAGCCGCAATGGCGCGGTCGCGGCTTGCGCCGCTCCTACAGGGAGCGGCTGCGACTCAACGGGGATCGGATCGCCCACGCAGCCCGGCGTCGCGCCGGGCCGCCCGCGGCGCGGCGCTCAGGCCGCGTCGCTCTCCGCCTGCGCCCGCGCGCGCTTGAGCGCGATCAGCGCGGAAGTGTCGGCTTCGCCGTAGCCGCGTTCGATCAGTTCGGCGTAGTCGGCCGCGGCCTGGTCGAGGGTCGCGGTGCGCACGCCGGTGTCGCGGGCGATGCCCTGGACGATGCGCAGGTCCTTGAGCATGTGCTGGCACTTGAAGCCGGGCGCGAACTCGTCGCGCAGCATGGTCGCGCCGCGCTTGTCCAGGAACCAGTTGCTGGCGGCGCCGGCCATCAGCGTCGGCAGCAGCTTGTCCGCGGCCAGGCCGAGCTTCTCGGCCAGCGCCAGGCCTTCGCACACCGCTTCGTTGATGCCGGCCACCAGCACCTGGTTGATCGCCTTGGTCGCCTGGCCGGCGCCGGTGGCGCCCATGTGGGTGATGCGCGCGGCGTAGCTGGCGACGATTTCGTGCACCCGCTCCAGCTGCGCCTCGTCGCCGCCGACCATGATCGACAGCTTGCCGTTGCGCGCGCCCTCCACGCCGCCGGAGACCGGCGCGTCGAGGAAGCCGATGTCGTGCGCGCTCAGCAGCGCCGCGGCGCGGCGCGCGGTTTCCACCGACACGGTCGAGTGGTCGACCACGATCGCGCCGGGCTTGAGCACCTCGGCCAGCGCGGCCACGTTCTCCAGCACGTCCGCGTCGAGCGAGACGCACAGGATCACCACATCGCAATCGGCGAAGTTCGCCGCCGAACGCGCGGCGCGGACGCCCAGTTCCGACGCCAGCGCGTCGGCCTTGGCCTGGGTCCGGTTGCCGACCGCGGTCAGACATCCCTTGGCGTGCACGTAACGCGCCATCGGCGCGCCCATCGCTCCCAGACCGATCACCCCTGCTTTCATTTCGAACCTTCTGCCCGTCGGGGCGTTGATTGTTGCCAAACCATGATGCGGCATCGCCGCCTTGCGCGCTCGTTTCGCGGCTCCGGTGGCGGGCGGCCAGGCCCGGGACCGGCCGCAACGGCCGCGAATCGTCCCGGGCCGGCGGCCCGGACGCGCCGGCTGAGTTCCGCCGCCCGCAAACCTGATCGTTGCGCCCGCCCAGGAGCGGACGGGCCGCGCCCGGCCGAGCGCCCGCGGCGGCCGCCAGCCGCCGCCGCGACGGCTCAAGCGGCGCTCAGGCCGCCTTCCACTCGTACACGTCGACCCGCGAGGAGCCGGTCAGGTGCAGCGGGTCGCCGAACGCCAGCACCCGCGCCTCCTCCAGGTCGGCCGCGCGCAGCACGTAGGCGCCGCCGCTCTTGTCGGCGAAGCCGCCGGCCAGCTCCAGCCGCGATTGCGCGCGCAGGCCGTCGAGGAACTCGCGGTGCGGGCCGATCTGATCGGTATCGAACTGCGGCAGGCGCATGACCATGACCAAATAGCGGTTCATCGCGCCTCCTCAGGCCAGCGGGGTGTCGTCGAGATAGGTGTAGCCGGTGAGGCCGGTCTCCAGCGCCGCGTCCAGGCGCGCGGCTTCCTCGGCCGGCAGCCCGGCGGCGGCGACCTTGGCGCGGTAGGCCGCGCGCAGCTCGGCCAGCTGGTAGCCGACGTAGTCGAGCATGACGTCGGTGGTGTCGCCGCGGCGCTGCTGGGCGAAGCGGTAGCCGTCGCCGTCGGCGCGCACTTCCACCGCGTCGGTGTCGCCGAACAGATTGTGGATGTCGCCGAGGATCTCCTGGTACGCGCCGACCAGGAAGAAGCCCAGGCGATAGCTTTCGCCGGACTTCAGCGCATGCAGCGGCAGCGAGGTGTCCAGGCCTTCGGTTTCCACGTAAGTGTCGATCTTGCCGTCCGAGTCGCAGGTCAGGTCGGCGATCACGCCGCGCCGCTGCGGGCGCTCGTTCAGGCGCTCGATCGGCGCGATCGGGAACACCTGGTCGATCGCCCACACGTCGGGCATCGACTCGAACACGCTGAAGTTGACGAAGTACTTGTCGACCAGGCGCTCGTTGAGCTCGTCGAGCAGGTCGCGATGGCTGCGCTCGCTGACGTCCAGGCGCGCGCGCACGGCGTGGGCGATGGCGTAGAACAGGTCGTCGATGCGCGCGCGGTGGGTCAGGTCGATCTGGCCCAGCGCGTACAGCGACAAGCCCTCGCCGTGATGGTGCTGAGCCTCGTGGAACAGCTCCACCGCCGGGCGCTGGCCGAGTTCGGCGTGGATCTCGCGCAGGTGGCGGATCACCGCCGGCTCGTCCTCGTGCGCGGGCGGCACCCGGCCTTCGGGCGCTTCTTCAATTTCCGACACGTTGGCCACCAGCACCGCGTGGTGCGCGGTCATCGCGCGGCCGCACTCGGTGACCACGCGCGGCGGGGTCAGGCCGTATTCCTGGCAGGCTTCGGCCAGCGGCTGGACGATGTTCGAGGCGTATTGGTTGACGCCGTAGTTGATCGAGCAATAGCTGCGCGACCGGGTGCCTTCGTAATCGATGCCCAAGCCGCCGCCGACGTCCATGTAGCGCACATTGGCGCCGAGCTTGGACAGTTCGACGAAATAGCGCGTCGCCTCGCGCATGCCGTTGGCGATGTCGCGCACGTTGGAGATCTGCGAGCCCATGTGGAAGTGCAGCAGGCCCAGGCAGTCCTGCAGGCCGTTGTCGCGCAGCTGCTTCCACAGGTCCAGCACCTGGCGCGGGCTGAGCCCGAACTTGGCCTTGTCGCCGCCGCTGTTCTGCCACTTGCCCGCGCCCAGCGAGGCCAGGCGCATGCGCACGCCCAGGCCCGGCTTCACGCCCAGCGCCTTGGCTTCCTCGAACACCAGCGCCAGCTCGGACGGCTTTTCGACCACGATGTAGGTCTCCATGCCGAGCTTGCGGCCGATCAGGGCCAGCCGGATGTACTCGCGGTCCTTGTAGCCGTTGCACACGATCAGCCCGCCGGGCCGGCTCAGCGCCAGCACCGCCATCAGCTCGGGCTTGCTGCCGGCTTCCAGGCCGAAGCCTTCGCCGGCGTGCGAGGCCAGCGTGCCGGCCACGCCCTGGTGCTGGTTGACCTTGATCGGATAGACCGCGGTGTAGCCGCCGGCGTAGTCCCAGTCCTGCATCGCCTGGGCGAAGGCGCTCTGCAGCTTGCCCAGGCGGTCGCCGAGGATGTCGGGGAAGCGCACCAGCAGCGGCAGCTTGGCGCCGGCCGCGCGCGCGGCGTCGACCACCTCCGGCAGCGGCACGGTCGGACCGCGCTCGCCGCGCGGCTTGACCACGATCCGGCCGGCGCCGTCGATGTCGAAATAGCCTTCGGACCAATGCGGGATCGAATAGGTCTTGCGGGCCTGATCGAGCGACCAGTCGGACATCGGCGCGTTACCGTCGAAACTGTGGGGAAGGCGCATTCTACAGGCCGCGTCCGCCCGGGGGACCGTTCCGGCGCGGCGCGGAACGGCCGGATCGGCAAAAAACCGCGGTCGCGGCGGCGCCGGGCCGCGTCGGGACGAGGTTCGAAGCATTCGCGGCCGGCCGCGCGACGTGCGTTCATACCGGTCCGCTACAATTCGCGCCCCAAGTGGGCGCCCCAAGCCCGGCGCCGTCCGGGCGCCGCCGGCCGGGCTCGCCCGCGCCTTTCGATCCAGCCAGGCTGGCCGCACCCGCACATCGTCCGACCCAGGAGCACGCGCATGACCAACGAAGCCCAGTGGCACTACGAGAACTTCGAGCCGACCGGCTCGTCCATCGGCTATCGCATCACCCGCAAGCTCGACGAGGTGCAGTCGCCGTTCCAGAAGATCGAGATCTTCGAGACCACCGACTGGGGCAACCTGATGCTGATCGACGGCGCGGTGATGCTGACCACGCGCGACAACTTCCTCTACCACGAGATGATGTCGCACCCGGCGCTGTTCACCCACGCCGCGCCGAAGAACGTGGTCATCATCGGCGGCGGCGACTGCGGCACCCTGCGCGAGGTGCTCAAGCACCCGGGCGTGGAGGAAGCCGTGCAGTGCGACATCGACGAGCAGGTCACGCGCATGGCCGAGAAGTGGTTCCCGGAGCTGTGCGACAGCAACGCCGACCCGCGCGCGCAGCTGCTGTTCGACGACGGCATCGCCTACATGGCCAATCGCCCGGCCGGCAGCGTCGATATCATCATCGTCGATTCCACCGATCCGGTCGGCCCGGCCGAGGGTCTGTTCAACAAGGCCTTCTACGACAGCTGCTTCCGCGCCCTGCGCGAGGACGGCATCCTGGTGCAGCAGTCCGAATCGCCGCTGATGCTGCTCAAGCTGATCCAGGAGATGCGCACGGAGATGGGCAAGGCGGGCTTCAAGTCCTTCAAGACCCTGCCGTTCCCGCAACCGTGCTATCCGACCGGCTGGTGGAGCTGCACGCTCGCGCGCAAGGCCGGCGGCTTCGAGTTCCGCCAGGACGACGCGCAGGCCAAGAGCTTCGCGACCCAGTACTACAACGCCGGCATCCACCACGGCGCGCTGTCGACCCCGGCGTTCGTGGCGCAGGCGCTGGGCGAGTAAAGCGTCCGCGAGCTTCGCCGCGAAAAAGCCCCGCACTCGCGGGGCTTTTTCGTAGTACGACTGCAGGAGCTGCGCGAGCTGCGACCGCGTAACGACACTTGCGACGCAAGCGCGGCGTCGCGGTCGCAGCTTGCGCAGCTCCTACAGGACAGGACGAGAGGTCGGTTTCGTCGCGAGCGGGTTTCTCCGCGCCGCTCACAAGCCGTCATCCCCGCGAACGCGGGGATCCAGAGACTTCAGAGACATGCCGCGATAAAGCCCTGGATGCCCGCCTTCGCGGGCATGACGATGGGTCGGTTTCGTCGCGAGTGGGTTTCTCCGCGTCGCTCCAAGCCGTCATCCCCGCGAAGGCGGGGATCCAGAGACTTCAGAGTCATGTCGCGATAAAGCCCTGGATGCCCGCCTTCGCGGGCATGACGATAGGAGAGGTGCGCGCGAATCGACGACAGCGGCCTCGGGGCGATGCCCTCCGGCCGCCGCCTTGCCCGACAAACTCAGCGGAACGCCGCGATCGCCGCCGCGCGCTCGCGCATGACCCGCTCGTTGTCGCGCGTGCTGGTGCCCAGCGGCCGGCTCACGCCGCCCGACACAAAGCTCTGGTCGGTGGTCGAGAAGTAGCCGATGCGCGGCTGCGGGTTCGAGTTCACCGCCATGATCGTGCGGAAATTGCCCGCCGAGTTGACGTAGCCGTGTCCGTAGGCGAACGGCGTGGTGGTCGGATCGTTGTCGTGGCGGGCGCCGAACAGGTGCGCGGCTTCGTGGACGAAGGTGAAGCTGCTGCAGGAATGGTTCTGCACGAAGAAGCCGTTGGCGGCATTGGCGCCGATCGCCGCGGCCTGGCCGCACAGCAGCGCGCCGCCGCTGGTCTGCAAGCGATCGCGCACGACCAGGGTCACCAGGTCGGCGGCGGTGCTGTCGCGCTCGGTGGTCGAATAGGCGTCGTACCAGCCGTCGTTGGTGACCCGGATGCGCGAGAGCAGCGTATCGGAGACGTTGGTCGCCTGCCCCTGGGTGGCGAAGCGCACGCCGGCGCTTTCGAAACGCACCGGCAGGACGTTGTTGGCGAACGCGGTGTTGGACTGGGCGATGAAGAACGCGGCGCGGTCGTTGGCCGAGTTCTGCCCGCCCAGTTCGGTCACCGCTTCCGGGGTATAGACCTGCAGCACGCGGATGACGGTGTCGGCCAGCAGCGCGTTCGCCGCCGGGCGCGCGGCCGGGCCGCGGTCGGGCTGCGCCGGCAGGTCGGAGTGCGCGGGCGTGTCGTCGGCGCCTTCCAGGCTGGCCGGATCGCGCTTGACCAGGTACTGCTGCGCGCCGTTCTCGGAGGTCAGCAGTTCGTAGACCTCGCCGCTGGCGGCGACGATTTGTCCGGTGACGCGCTCGCCGCGCACCACGAACAGCGCGGTCGACGGCGGCTGCTTGCCGAGCTGGAGCTGGCCGTTGGGCTGCAGCCGGTCGGCGCCCGACCAGACCACATCGCCGGCGGGCGTGCGGTACGACTTGGCCAGGCGCATGTGCATGCGCGCGCCCTCGGGCAGGCTCAGCGTCAGCTCGCGCTGCGCGCCGGCCAGCAGCGTGCGGTCCACCGACACCGCCGCGGCCCATTGCGCGCTCTTGCCGCGCAGCATGCCGTTGACGCTGGCCGGTACGTTGGCGGTCGCCGCCGCGGCCAGGCGCGGCGATTGCGCCTGGAACAACTCCGGCGCCGCGCTCGACTGCGCGCCGGCCAGGCTCGCCGACGCCGCGATGGCGACGGTCATGGACGCTACCAGGATGGTCTTGTGCATATGCGTGTCTAACCCCGAAAAGTGCCGCAACGATGAAGGAATCGAAAGCGGCCGCAGCCGCCGGATCGGTTCGCGCCGGCCTCGCCGCACAACGTCGGCGACGACGCGGCAGCGCGAACGCAGCTGAGCTTAGGCACAGGGGAAGCTGCGCGATCCGAACGCGCAGCGACGGCGTGCGCGGCGAAATACGCGGCGCATCACACATTCACAGATTTGCACGAGTATCGAGGCGGCGGGGTGCGCAGCGCAGCTGCGTCGCTTTACACGGCACGCACTCGTATGAAGTGGATTCGATGTGACGCGATAGCGCGCCGGCGGCAGCAAAGAAAACCCCGCAGCTCACGGGGCCGTTTCGCAGTACGGCTGTAGGAGCGGCGCGAGCCGCGACCGCGACACCGCGCTTGCGACGGACGTTGCGCCGTAGCCCCGGTGTCGCGGTCGCGGCTCGCGCCGCTCCTACAAAGGGCTCACCCGAACAGCTTCGCCGCGCCGACGTTGAGCGCATAACCGCCCACCGTCAGCGTCGCGAACAGGATCGCCGCCAGCAGCATCGGCTTGGCGCCGGCCTGCCTGATCGCGCCGATGTGGGTGCGCAGGCCCAGCGCGGCCATCGCCATCGCCAACAGCACCGTGTCGATCTGGATGATCGCGGCCTTCCACGCCGCCGGCAGCAGATGCAGCGAATTGATCCCGCTGACTACGACGAACAGCAGCGCGAACCACGGGATCACGATCTTCGCGCGCGTCGCGCCGGCCGCGCCGCCCGCGCCCAGGCGCGAGGACAGGATCAGCAGGAACGGCGCCAGCAGCATCACCCGCAGCATCTTCTCGATCACCGCCGCCGACGCCGCCTGCTCGCCGACCGCGCGCCCGGCCACCACCACCTGCGCGACCTCGTGGATGGTCGAGCCGGCGAACACGCCGTAGGCATGCTCGCTCAGGCCCAGGTACGGATACGCCCACGGATACACGAACATGCCGACGGTGCCGAACACCACCACCGTGGCCACCGCCACCGACACCTTGTGCGCCTGGCCCTTGACCACCGGCTCGGTCGCCATCACCGCCGCCGCGCCGCAGATCGCGCTGCCGGCGCCGATCAGCATCGAGGTCTCGCGGTCGAGCTTGAGCCAGCGCGTGCCGAGCCAGGTGGCCAGGCAGAACACCCCGGCGACCACGACGATGTCGACCGCCAGCCCGGCCGCGCCGACCCCGGCGATTTCCTGGAAGGTGACCCGGAACCCGTACAGCACGATGCCCGCGCGCAGCAGCATGGCCTTGCTGAAGTCCACGCCGCTGCCGACCTGGCCGGCGATGGCCGGGAACGCGGTGTTGCCGACCGCGATGCCCAGGACGATGGCCAGGGTCAGCGCGCTGAGCCCGGCGGCCTGCAGCGCCGGCACCAAGGCCAGGCCCATCGCCGCGGCCGCGATCGCCGCCGCCAGCGCCAGCCCGGGCCAGAACCCCGGCTGCCGGTGCGCGCCTCGGCGGGCGGCGGGAGCGGACGAGGTCGGATGCAGGGCGGCGGACACGGCGGCGTACTCAGGCTGGGAAAGACCGCGCCACGGTAGGCCCGCCCCCTGGCGGAGTCCAATACATATAATTCAAGGATCCATGAGTTGAGCTCATAGCCATGAACCTGCACCTGTTGCGCGTGTTCCTGACCGTGGTCGAGCAGCAGGGCTTCTCGCGCGCGGCCGACGCCTTGTTCGTGAGCCAGTCGGCGGTGTCCAAGGCGGTGCGCGAGCTGGAGAGCCAGCTCGACCTGCCGCTGCTGGAGCGCACCGGCAGCGACGGCAAGGCGGTGCGCGGCGGCGTCCACGGCATCGCCCTGACCGACCACGGCCGCGCCCTGTTCGAACACGCCCGCGCGATCTTCGCCCTGGAGCGCATCGCGATCGAGGACATCCGCGACAGGGTCGAGCTGCGCCACGGCCGCCTGCGCATCGGCGCCAGCACCACGGTGGCGGCGTATTGGCTGCCGCAGCAGCTCGGGCCGTTCATGCGCCGGCACCCGCAGCTGGCGACCGAGCTGATCGTCGGCAACACCGAGCAGGTCAGCCGCGCGGTGGTCGATTGCGCGGTCGATATCGGCTATGTCGAAGGCGCGGTCGAGGATCCGCGCATCGCCGTGCAGCATTGGCGCGACGAGCCGCTGCGCCTGATCGCCGCCGCCGACAGCGCGCTCGGCGCGCGCCGGCGGCCGTCGATCGCCGAGCTCTCGCGCCAGACCTGGCTGCTGCGCGAACCCGGCTCGGGCACGCGCCAGGCCGCGCAATCGCTGTTCGCCGCGCGCGGCATCGCGCCGGAGCGGACGGTCGAGATCGGCAGCAACGAAGCCATCGCCCGCGCCGTCGCCGCCGGCGCCGGCATCGCCCTGCTGCCGGCGACCGTGGTCGCCGACCTGATCCTGATGCAGCGGGTGCGGCCGGTCGCGCTCGGCGAAGACGACGCGCTGAGCCGGCCGCTGTACCGGCTGGAACTGGCCAACCGGCCGCGCGCGCCGGCGTTGCAGGCGTTTCTTGCGCAGGAGGGCGAGGTTTGAGCGGCGCCGCGCAGTGCGGGACGAGCTTCGACATCGGTTCGCCGTGTCGGCGGGACTTCGGCGCGGTTGCGGAACCACGCGCTTACAGCCAGCGCGACAAGCGGAATCGCGCCTGCTCCGGCCGCGGTGGCTGAACGACGGACATCGCAATCGAAGCCGCCATCGCGCCGACGCTATCGGGTTGCCGCGCGTTCACCGCGCAGCACAGGCCTGCGCCCACGCGCTGCGCGGCGGTCGCAACAGCCGTTCGGCCTAGACGCTGAGACGCGCAAAGTCGCAGGCGCTAGATCGCACGCCCCATGCCGGTGCCCACGCACGCCGCCTAGCGTGGCCCCGCCGCACTGCCGCGGCGTCGACTCTTCCACGCCATGACTCTCGCCTCCCCCGTTTCCCGCCGGCTGCGCCGGTGCCTGCTCGCCGCCGCGGCGCTCGTCGCCGCCGCGCCCGCCTTCGCCGGCCCGGCCACGCTGCCGGCGCTACCCGAATCCGCGCTGCGCCCGGTCGTCGCCGACGGCGCGATCGTCGCCGGCGCGCGCGGCCTGTGGGCCGTGCCCGGCTACGGCGACCTGTACGCGCTGTCCGCCGACGGCGCCTCGATGTACCACTACGCCGGCGGCCTGTGCTGGCCGGTCGGCGTCGCCAGCGACACGATCCTGGACCAGGCGGCGGCCTACTACGGGCGCTCGGCGCGGCCGCGCGATCTCGTCATCGCCAGTTCGCGCCAGGGCACCCAGTTGCACGCCGTCGGCCTGAACCGCCTGCCCGAGGCCTGCGCCGCGCCGATCGACCGCAGCCGGCCGCTGTACACCTTCGATGCGGTCGCGCTGACGCTCAAATCGCTGTACGCCTACAACCGCGAGCGCAACCTCGACTGGAACGCGCGCATCGCCCGCCTGCGCCCGACCGCCGCGCGCGCGCGCAGCGATGCCGAACTGCGTCCGGTCATGGCCGAACTGCTGCGCGGTGTCGACGACCTGCACACCGCCCTGTCCGGCGAAACCGACGGCCGCCGCTTCGAAATCCAGGGCCAGCGCGGCGCCCACTTCAACCGCCTGCGCCAGCGCTACGACCGGCAGCCGCACGAACTGGCGTTCCTGGACTGGCTGCAGACCTGGATCGCGCGGGAACGCACGCAGGCCGACGCGCAACTGCTGCCCGGCACGCGCCGCAGCGCGCTCGACGGCCAGGTGGTGTGGGGGCGCTTGCCCGGCGGCGTGGGCTATCTGGCGGTCACCGCGATGGCCGGCGCCGGCGGCGGCGAGGCCGAACAACGCGCCGCCGCGGGCCGCGCGATCGACGCGGCGCTGGGCGATTTGAAGGACACCCGCGCGCTGGTGTTCGACGTCGCCCACAACCTCGGCGGGCTGGACATGGTCTCGGCCGAGATCGCCGCGCGCTTCGCCGACCGCGAGCGTCTGGCCTACACCAAGCAGCCTTACGCCGACGCGCGCGTGCAGCCGCAGCCGTTGCGGATCGCGCCGGCGCCGACCGCGCGTTACCTCAAGCCGGTGTACCTGCTGACCAGCGAGTTCACCTGCAGCGCCGGCGAGACCTTCACCATGATGATGCGGACCTTCCCGCACGTGGTGCAGGTCGGCCAGGCAACCCAAGGCATCTTCTCCGACGCGCTGGTCAAGTTGCTGCCCAACGGCTGGAGCTTCAGCCTGTCCAACGAGATCTACCGCGATGCCCGCGGCGAATCCTTCGAAGCGCGCGGCCTGCCGCCGGACCGGTACGCATCGGTGTACCCGGCGCAGGAAAGCGCCGGCAGCTACGGCCGTGCGCTGCGGCGCGTGGCGCAATGGGCGGCGCAGCGGTGAGGCGGCGGCGCGCCTGTGGCGTTCGATGCCGCGGGCGCGCCGCAATGAAACATCCGCGCAGGGTTCGTTTGCGGCTGTAGGAGCTGCGCTAGCTGCGACTGCGACAACGCGGCTACGGCGAAAGGCTCGTCGCACGCGTGGTGTCGCGGTCGCGGCTCGCGCCGCTCCTACAGGGGCTTCGGGCGGTTT
>NZ_LXSD01000396.1:1870-2092 GCF_017168095.1 Lysobacter enzymogenes | reverse complement strand
CGGCTGTAGGAGCTGCGCGAGCTGCGACTGCGAATACGCGGCTACGGCGGAAGGTTCGTCGCAAGCGCGTTGTCGCGGTCGCGGCTTGCGCCGCTCCTGCAGCGGCTTCGGGCGGTTTCGTTTGCGGCTGTAGGAGCTGCGCGAGCTGCGACCGCGACAACGCGGCTACGGCGGAAGGTTCGTCGCACGCGTGGTGTCGCGGTCGCGGCTCGCGCCGCTCCT
>NZ_LXSD01000396.1:0-1820 GCF_017168095.1 Lysobacter enzymogenes | reverse complement strand
TCGTCGCACGCGTGGTGTCGCGGTCGCGGCTCGCGCCGCTCCTACAGGGGCTTCGGGCGGTTTGCGTTGCGGGCGGTCATTCCTTGCCGCGCATCAGGCCTTCGCGCCAGGCGAAGGCCACCGCCTGGGTTCGGTCGGTCACCCGCAGTTTCGACATCAGGTTGCTCAGGTGCGCTTTCACCGTCTTC
The DNA here is from genome assembly GCF_017168095.1 of Lysobacter enzymogenes. Taxonomy (GTDB): domain Bacteria; phylum Pseudomonadota; class Gammaproteobacteria; order Xanthomonadales; family Xanthomonadaceae; genus Lysobacter; species Lysobacter enzymogenes_D. The sequence continues at coordinate 1,632 of NZ_LXSD01000396.1, read as the reverse complement.
TCGCTGATCGACAGGCTCGCCGCGATCCGCGCGTTGCTGCCGCCTTCGGCCAGCCGCCGCAGCACGTCCAGTTCGCGCTCGGTCAGTTGCGCGAACGGGTCGGCGGCCGGGCGCCGCGGGCGCTGCATGCGGTTGAGGATGCGCCGGGCGATGCTCGGATGCAGGGTCGATTCGCCTACCGCGGCGTGGCGGATCGCCTGCAGCAGCGCTTCGCCGCGGGTGGACTTGGGCAGGAACGACTGCGCGCCGGCTTCGATCGCGGCGAACGCCAGTTCCTCGTCGTCGGAGGAGGTCAGCACCATGATGTGGCTGCGCGGGCTGGCCGCGCGGATGCCGCGGGTGGCGGCGACGCCGCCGATGCCGGGCATCATCAGGTCCAGCAGCACCACGTCGGGCGCGTGCAGGCGCGCCATCGCCACCGCGTCCTCGCCGTCGTCGGCCTCGGCCACCACCGCGAAGCCTGGCGCCAGCCGCAGCAGGCTGCGGATGCCCTCGCGCACCACCGCGTGATCGTCGGCCACCAGCAATGTCGTCGTCGTTTCCATCCCTGCCTCGTCCTGTGGGGTCGTCCTGTCGCTCGCGCTCACGCCGGCGCATCGGCATCGAATTCCGCGCGCACCTGCGTGCCGGCGCCGCAGGAGTCGATCTCGAGCCGCCCGCGCGGCAACTGATCGGCGCGCCAGCGCAGATTCGCCAGGCCCATGCCCAACGGCGCGCGGGCCGGGTCGAAGCCGGCGCCGTCGTCCTGCACGCTCCACCGCCAGCGCGCGCCGTGGCGCTCGCCGGCCACGCGCACGTGCCGGCAACCGCTGTGGCGGCGCGCGTTGGCGACCGCTTCGTGGGCGATCATCAACAGCTCCTGCGCCAACGCCGGCCGCTCGCGCAGCCAGTCCTCCAGCGCGCGCGGCAACGCCAGTTCCCAGGCGATGCCCGAACCGCCGAGCAAATCGTCGAGGTTGCGGGTCAAGGCCTCGCGCAAGCCCAGCTCGGCGATCGCCGGCGCGCTGAAACCCGACACCGCGTCGACCAGATCCTGCTGCAGCCGGTCGGCCAGCGCGCGCGCCTGCGCGACCGTGCGCGCCAGCCGCTCGTCGCCGCCGGCGTCGTGCTCCAGCTCGGCCAGCTTCAGCCCGAGCACGAAGCTGCGCTGCTTGGCGGTGTCGTGCAGGTCGCGGGCGATACGGTTGCGTTCCAGCGAGCCGCCCAGCGCCTTCTCCAGATGCAGCGTGCGCGACAGCGCATCGGCCATCCGGTTGAAGCGCTCGGCCAGCGCGCTGAACTCGTCGCGCGAGCGGTCGGCGATGCGCACCGAGAAATCGCCTTCGGCCCAGCGGTCGGCGGCCTGGGTGGCGCGGCGCACGCGCCGCAGCAGCAACCACATCCACAACGCGACGAAGGTGGTGCCGATGCCCAGGGCGTAGAAGATGGTGCGGGCGAGATCGTAAGGCACGACGTATTCGGTGTCGGTCGCCCAGCCGGGCCAGTAGCTGACCCCGACCAGCGCTTCGCGGCCGCCGCCGAGCGACACCCGCCGGGTCATCGCCCACTGGTCCGGGCCGTGCAGCAGCGCGTTGCCGCGCGCGGCGCCGGCGCGCAGCTCGGCGTCCAGCGCGCGCCGCAGCAGCGCCACCG
>NZ_LXSD01000395.1:9062-23098 GCF_017168095.1 Lysobacter enzymogenes | reverse complement strand
CGAGGCCGCCGATCGGGCAAGCCCGGCCGCCGGATCGCGCACGCCGGCGGCCCTGCCCGGGCGTCGCCAGCGCGCTGCCGACGGCGCGGCCGGCCGATGCCGCTGTGCTACCATTTTGCGGCTCGAACCAGCGGTAATCGCGGCGCTTTATGCAAGCCGCCGCGCACCGCGCCGCTGCTTCCGGCGCCGTCCATCCTCGCTCTGCCGTACCTCTCCGTCGTACACCACCCCACGAGGTTTACACGATGCCCCAGCTCGCCCGGCGCATCGGTCGCGCCAAGCCCAGCGCGATCATGCAGGTTGCCGAAAAGGCCAAGCGGCTCAAGGCCGAAGGCCGCGACATCATCAGCTTCTCCATCGGCGTCCCCAACTTCCTGCCCGGCGACCACGTCTACGCCGCCGTGCGCGAGGCGCTGGCCAAGGACAGCGGCCAGTACGGCAGCAACCGCGGCGCCGACGCGCTGCTGGACGCGTTCATCGAGCACATGGGCAAGATCGGCCTGACCGGCTACGGCCGGGTCAACGTCGCCACCGGCATCGGCGCCAAGCACGTGATCTACAACATCGCCGAGGCGCTGCTGGACGAAGGCGACACCATCGCCTTCCCGACCCCGTACTGGACCAGCTATCTCGACATCGCCGAGATCGTCAACGCCAAGATCGACCTGCTGCCGTGCCCGGCCTCGCAGGACTACAAGCTCACCCCCGCGCAGCTCGACGCCGCGCTGGCGAAGAAGCCCAAGGTGTTCTTGTTCAACAATCCCTCGAACCCGACCGGCATGGTCTATTCGAAGGACGAGATCGACGCGCTCGCCGATGTGGTCGCCAAGTACCCGGACACCTGGGTCATCACCGACGACATCTACAACCGCATGGTGTTCGACGGCCTGGGCTACCACAACTTCGTCCACGCCCGTCCCGAACTGCGCGACCGGGTGATCTTCATCGACTCGCTGTCCAAGACCTACGGCATGCCGGGTTGGCGCGTGGGCTTCATGGCCGGGCCGGAAGTGATCGCCCAGGCGGTGACCACGATGAACTCCAACCACATCACCAACGTGCCGGAGATCGTCACCGCCGCCGCCGTGGCCGCGCTGTCGGGCCCGCAGGACGTGCCGACGCAGAAGTGCGCCGAGTTCCAGGCCAAGCGCGACCAGGTCATGGCGGTGATGAACGCGATCCCGGGCGTGATCTGCCCGCGTCCGCAGGGCGCGTTCTACGTGTTCCCCGACATCAGCGTCGCCTTCGGCAAGACCCACCAGCCCAGCGGCCTGAAGATCGGCAACGACATGGACTTCTGCAACGCGCTGCTGGAAACCAAGGGCGTGGCCTGCGTGCCGGGCTCGGCGTTCGGCGAATCCAACGCGCTGCGCATCAGCTACACCTGCCCGACCCCGCAGCTGGCCCCGGGCCTGCAGCGGTTCCAGGAGTTCTTCGCCGAGCTCGCCTGAGCCCGGCGAAGCCGCCCGCCCGCGACGAGAAGGACGACGTCATGCGCGTAAGCACCGTGTTGTGCGTAGTCGCCGCGCTCGCCGTGGGCGCGGTCGGCGCCAAGTTCGCCATGAGCGGCGGCCTGCCGCAGCAGTGGTTCGGCTCACAGCCGGCGCAGCTGGCGCCGGACGATCCGCGCCACAGCACCGGCGACAAGCGCATCGTCATGCTCGCGGCGGAGTGGTGCGGCTACTGCGAGAAACTGCGCAAGGACTTCGAGCTGGCCGACGTGCGCTACACCCTGATCGACGTCGACACCGAGCAGGGCCAGCGCGCGATGGCCGCGGTCGGCGCGCGCGGCGTGCCGGTCACCATCGTCGGCCAGGACATCGTCTACGGCTACAACCACGACCAGATCAAGGACAAGCTCGCACCGCTCGGCTACCGCCTGTGACGGCGCGCGCGCGTCCTGCTTCCACTTCGCGGGCCCGCGCCCGCACCAACGTTCACTAGCGAAGGAAACACCTCGATGAAGACTCCCGTCCGCGTTGCCGTCACCGGCGCTGCCGGCCAGATCGGCTACTCGCTGCTGTTCCGCATCGCCTCCGGCGAAATGCTCGGCAAGGACCAGCCGGTGATCCTGCAGCTGCTGGAACTGCCGCTGGAGAAGGCCCAGGCCGCGCTCAAGGGCGTGATCATGGAGCTGGAAGACTGCGCGTTCCCGCTGCTGGCCGGCATCGTCGGCACCGACGACGCCGAAGTCGCGTTCAAGGACGCCGACATCGCCCTGCTGGTCGGCGCGCGTCCGCGCGGCCCGGGCATGGAGCGCAAGGACCTGCTGCTGGAAAACGCCAAGATCTTCACCGCCCAGGGCGCCGCGCTGAACAAGGTCGCCTCGCGCGACGTCAAGGTGCTGGTGGTCGGCAACCCGGCCAACACCAACGCCTACATCGCGATGAAGTCGGCGCCGGACCTGCCGGCGAAGAACTTCACCGCGATGCTGCGCCTGGACCACAACCGCGCGCTGAGCCAGCTCGCCGCCAAGGCCGGCGTGGCCGTGGGCGACATCGAGAACCTGATCGTGTGGGGCAACCACAGCCCGACCATGTATCCGGACTACCGCTTCGCCAAGGCCGGTGGCGCCTCGCTGAAGGACAAGATCAACGACGCCGACTGGAACGCCAACACCTTCATCCCGCAGGTCGGCAAGCGCGGCGCGGCGATCATCGAAGCGCGCGGCCTGTCCTCGGCCGCCTCGGCCGCCAACGCCGCGATCGATCACATCCGCGACTGGGTGCTCGGCAGCAACGGCAAGTGGGTGACCATGGGCGTGCCGTCGGACGGCAGCTACGGCATTCCCGAGGGCGTGATGTACGGCGTGCCGGTGACCACCGCCGGCGGCGAATACACCCGCGTGGAAGGCCTGGAGATCGACGAGTTCAGCCGCAAGGCCATGGACAAGACCCTGGCCGAGCTGGAAGAAGAGCGCGCCGGCGTCGCCCACCTGCTGGGCTGATCGGTTCGCCATCGCGATGCATGAACGGGGCGGCCCAGGCCGCCCCGTTTGTTTTTGTGCGACGCCGGCCCGGCTGCTGCCTTTGTGGGAGGGGCTTCAGCCCCGAGGCTTTGCGCTCCGGTCGCCGCGACCTGGATCAAAGGCGTCGGGACTGAAGTCCCTCCCACAAGAGCGGCCGCACGGGGCGGCGGCCCAGGCGCAGCCCCCGGTCGAAGGCGGAGCGTGTAGGATCGGACCCGCTTTCCACTGGGACCCCTCATGGCCGACCCCGCGCTGCGCATCCTGATCGCCGACGACCACCCGATGTTCCGGGCGGCGCTGCGTTATGCGCTGGGCGAGATCGCGCCGAACGCGCACATCGTCGAAGTCGCCAGCCAGAGCGCGCTGGAAGCGGCGATCGGCAGCGGCGAGGCCTTCGACCTGGCCATGCTCGACCTGATGATGCCCGGCGCGATGGGCTTCTCTTCGCTGGTGTACGCGCGCGGTGAGCGGCCGGAGCTACCGGTGGTGATCATCTCCTCCAACGAACACCCGCGCACGATCCGCCGCGCGCAGCAGTTCGGCGCGTCCGGCTTCGTGCCGAAGTCGGCGCCGGCGGCGGTGCTGGCCGAAGCGGTCGGCGCGGTGCTCGCTGGCAAGGTGTGGTTCCCGCCGCAACAGGCCGAGCGCGACGAAGGCGACGCGCAACTGGCCGACCGTCTGGCGCAGCTGACGCCGCAGCAGATGCGGGTGCTGCTGCGGCTGGCCGACGGCTTGCTCAACAAGCAGATCGCGTACGAGCTGTCGCTGGCGGAGAACACGGTGAAGATCCACGTCACCGCGATCCTGCGCAAGCTGGGCTGCCATTCGCGCACGCAGGCGGCGGTGTTGGTGAAGGGGCTGGCGCTGGAGGACGAGGGCGGGGAGTTGCACGACGGGGCCGGTGGGTTGGCCTAGCGTTGTTGGCGCTTGCGTCGTAGGCGTGGTGTCGCGGTCGCGGCTTGCGCCGCTCCTACAGGGGCTCCGACGTCGCAACGCAGCGACTGTAGGAGCGGCGCAAGCCGCGACCGCGCAGCCTCAGATCGCGCCGAACGCCGCATCTGGCGGACGCAACCTCATTCGCTGTGCTGCACCAGCAACCGCTGCGCCAGCGCCCGCAGCAGAGCGGGGAACTGCACGATGGGGCCGGTGGGTCGGCGTGACTGCGTTGCGGCGGCCGTCGTGGTTGGGTTGTCGCGGTCGCGGCTTGCGCCGCTCCTGCAGGGGCTCCGACGTCGCAACGCAGCGACTGTAGGAGCGGCGCAAGCCGCGACCGCGCAGCCTCAGATCGCGCCGAACGCCGCATCCGGCGTACGCGACTTCATTCGCCGCGCGCCAGCAGCAACCGCGACGCCAGCGCGCGCAGCGCCGCCGGCTTGAGCGGCTTGGGCAGGAAATGCCAATCGCGTTCGGCCGCGCGCGGCCGCAGGGTCGGGTCGGCATCGGCCGACATCAGCACCACCGGCGGCAGCCGCTTCCACTTGGCTTCCAACTGTGTGCCCAGCTCGAAGCCGGTGCTCTCGCCCAGGCGGTAGTCGAGCAACAGCAGATCCGGCGGCGCTTGCGCATCGGCGCGGGTCAGCGCCTCGGCGGCGCTGGCGGCGCCGTCGGCGAGACAGCCCCAGTCGCCGAGCAGATGCAGCGCGGCCTGGCGCGAATGCAGGTCGTCGTCGATCACCCACACCTTGCGGCCGCGCAGCGGCGAGTCGGGATCGGCCGTGGCTGCGCTGCGATCGGCGGTGTGCGCGACGGCGGGCGCGGCCGGCGCCGCTTCGGCCTCGATCGCGCGCGCATACGGCGCCTCGACCGAAAACACGCTGCCGCGTCCCGGCCAGGAACGCACCGCGACGCGATGTCCGAGCAGCCGCGCCACCCGCCGCACGATCGCCAGGCCCAGGCCCGCGCCGCGCTGCGGCGCGTCGACGCCGGTGTCCAGGCGCTGGAATTCCTCGAAGATCAACTCGCGCTTGTTCTCGGGGATGCCCGGCCCGCTGTCCCACACCTCGATCCGCACGCCGTCGCGCAGGCGCCGCGCGCCGAGCACGATGCGGCCCTCGCGCGGCGCGAACTGCATCGCGTTGGAGACGAAGTTCTGCAGGATCCGCCGCAACAGCACCTCGTCGCTGTCGACGAGCGCGCGCGTGGGCAGCACATGCAGGCGCAGCCCGCGCGCCTGGGCGAGGATGCGGAACTGGCTGTCGATGGCGGCGAACACGCGTGCCAGCGGCAGCGCGCCGCGCCGCACTTCCAGCGCGCCCGATTCCAGCCGCGAGATGTCGAGCAGGCTGGAGAGGATGTCGTCCTGCGCCGCCAGCGCCGCTTCGATGTGATCGGCCAGCTCGCGGCCTTCGCCGTCGTCGACGCGCCGGCGCAGCGACGACAGGTACATGCGCGCGGCGTTGAGCGGCTGCAGCAGGTCGTGCACGGCGGCGGCGACGAAGCGGGTCTTGGAGCGGTTGGCGCGCTCGGCCTCGCCCTTGGCCGCCTGCAGGTCGCTGGTGCGTTGCTCGATGCCGCGTTCCAGGCTGTCGGCGAGCGTGCGCAGGTCGCGCGCGGCCTGCTTGTAGGCGGTGATGTCGGCGTAGCTGGTGACGAAGCCGCCGTCGGGCATCGGGTTGCCGCGGATTTCGATCACGGTGCCGTCGGGGCGCTCGCGCTCGTGCAGGTACGGCTGGCCGCGTTGCAGATGGTCGAGGCGGCGGCGGATCGCGTCTTCCGGATCGGCGCCGAGCAGGCCGCGCTTGGCGTTGAAGCGGATCAGGTCCTCGATCGGCCGGCCGACCTGGAGCAGTTCGGGCGGATAGCGGAACAGCTCGCCGTAGCGCTGGTTCCAGGCGACCAACCGAAGTTGCGAATCGACCACGCTGACCCCTTGCGGCAGATGCTCCAGGCTCTGGCCTTCGCCCATGCTCGCCTGCCGCGCCGCGTGCACCAGCCCGTCCTGCGCGTTGCGCAGCGCTTCGGCGTGGTGCTCGACCATCTTCTCCAGCTCCTGCCGGCTGCGCAGCCGCAGCGCGGCGATGCGGCCGCGCTGGATCAGCAGCAGCGCCACCGCCACCGCCAGCAGCCAGGCGCCGGCGGCGACCGCGCGCGCGATCCAGGCGGCGCGGATGCTCGGGGTGACGTCGCGCAGCAGGTGCAAGGTCCAGTCCTCGCGCGACAGGTGCATCGACTGCCACAGCATCGGCTCGCGCAGGCGCGGCTCGCGCCAGCGCACCACGCGCGCGCCGCCGTCGATTTCGCGCTGCACGTCGAACGCGACCGGGCGCAGGCGCTGGCTCTGGTACTGGCGGGTGTCGCGCAGTTCGCGTTGCCACGCCGGCGGCAGCGGATGCAGCATGCGGTAGCGCCATTGCGGCTGCGCCGACAGGAACACCACGCCGTGGTTGTCGCTGAGCAGGACCACGTCGCCGCGCTCGCTCCAGTCCGAGCGGATGTCTTCGAGTTCGACCTTGACCGCGACCGCGCCGACCGCGCCGCCGCGCTCGTCGCGCACCGCGCGGGCGATGAAATGCCCGGGCACGCCGGTGGTGACGCCGATGGCGTAGAACTCGCCGGCGCCGTGGACCATGGCCAGCTGGAAATAGGGACGGAACGCGTAGGAATAGCCGACGTTGCTGTTGGGCTGGTCCCAGTTGCTGGCGGCGATGCCGGTGCCGTTGCGGTCGATCAGGGTCAGGGTGCTGGTGCGGTTGGCGAAGTTGAGCTGGACCAGGCGTTCGTTGGCGCGCTGGCGCTGCGCGGTGTCGCCGGGATTGGCCAGGGTGGCGCGCAGTTGCGGATCCAGCGACAGCACCGCCGGCATGATCCGATAGCGGTCGATGTGCTGCTCGATCACCTGCGCGCGCTGCGCCAGCAACGCGCTGGCCTCGCTGGCCTGGCGCTGCAGCGCCTGCGAGTAGGCGATGCGTCCGGCGACCAGCGCCGACAGCAGCAGGCCGGCGAGGATCAGGGCGATCCAGGCGGCGGTCTGCAGTTGGCGGCGGGGAGGGAGCATGGGGGGAGGAGCGGGGTTGGGGAACTGGGGATGCGTCGGGTGTTGGGAGACTAGCGGGACTGGGGTGAGATGGCGGTCAAGCCAGCGCGCGTTGATCGCGACGTTCGTGACGCACGCCGCGCATCAACACTCGCGACGCCTCTCCAGTTCCCCAGCCCCCAACCCGCTTCACCCTCAAAACTGCACCTGCGCCCGCACCTCCACCACATCCGGATCCGCCGCCAGCACGCCCTTGTCCGCCTTCACGTGCACGTAGTTGGCCTGGAACTTGAAGTGGCTGGTGAGATACCAGTTGGCGCCGAGCGTCCAATCGCGCTGCTTGCCGCCGGCGATGCCGCCGTCGTCCAGGTCGAGTTCGCCGTAGCGCGCCAGCAGTTCGACTGCGCCGTAAGCGTGCGCGGGCTTGATGTTGGCGACGTTGTTGCCGGTGTAGGGCCGGGTTTCGCCGGTGACGACCCAGCTGCCGGTGACGTAGTAGCCGTTCGCCGTGAAGTCGCGCTGGCCGTTCTCGCGTTGCGCGGTGGCGCGCAGGTATTCGGCCTGGACCGACCACGGGCCGTCGATACACAGCGCTTCCAGGCCGTTGCGCACGATCTTGTCGGTCTCGCGCAGGCTGCCCGAATCGACCAGGCGCACCGCGGTCAGGCCGTTGAGCGGGCGCGCGCGGAAACGCGCGGCCGGGCCGAAGTACGTGCCGCGCCCGTCGCTGAAGCCGTGCGGGTTTTCGACCGAGCCGGTCAGGCCGAGGTGCACGACGTGGTCCTTGTCCTTGACCGGCGTCCACACCGCGCGTCCGGCGGCGGTGGTGCCGGGGTTGTCGCCCTGCAGGTCGTGGCCGAAGAAATAGCCGGCGCTGAGCGCGTAGCGCGGCCGTTCCAGCGACCATTCCACGCCGGTGCGGCGGCCTTCGAAGATCGCCTGCGAGGCTGCGGACAGCTCCATCATGCTGCCGCTGCGCGAGGCGGCGACGCTCTCCATGCTCACCGGCGTCTTGAAATAGCCCACGCGGACCTTGCCGTAGTCGGCGCCGAACAGCGCCTTGGTTTCCAGGCGCAGGGCGACGTCGAGCCAGAGCTTGGATTCGAAGTCGAACACCGCGGTGAAGTCGTAGACGTCTTTCTTCTTCAGGTTCATGCCGAACTCGCGGCGGCGGTAATGGCCGTCGTCCTTGAGCCGGGTGGTGGCGGTGCCGTAGCCGTCGCCGTCGAAATCGACCACGTCGTAGGCCCAGTTGGCGGTCGCGGAAATTTCGGTGCCGTCGGAGAAAGCGTACTTGGTCGGCCAGTCGTCGAAGCCGCCGGCGGCGGCCGCGGGCGACAGCGCGCACAGGGCCAGGGCGAGCGGGGAGGCGGCGAAGGCGAAGCGGGCGGTGCGCATGGGTGGGGCTCCAGGGTCGTCGGCGCCGTCCTGGCAACAGGGCTCCGCGCCGGGCGCGCGCAGGCGTCCGGCCGGATCGGGTAGATGGGCGGCGGCCCGCGCGCGGGCCGCGTGGTCGTTGCGGCTCAGGCCGGCGTCTTTTCCGGCAGCGGCGCGTGGTGATCGGACGGCAGATCGGCGTCCAGGTCGGTCGCGCTCGGCGGATTGAGCAATTCGTAGTTGAGCTTGTCGCGGTCGAGCTCGTTCTCCCAGCGCGCCACCACCACCGTGGCCACGCCGTTGCCGATGATGTTGGTCAGCGCGCGCGCCTCGCTCATGAAGCGGTCGATGCCCAGGATCAGCGCCAGCCCCGCGACCGGCACCGCCGGCACCACGTGCAAGGTCGCCGCCAGGGTGATGAAGCCCGCGCCGGTGACGCCCGATGCGCCCTTGGAGGTCAGCATCGCCACCGCCAGCAGGGTGATCTCCTGAGTCAGCGTGAGTTCCACGCCCAGCGCCTGGGCGACGAAGATCGCGGCCATGGTCAGGTAGATGTTGGTGCCGTCGAGATTGAACGAATAGCCGCTGGGCACGACCAGGCCGACCACCGGCTTGGAGCAGCCCAGGCGTTCGAGCTTGCGCATCAGCGGCACCAGCGCCGATTCCGACGAGGAGGTGCCCAGCACCAGCAGCAGTTCGTCGCGGATGTAGCGGATGAAGCGGATGATGCTGAAGCCGGTGAAGCGCGCGATCAGGCCCAGCACGATCAGCACGAACAGCGCGCAGGTCAGGTAGAAGCTGCCCATCAGCTTCATCAGCGGGCCGAGCGCGCCGACGCCGAACTCGCCGATGGTGAAGGCCATCGCCGCGCCGGCGCCGATCGGCGCGAGCTTCATGATCATGCTCATGATCCCGAAGAACACCTTCGACAGCGGCTCCAGCAGGCCCATGACCTTCTCGCCGGTCTTGCCCATGTGCAGCAGCGAGAAGCCGAACAGCACCGCCAGCAGCAGCACCTGCAGCAGGCTGCCGTCGCCGGTGAAGGCGTCGGTGAAGGTCTTGGGGATGATGTGCAGCAGGAAATCGACCGTGCTCTGCTGCTCGGCCTTGTGCGCGTAGTCGGTGGCCTTGGCCACCAGCGCCGGGTCGAGCTTGGCCGGGTCGGCGTTGAAGCCGGCGCCGGGCTTGAGCGTGTTGACCACCACCAGGCCGATCACCAGAGCGATGGTGGAGACCACTTCGAAGTAGAGGATCGCCTTGACGCCCACGCGCCCGACCTTCTTGACGTCGGCGACGCCGGCGATGCCGAGCACCACGGTCAGGAAGATGATCGGGCCGATCAGCATCTTGATCAGGGCGATGAAACCGTCGCCGAGCGGCTTGAGCTTGACCCCGAACCCAGGGAAGAAATGCCCGATCAGGCCGCCGACGATGATGGCGCCGACCACCCAGAGATAGAAGTGGGAGCCTGATTTTTTCATGAGGGCACCGGGGCTGTAGAGGAGTGAGCGGAGAGGAGTGAGGAGCGAGGAGCGAGCGTGCGGCTCAGTCGCGGTCGATGGCCGAGTGCCTGCGGGTGTCGGGCATCAGCGCGTAGACCAGCAGCGAGCACAGGATGCAGGCGCTGACGTACCAGAAGAATCCGGTTTCCAGGCCGATCTTCTTGAACCACAGTGCGACCGGTTCGGCGGTGCCGCCGAACAGGGCGACGGTCAGCGCGTACGGCAGGCCGACGCCGAGCGCGCGGATCTCCACCGGGAACAGCTCGGCCTTCACCACCGCGTTGATCGCGGTGTAGCCGCTGACCGCGCCGAGCAGGATCATGATCAGCCAGAACGCTTCCATCGGCGTCTGCGCGCCGCGGATCCAGTGCATCACCGGCACCGTCAGCACCGTGCCGAGCACGCCGAAGGCGATCAGGATCGGGCGCCGGCCGATGCGGTCGGACAGCGCGCCCACCAGCGGCTGCAGCAGCATGTAGACGAACAGGGTGCCGGCGTTGATGAGCGAGGCGGTTTCCTTGTCGAAGCCGGTGCTGATGGTGAGGAACTTCAGCATGTAGTTGGTGTAGGTGTAGAACGCCAGCGTGCCGCCCATGGTCAGGCCGACCACGGTCAGCACCGCGCGCGGATGCTGCATCAGCGTCTTCAGCGAGCCTTCGCGCCTGGCCGGCGCATCGCTGCTCTTGAGCTTGGCGAACGACTCGGTTTCCTGCATGTTGCGGCGCAGGTACAGCGCAGTGATCGCGGCGATCGCGCCGATCGCGAACGGGATGCGCCAGCCCCAGGCCTTGAGCTGTTCTTCGCTGAGCACGAACTGCTGCAGCACGATCAGCACCAGCAGCGCCAGCAACTGGCCCAGGATCAGGGTCACGTAGAGGAAGCTCGACCAGAAGCCGCGGTTCTCGCGCGAGGACATCTCGCTCAGGTACGTCGCCGAGCTGCCGTATTCGCCGCCGACGCTCAGGCCCTGCATCAGCCGCGCGGCCACCAGCAGGATCGGCGCGAGCACGCCGATGGTGTCGTAGCCCGGGGTGAAGGTGATGATCAGCGAGCCGGCGCACATCAGCAGGACCGAGCGCATCAGCGCGGCGCGGCGGCCGTGGCGGTCGGCGTAGCGGCCGAACACCCAGCCGCCGAGCGGGCGCATCAGGAAACCCACGGCGAAGATCGCGCCGGCGTTGAGCGCCTGCGAGATGCGGTCGCCGGAGGGGAAGAACACATGGGCGAAGTACAGCGAGAACGCGCTGTAGACGTACCAGTCGTAGTACTCGACCAGATTGCCGACCGAGCCGGAGAAGATCGATTTCAGGCGCTGGCCCGGGGTCATGCTCGGGGCCGCGGCCGGGGCCTGGGCGGAAGTAATGGCGCTCACATCGACTCCTATCGCGAAGATCGTGGGGAAGCGCCGGGCGTCGGTGCGTCGAGCGCGTTCGCGGCAGCGCAGCGGGGCGTCCCCACACCCGGCGCAGATGGTGGGCGGCGGGGCGGGGAGGGCCAATAACACCTTAGGGTTAGGGATCGCGGCGGGCATGCCGCGGCGCCGCGAAAGCGCGGATTCAGGCCGCAAAACGAGGGATTCGGCGCGGTCCGGGCGGGTTAGCCAATTGGTCTTAGGCCGGGGCGGGCGCGGCGCGCGGGCGGCGTCGCCGCCATCAGCGCGTCATCTGCGTTGCCCATGCTTGCGCGGATTTTTGCCCTGCGCCCCCGGAGAGTTTTCGATGAAGCACCCCAACGCCCACGCCGCGCTCGCGCTGGCCATCGCCGCCGCGCTGACCGCCGCGCCCGTCCATGCCGCCGACGAAGCGGCCGCCGCCGACGCCGCCGCCGGCGAATCCCGCGACGCCACCACGCTCGACGCGGTCTCGGTGATCGGCCTGGGCGAAACCCGGCAGGTGCAGCGGGTCAAGCTGGCCGACATCGAGAAGACCGTGGCCGGCACCAGTCCGCAGAAGATCCTCAACAAGCTGCCCGGCATCTCGGTGCAGTCCAACGACGCCTACGGCGCCAACGAGGAATCGCAGACCATCAGCCTGCGCGGCTTCAACCAGCGCCTGCTCGGCTACACCCTCGACGGCATCCCGCTGGGCGACAACAGCTACGGCAACTACAACGGCCTGGGCATCAGCCGCGCGCTGATCGGCGAGAACCTCGCCGGCGCCGAACTGGCCGCGGGCATCGGCTCGCTGGGCACCGCCTCCACCAGCAACCTCGGCGGCACCTTGCAGTATTTCTCGGCCGACCCGGAAGCCGAATTCGGCCTGCGCGTCGCCCAAACCTTTGGTAGCGACAGCACCCGCCGCACCTACGCGCGCCTGGACACCGGCGAGCACGGCGGCTTCTCGATGTATCTGTCCGGCTCGCTGCTCAGCGCCGACATGTGGTCGCGCCCGCACGACAACCAGGACCAGAGCCAGGTCAACGTCAAGGCGCTGTACGCCTTCGGCGACGGCAACCGCATCAGCGCGTTCGTGTCCAGCGCCGAAACCAGCCAGGCCAACTACGCCTATCTGTCCAAGGCGCTGCTCGCGCGCGGCGCGGATTGGGACTGGAACCTGTACAAGCCGGATTGGCAGCGCGCGCTCAACGCCGCGTACTGCGCGCCCAAGCCGTGGCCGGCCAGCAAGGCCGGCGACCGCCGCTGCAAGTTCGAGTCGCCGGCGGCGACCATCGACGACGCCTACTACGCCAGCCGCGCGCTGCGCACCGATCACCTGGCCGCGCTGGCCGGCGAGTTCAATCTCGGCGAAGGCCTGCGCCTGAACGCGCAGACCTACTACCACGACGACCGCGGCCAGGGTCATTGGTGGTCGCCGGGCAACTGGTCGTTCCCCGGCACCGCCAAGGAGATTCCGATCTCGATCCGCAGCACCAACTACGGCATCAACCGCTACGGCGCGATGGCCTCGCTGAGCTGGGACGTGGGCATCCACAAGATCCAGGGCGGGTTCTGGTACGAGAGCAACCACCACGACGTGCAGCGCAATTTCTACTTCATCGACGGGCCGGTGAACGACGATCGATTCCTCAACGATCCAGACCGCCGCCTGTTCTTCCAGAAGTACCGCATCAACACCCGCCAGGCGTATCTGCAGGACACCATGAGCCTGCTCGACGGCCGCCTGACCGTGGACGTCGGCGCCAAGAGCACCCAGGTCGACATGCGCGCGACCCAGGTGCCGTCGAAGATGATGGAAGTGCCCAACGCCACCGGCCGCCTGGAAACCAAGGACCACTTCCTGCCGCAGCTGGGCGTGGGCTACAAGCTCGGCGAAGGCCGAGAGCTGTTCGCCGCCTACACCGAGAACGTCGCCGCCTTCGTCGGCGGCGGCGCCGGCGGCCCGCTGGCGATCAATCAGGCCGCGTTCGACGCGCAGAAGGCCGCTTTGAAGCCGGAAGAATCCAAGACGCTGGAAGCCGGCTACCGTCAGGTCGGCGAGACCTATCAGGCCTCGCTGAGCGTGTACAAGGTGCGCTTCGACAACCGCCTGCTCTCGCTCAACCCGTGCTCGAGCATCGAAGCCGGCACGCGCCCGGAGTGCATCACTAAGTTCTTCAACGTCGGCTCGGTCGACAGCTACGGCAGCGAGCTGGTCTTCATCTGGAAGCCCATCGACGGCCTGCAGTGGTACAACGCGCTGTCGTGGAACAAGTCGACCTACGAAGACAACTACATCGACGGCGGCAAGGTCGTGCCGACCAGCGGCAAGCGCGTGGTCGACGTGCCCGACACGATGTTCTCCAGCGAGCTGAGCTACAGCCGCGGCCCGTGGCTGGCCAGCGTCAGCGGCAAGTACACCGGCAAGCGCTATTACACCTACCTCAACGACAACGGCTTCGGCGGCTACACCACCTTCGACGCCGCGCTGCGCTACACCTTCGACGCGATGGGCCCGTTGCGGCAGTGGTCGGTCTCGCTCAACGCCAGCAACCTGACCGACAAGCGCACCGCCAGCAACCTGACCGCGTTCAGCGCGTCCGACCCGCAGGGCAAGACCTACGCCTTCCACGCCAACGCGCCGCGGCAATTGTTCCTGACCCTGGATGCGCGGTTCTGAGGTCCGCGCGGCCGCCGGCGCGAGCCGGCGGCCGTTGCACGCATCGGCGATACGCGAGGTCCGGCTGTAGGAGCGGCGCGAGCCGCGACCGCGACACTGCGCTTGCGGCGCGACCTGCTGCAACGCGGTCGCGGCTTGCGCCGCTCCTACAGGGAGCGGCC
>NZ_LXSD01000395.1:0-9012 GCF_017168095.1 Lysobacter enzymogenes | reverse complement strand
GCGCGACCTGCTGCAACGCGGTCGCGGCTTGCGCCGCTCCTACAGGGAGCGGCCGTGGCAGGCGTGGGCGATTTGCGAGGTCCGGCTGTAGGAGCGGCGCGAGCCGCGACTGCGACACCGCGCTTGCGGCGCAATCTGCTGCAACGCGGTCGCGGCTTGCGCCGCTCCTACAGGGGGCGGCCGTGGCATGCGTGGGGGGTTCGGGGTTTCAATCGGTCGCGCCTTGCGACCAACGCGCTACGGCGCGTGCCAGCGCGGCGCTGTCGCGGATCGCTACGTGGCGGTAGCGCAACGCGATCCAACCGCGTTGTTCCCAGTCCTTGAGCTGTTTGCTGACGCTCTGGCGGGTCGCGCCGAGCATGTTGGCCAGGTCGTCCTGCGGCAGCGGCAGGTCGATCAGGCGGCCTTCGTCGCGCTCCACGCCGTACACCTGCGCCAGTTCCAGCAGGCGCTTGCCCAGGCGCGCGGCCAGCGGCAGGGTCAGCGCGTCTTCGACGTATTCCAGCGCGGTGCGCAGCTTGCGGCACAGCAGCCGGGTGAAACCGCGGTACAGCTCCGGGTGCTGCTCCAGCAGGGCCAGGAAGCGCGTCCGCGGCAACAGCAGGATTTCGCTGTCGCCGGCGGCGCGCGCGTCCTGCGGGCGCGGTTCGCCGTCGAACATCGACACTTCGCCGAACCAACTGCCGGGTTCGAACTGCACGATCAGCATCTCGCGCCCGCCCGCGGTCGGCACGCTCAGGCGGATGCGGCCGCTGACCACGCCGTACAGGCCTTCGGCGGCGTCGCCGCGGGCGTACAGCCGCTCGCCGTCGCGCAGGCGCCGGCGCACCGACATCGCTTGCAGGTGCGCGACCACCTGCGGCGACAGGTCGCGCAGCCAGGGATCGGCGGGCAGGGCGGCGGGTTCGGTCATGCGCGGCGGACGGCGGGGCTCGCAGGCGGTGGGCGGCCGGCCGATTGTGGCCCAGCGCGGCGCCGGTGTCCGCTCGTGCGCGCGCGGCCGTCGCGGGGCGGCTAGGATCGGGTGGCGCGGCCGGCGTTCGGAGCGGGCGTTCGCCGCGCGCCTTCGTTGCGGTGCGCCGGTCGGGCGTACGCGGCCGAGCGCGGAAGCGCCCGGCGAGGAACCGCAGGCGCCGCGCCGGCGCGACCGCGCCGCCGCGATCGACCTTGCGGCGCTGCCGGGCGCCGTCGTTCGATCCAGGCCCCGCCGCCCGCGATTGCAGACATCCACCAGGAGGCGTTCGTGCAGGACAGCGTACTGCTCAAGATCGGCCTGCCGCTGGCCATCGCCATCATCATGTGCGGCATCGGCCTGACCCTGCGCGGCGAAGACTTCCGCCGGATCGCGCAGCGGCCGCGGCCGGTCGCGGTCGGCCTGCTCGGCCATTACCTGCTGCTGCCGCTGCTCGGCTTCGCCACCGCGTGGCTGGTCGCGCGCTCCGGCGGCCCGGGCGCGGTCGAATTCGCAATCGGCTTCGTCCTGGTCGCGGCCTGCCCCAGCGGCAGCAGCTCCAACGCGCTGACCTACCTCGCGCGCGGCAACGTCGCCCTGGCGGTCACCCTGACCGTGATCAGCGCCCTGGTCACCTTCCTCAGCGTGCCCTTGCTGGTCGAACTGGCGCTGCGCTGGTTCGGCGGCGAGGCGCGCAGCATCCGCCTGCCGTTCGGCCAGACCGTGCTGCACCTGGCCGCGCTGGTGCTGGCGCCGGTGTTGGCCGGCATGGCCTTGCGCCGGTTCGCGCCGGCGTTCGCGCTGAAAGCGGAGCCCTGGGTCAGCCGGTTCGCGCTGGGCCTGTTGCTGCTGCTGATCGTGGCGATCTGCATCACCCAGCGCGCGGTGCTGGCGCGCAGCCTCGGCGAGCTCGGCCCGGCGGCACTGGCGATGGGCGCGGCGGCGATCGGCGGCGGCTTCGCGCTCGGCCGCCTCGCCCGGCTCGGCCTGCGCGATGCGATCACCGTGGGCATGGAGGTCGGGGTGCAGAACAGCACCCTGGCGATCGTGATCGCGCTGACCTTGTTGAATTCGCCGGCGGTGGCGGTGCCGGCGGCGATCTACGGCCTGCTGATGTACCTGCCGGCGTTCGCCGCGGTGTGGCTGGGGCGGCGCGCGGTGGCGCGGTCGGAATCGAACTGAGCGCGGCCGCAGGCCGCAGGCGACGAACCACAGCGGGACGGCGGCGATGCGCGCCGCCCCGCGCGCGCGCTCAGCGCCAGTCGATGTGGCCGCGCACCACGTTGCTGACCCGGCCGCCCGACCAGACTTCGCCGTCGCCGTCCACGCGCAGTTGCAGGCGCGCGTCGAAGCCGACTTCGCGGCCCTGGCTGACGGTGTAGCGGCCCTCGCGCCCCGGCAGCGCGTCGTTGTGCTTGAGCCACGCGGCGAGCGTGGCGTTGGCCGCGCCGGAGGCGGCGTCCTCGAACTGCGCCGGCGCGCCGACGAAGGCGCGCACCACCAGGTCGTAGTCCTGGCCGGTATCGGCGCGCGCGAACGCGCACAGGCCCATGCTCTCGGTGCTTTCGGCCAGCCGGCCGATCGCCGCCCAGTCGGGCTGGGCGCTGCGCAGCGCGGCTTCGTCGCGCAATTCGGCCAGCCACCAGCGGCGGCCGCCGTCCATCAGCGCCGGCGCCAGTGCGCCCAGGGGCAGATCGCGCAAGGCCGCGCTCAGGCGCGGATCGGCCGCGTCGGCGGTTTCGACCACGCGCGCGCGCGGCGTGCGCACCGCGATCGTGCGCGCCTCGCCTTCGCCCGACACCGCCAGCGGCAGCAGCCCGGCCACGCCTTCCTGCACCAGCACGCCGTCCACCGGCGCGGCCAGGCCGGCTTCCAGCACCACGCAGGCGGTGCCGACGCTGGGATGGCCGGCGAAGGGCACTTCGCGGCGCGGGCTGAACATGCGGATGCGGTAGCTGGCGCCGGGCTGGGTCGGCGCGAACACGAACGTGGTTTCCGGCAGCCGGGTCCAGCGGGCGATGGCCTGCATGGCGGCGTCGTCGAGGCCTTCGGCGTCGAGGACCACGGCCAGCGGGTTGCCGGCACCGGGGCGGTCGGCGAAGACGTCCAGTTGCAGATAGCGGCGTTGCGTCATTTCCAGGGGCGTTCCGTAAGGCCCGTGCAGGTGGCGTACAAGGGCGGGGCCAGGGAGGGAGAGAGGCGGGAAAGAGGGGATTGCGACAGGTTGGCGAAAGACTTGCGGGCCGGGCGTTCGGCGGCGGTCGGGTTGGACTAGAATCGCAGCTTCGTGCCCGGCACGCCGGTTCCCACAGGCGGCCCGATTCGCAAGGACGCCGGTTGGAAGCGCGTAATTCTAGGCACGCACGACTCGCAAGTGTGGAATCCCGCCGCGTCCGTTCATCGGCCGCTGCGGGCGGATCGACCTGCCCCGGCGCGCGCCGGGCCCTACTCAAGTGGAATCGGCAACCGAGGAAATCGTGGAGACGCAACAGACAGGCTGGGTGGTGCTCAAGTTCGGCGGTACTTCGGTATCACGCCGCAACCGTTGGGACACGATCGGACGTCTGGCTGGAAAACGTCTGCGCGAAGACGGCCGCCGCGTGCTCGTGGTGGTCTCCGCGCTGTCGGGCGTCACCAACGAACTGCAGGCCATCGCCTATGCGCCGCCTGGTGAGGACGGCGGCATCGCCGCGCGCTTCGCCGGCCTGGTCGAGCGCCACCGCAGCTTCTGCGCCGAGCTCGGCCTGGATCCCGATGCGGTGCTCGGCGAACGCCTGGCGAAACTGGTTGCGCTGGAAACCGATCCACGCGCGGCCGGCCGCGCGCTGGACTGGCAGGCCGAGGTGCTGGGGCAGGGCGAACTGTTGTCGTCCACCCTGGGCGCGGCCTACCTGCGCTCGCAGGGGCTCGACTTCGGTTGGTGCGATGCGCGCGAGTGGCTCGACGCGGTCTCGCTGCCCAATGCCAGCGAGTGGGCGCAGCGGCTGTCGGTGAACTGCCGCCATCACGCCGAACCCGGCTTCGTCGAGCGCTTCAGCGCGCAGCCGACGCAGATGCTGATCACCCAGGGCTTCATCGCCCGCCACGGCGACGGCGGCACCGCGATTCTCGGCCGCGGCGGCTCGGATACTTCGGCCGCGTACTTCGGCGCGCTGCTCAAAGCGCAGCGGGTCGAGATCTGGACCGACGTGCCCGGCATGTTCAGCGCCAATCCGCGCGAAGTGCCCGAGGCGCGCCTGCTGGCGCGGCTGGACTACGCCGAAGCGCAGGAAATCGCCACCACCGGCGCCAAGGTGCTGCACCCGCGCTCGATCGCGCCGTGCCGCGACGCCGGCGTGCCGATGGCGATCCTCGACACCGAGCGCTTCGACCTGCCCGGCACCCGCATCGACGCCAGCGCCGCCACGGTGCCGGGCGTCAAGGCGATCAGCCGCCGCAACGGCATCGTGCTGGTGTCGATGGAAAGCATCGGCATGTGGCAGCAGGTGGGCTTTCTCGCCGACGTGTTCGAGCGGTTCAAGCGCCACGGGCTGTCGATCGACCTGATCGGTTCGTCGGAAACCAACGTCACCGTGTCGCTGGATCCGAGCGAGAATCTGGTCAACAGCAACGTGCTCGAAGCGCTGTCGGCCGACTTGGCCGAGGTGTGCCGGGTCAAGGTGATCGCGCCGTGCGCGGCGATCACCCTGGTCGGCCGCGGCATGCGTTCGCTGCTGCACCGGCTGTCCGACATCTGGGCCGCGTTCGGGCGCGAGCGCGTGCACCTGATCTCGCAGTCGTCCAACGACTTGAACCTGACCTTCGTCATCGACGAAGCCGACGCCGACGGCCTGCTGCCGCACCTGCACCACGAGCTGATCCGCGGCGGCGCCATGCCGGTGCGCGACGACAGCGTGTTCGGGCCGAGCTGGCGCGAGATTTCCGAAGGCAAGCCGCAGCGCGCCGCGCCGTGGTGGCAGGCGCAGCGTCCGCGCCTGCTGGCGATGGCCGCGGCCGGCACCCCGCGCTACGTCTACGACCTGGCCACGGTGCGCGAACGCGCGCGCGCGCTGATCGGCACCGCCGCGGTCGACCGCTGCTTCTACGCGATGAAGGCCAACTCGCACCCGGCGGTGCTGCGCGCCATCGTCGCCGAAGGCTTCGGCCTGGAATGCGTGTCGCTGGCCGAGATCGAGCGGGTGTTCCAGGCGATCCCGCACATGGCGCCCGAGCGGGTGCTGTTCACCCCCAGCTTCGCCCCGCGCCACGAGTACGAGGCCGCGCTCGCGCGCGGCGCCATCGTCACCCTCGACAACGTCGAGGCGCTCAAGCGCTGGCCCGAGACCTTCCGCGGCCGCACCCTGTGGCTGCGCCTGGACCTCGGCCACGGCGAAGGCCACCACGAAAAGGTCCGCACCGGCGGTGCGGCGGCCAAGTTCGGCCTGCCGCTGGCGCGCTTCGACGCCTTCGTCGAAGAGGCGCGCAAGCTCGGCGTGCGCATCAGCGGCCTGCACGCGCACCTGGGCAGCGGCATCGACGACCCGCAGCACTGGCGCGGCGTCTATGCCAGCCTCGCCGGTCTGGCCGACAGCGTCGGCACCATCGAGACCATCGACATCGGCGGCGGCCTGCCGGTGGCCTACACGCCGGAAGCGCGCGAGTTCGACCTCAACCTGTGGCGCGCCGGGCTCGACGAGATCAAGGCCGCGTATCCGCGCTACGGCCTGATCATCGAGCCGGGCCGTTACCTGGTGGCCGAAAGCGGCGTGCTGCTGCTGTCGGTGACCCAGGTGGTGGAGAAGGACGGCGTGCGCCGGATCGGCTGCGATGCGGGCATGAACGCGCTGATGCGTCCGGCCATGTACGAGGCCTACCACGGCATCCACAACCTCGGCCGCATCGACGACGCCGACACCGCCGCGTTCGACGTGGTCGGCCCGGTGTGCGAGAGCAGCGACGTGATCGGCCGCGCGCGGCTGCTGCCGAAGGCGACCGAGGAAGGCGACGTGATCCTGGTCGCCGACGCCGGCGCCTACGGCATGGCCATGGCCAACACCTACAACCTGCGCGCGCTGCCGGCCGAGGAGGCGCTCGGATGAGCGCCGCCCCGACCCACGCCCCCGCGATGGCGCGGCGCGCGACCGTTTCGATTTCGAGAGTGAACCTGTGAGCGATCAATTCCAACGCGACGCCGTGCGCGCCTTCCGTTTCGTGCGCTGCGGCCTGGATGCCCGCACCGGCGCGGCCGAACTGGTCTACGCCTTCGACGACGGCCCGGAGCTGATCGAAACCGTCACCGTGCCCGGCGCGCCGTTCGCGCTGGACGCGGCGCGCGGCGCGGCGGTGGAGCGCATGCTGCGCCTGCTGCACCTGATCGCCGGCGTGAGCTATTACAAGGCCGCGGTGCCGGAACAGATCCGCATCGATACCTATGCGATCGACGCCGATACCGCGGCGTTGCTGGAGCTGATCTACGTCAACGGGCTGGGCGAGTTCGCTTATCGCAATGGGTTGAACCTGCACGGCAAGATCAAATTTCCCGTGGGGCCCTCACCCCAGCCCTCTCCCGCGAGCGGGAGAGGGGGCAGTAGCGGCATCCTGTCCGAAGAACACCCTCTCCCGCTTGCGGGAGAGGGCCGGGGTGAGGGCCCCGCCCCCGCGCTCGGCCTGCGCGAACACGCCCTGGTCGCCATCGGCGGCGGCAAGGATTCGCTGGTCAGCATCGAAGCGCTGCGCGCGCTCGGCGTCGAACAGACCGTGACCTGGATCGGCGGCTCGCAGCTGATCAAGGCCTGCGCCGAGCGCACCGGCCTGCCCACGCTCAATCTCGGTCGCGCGCTGGCGCCGCAGTTGTTCGAATACAACCGCCAGGGCGCGTACAACGGCCACATCCCGGTGACGGTGGTGAACTCGGCGATCATGGCCCTGGCCGCGCTGCTGCGCGGCGTCGACCAGGTGGTGTTCTCCAACGAGCGCTCGGCCAGCTACGGCAGCGTGATCGAAGGCACCGGCGAGGTGAACCACCAGTGGTCGAAGGGCTGGGACTGCGAGCGCGCGTTCGGCGAGTACTTGCAGAAACACGTCGCCGCGGACCTGCGCTATTACTCGCTGCTGCGGCCGCTGAGCGAGCTGGCGGTGGCGCGGCAGTTCGCGCGCGGCGATCGCTACGACGCGCATTTCAGCAGCTGCAACCGCAATTTCCATATCCTCGGCGAGCGGCCGGCGAGCCGTTGGTGCGGCGTGTGCCCGAAATGCCACTTCGTGTTCCTGGCGTTGGCGCCTTTTATGACGAAGCCTCGGTTGGTGTCGATCTTCGGCCGCAACCTGCTCGACGATCCGGCCCAGACCGACGGCTTCGACGCGCTGCTGGAATACCGCAACCACAAGCCGTTCGAATGCGTCGGCGAAGGCCGCGAATCGCGCGCGGCGATGGCGGCGCTGGCCGAGCGCGCGCAGTGGCGCGAGGACGCGCTGGTCGAGCGCTTCGCGCGCGAGATCCGGCCGCAGCTGGCCGGCGAGGAACTGCGCATCGAACCGCTGCTGGCGCTGGAGGGCGAGCACCGCGTGCCGCCGGCGCTGTGGGAGCGCCTGCGTGCGTATCTCGCAGCTTGACGGCCAGCGCGTCGCGCTGTGGGGCTGGGGCCGCGAAGGCCGCGCCGCCTACCGCGCGATCCGTGCGCGCCTGCCGCAGCTCGACCTGACCCTGTTCTGCTCGGTCGACGAGGCCGCCGACGCGCGCGGCCTGCACGATCCGCGGCTGGCGGTGGAGACCGCGGCCAGCGCCGAGCGCCTGGGCGGGTTCGAATGGATCGTCAAATCGCCGGGCATCAGCCCGTACCGCGCCGAAGCCTTGGCCGCGGTGGAGCAGGGCGCGCGCCTGATCGGCGGCACCGCGCTGTGGTTCGGCGAACACGCCGCGCAGCGCGGCGGCGGCCGCACCGTCTGCGTCACCGGCACCAAGGGCAAGAGCACCACGACCTCGCTCCTGGCGCATCTGCTGCGCGCCGGCGGCCACCGCACGGCGCTGGCCGGCAACATCGGCCTGCCGCTGCTGGAAACCCTGGACGCGCTGGATTCGCCGCAGCCGCCGCAGTTCTGGGCGATCGAGCTGTCGAGCTACCAGACCGGCGACGTCGGCCTCGGCGGCGCGCGGCCGGACGTGGCGGTGGCGCTCAATATTTATCCCGAACATCTGGACTGGCACGGCTCGCAGGCGCGTTACGTCGAAGACAAGCTGCGCCTGCTGACCCAGGGCCGCCCGCGCATCGCCGTGCTCAACGCCGCCGATCCGGTGCTGTCGGCGCTGCAACTGCCCGACAGCGAAATCCGCTGGTTCGGCAATGAGGCCGGCTGGCACCTTCGCGGCGACGCGCTGTGGCGCGGCGACCGCGAGATCATGGACACCGCCTCGCTGCCGCTGCCGGGCCGGCACAACCGCGGCAACCTGTGCGCGGTGCTGACCGCGATCGAAGCGCTCGGCCTCGACGCCGCGCCGCTGGCGCCGGCCGCGGCGAGCTTCAGGCCGCTGCCGAACCGCTTGCAACCCATCGGCGAACGCGACGGCGTCGCCTACGTCAATGATTCGATCAGCACCACGCCGCACGCGACCCTGGCGGCGCTGGACTGCCATGCGGGCAAGCGCATCGCGCTGCTGGTCGGCGGCCACGACCGCGGCATCGACTGGCACGGTTTCGCCGAAGCGATGCGCACGCGCGCGCCGCTGGCCATCGTCACGATGGGCGAGAACGGGCCGCGCATCCACACGCTGCTGCAGGCGGTAGCGGGCGAGGGCGGCTTCGCCCTGAGCGCGGCGCGCGACCTCGCCGACGCCATGGCCCAGGCCCGCGCCGCGCTCGGCGCGCAGGGCGGCGTGGTGCTGCTGTCGCCGGGCGCGCCGAGCTACGGCCCGTACCGCGACTACGTCGCGCGCGGCCGCCATTTCGCCGAACTGGCCGGGTTCGATCCCGACACGATCAGCGCGATCGCGGGCATCGGCATCGCCTGAGCGCGAGCTCCCTGTAGGAGCGGCGCGAGCCGCGACCGCGACAACGCAACTACCTCGACGGTTTCGGCGTGGTTGC
>NZ_LXSD01000394.1:1812-2527 GCF_017168095.1 Lysobacter enzymogenes | reverse complement strand
CCGCCCCCGCCGCCCCCGCCGCCGAAGGGCCGGCCCGCGGCCGCGCTGCCGATGCCCGCGACGCCGCCGATTCAAGCCGCGCCCGCCGAACCGATCGTCTGAGCGCGCAGCGTTCCCCTGGCCGGGCCGGCGGCGACACGCACCGGCCCGGCTCTTTTCATGAGCGCCGAACGCATCGAGGCCTCGCTGTAGGAGCGGCGCGAGCCGCGACCGCGCAGCGTCCGGTCGCGCCGAATGCAGAGCGGCCGGCGACGCGGGTGTAGTGGGTTTCGTCGCAGCCGAGATGGCGCGGTCGCGGCTTGCGCCGCTCCTACAGGGGGCCATGCGAGCGGACGCGCTACATCTGTTTTTTCATGAGCGCCGAACGCACCGAAGCCCCCTGTAGGAGCGGCGCGAGCCGCGACCGCGCAGCTTACAGCCGCGTCGGACGCAGAGCGGCCAGCGTCGCGGGCTTAGCAGGTTTCGTCGTAGCCGCGGTGGCGCGGTCGCGGCTTGCGCCGCTCCTACAGGGGGCCATGCGAGCGGACGCGCAACATCTGTTTTTTCATGAGCGCCGAACGCATCGAAGCCTCGCTGTAGGAGCGGCGCGAGCCGCGACCGCGCAGCTTCCAGCCGCGTCGAACGCAGAGCGGCCAGCGTCGCGTGCGTAGCGGGTTTCGTCGTAGCCGCGGTGGCGCGGTCGCGGCTTGCGCCGCTCCTACAGGGGGCCATGCGA
>NZ_LXSD01000394.1:0-1762 GCF_017168095.1 Lysobacter enzymogenes | reverse complement strand
TTCATGAGCGCCGAACGCATCGAAGCCTCGCTGTAGGAGCGGCGCGAGCCGCGACCGCGCAGCGTCGCGTCGCGCCGAATGCAGAGCGGCCGAAAACGCGGGTGTAGTGGGTTTCGTCGTAGCCGCGGTTGCGCGGTCGCGGCTTGCGCCGCTCCTACAGGGCGCAGCCGATGCGGAAGAAGTCGGCGCCAACAAAAAGGCCGGGCATCCTGCCCGGCCGGTTCCGATCATCGCTCCGACACCCGCGCTCCCTCGCAGGCCCGCGCCGGAAACCCTGCGCCGCGGCTTACTCGGCCGGCGCCGCGGTCACCCACTGGGCGAACACCGCGTCGATGTCCTTGTCGGCGACCTTCTTGCCCTGTTCCAGCTTGCCGGCCTGTTCGAACAGCGGAACGATCATCGCCATGCCGTCGATCTTGGTCTTCAGCCGCACGCCCGGGGCCTTGCCGAGGTAAGCGTCCCAGCGCTCGCGCACCTTGGCCCAGAAGCCGCGGGTCACGTCCCAATATTTGTAGGCCGGCTTGAAGTCGACCTCCTTGGTCTTGACGTAGTCGTTGAAGCCGAACTCGCGCGCCAGCGGTTCCTGGCTGCCGTCGGGCTTACGCAGCACCTTGGTGTTGAACTGCTCGTGGGTCCAGCCGTTCGGGGTCAGGGTGTGGCGGTTGATCGCGACGATGGCGTTGTAGTCGCTGCGCTTGGTGTATTCGCGCCGCGGCAGCGGGCGCCAGCTCGGATCGCTGGTCCAGGTGGCGTGGCCGTCGCGGTAGTCCCAGCGGCCGGTGCCGCAGTAGCGCGGCGCGTCGCTGACCTCGTACACGCACTGGGTCCAGGCGCCACGGTTGAGCTCGGCCGGAATCTTGCGCACCTGCCAGGTCTGGTCGGCGCTGAACTCGAAGCGCTGCGGCGCCTCGAACGTCCAATCCTGGCGCCAGTGCTTGGTCACGTGGCCGCTCTTGCCGTCGACCAGGATGTGCTGCAGCACCACCTTGGTCGGGCTGTCCTCCACCACGATCACGGTCTCGTTGCCGCCGCTGCGCATCGCCGGCGCGCGCTCGTAGCCGGGCTTGAGCAGCACGGTTTCGTCGAAGGCGAAATCGACGATGTATTCGCCCTGCATGGCCAGGATCGAGGCGCGGTCGCGGGCGATGTCGGCGGACTGGGCCAGCGCCGGCGCACTGCACAGCAGGCCGGTGGACAGCAGGCAGGAAGCCAGCACGCTGGCGCGGAAATGTCGAAGGTTCATGGATTCTCGATCGGCTCTTTGGCTGTAGACGAATAGATAGATAAGGAAGGAATCGGCGTTCAGGGCCGCTCGGCGGCGGCCGAAGCCAGGCAACAACAGGCGTCGGCGCGCTCGTCCAGGCGCGCGCCGGCCGCGGCGGCGATCCGCCGCGCCTGCGACCGCCCCAGCGGCGACAACGCCGCCGCTTCGGCCAGCAGCACGCAATGGCCGGCCTCGTCGCGCAGCACGCTCAGGCGCAAGGCCTGCGCGCGCCAGCCGCCGCGCAACCGGTGCAGCCAACGCGAGGCGGCCGCCCACGCGCCGCTGCGCGCGGGTGCGGCCGCCAGCGCTGCGCCGGCGTCGTCCCAGGCGAGGAAATCGCTGTCGGCCAGCAGGTACAGCCGCCAGCATTCGCGCCCGGCCGCATCGCGGAACGACAGCGCTTCGCCCGCGCCGTCGCCCAGCCGCCGCGCCTCGCGCGCGGCCAGCCAGCCGGCCAGCGCGTCGCGCTGGCGGCGCGGATGCACGCACAGCACCGTC
>NZ_LXSD01000393.1:3545-17151 GCF_017168095.1 Lysobacter enzymogenes | reverse complement strand
TCGTGCAGGCGCGCGCTGGCGACGGCGGGATCGGCGTCGGCGCCGTCGATGCGGCGCACGGCGAATTCGCGATACCCCTCGACGCCGTCGAGCGCGAGCGCGGCGCCGGCGTCGCCGAGCGTGCCGGTCGCCCAGATGTCGTCGTCCACGCGCGCCGCGTCGCGGCGCAGCGCCCAGCCGGGCTCGACGAAGCCGAGCACGGTCACGCACACCGACAGCGGCCCGCGCGTGGTGTCGCCGCCGACCAGGGCGACGCGATGGCGCGCGGCCAGTTCCAGGAAGCCGTCGGCGAAGCCTTCGACGAAGGCCGCGCGCGCGGCGGCCTCGCCCGTGGGCAGCGACAGCGACAAGGTGCACCAGGCCGGCTCGGCGCCCATCGCGGCGAGGTCGGACAGGTTCACCGCGAGCGCTTTCCAGCCGATGTCGGCGGCCTGCGCATCGGCGGCGAAATGCACGCCGCTGTTGAGCGTGTCGGTGGCCGCGACCAGTTGCCGGCCCGGCGGCGGCGCCAGCAGCGCGGCGTCGTCGCCGATGCCGAGCACGACGTCGCCGCGCTCGTCCGCGAGCGCGGCGGCGCGCGCGCGGATCAGGGCGATGAGGTCGAATTCGGCGGTCATGGGGCTGCGGTAGGGGAGCGGCAGGAGCTAGCGGTTAGGAGTTAGAAGTTAGCGAAAGCAAAAGCGGGCGGGACGTCCAGCCGAGCTCGACTTCGACGCGCCATGCGAGCCGCGTCGCACCGCTTCTCCTATCTCCTATCTCCTATCTCCTATCTCCTATCTCCTATCTCCTATCTCCTATCCGCCAACTCCGCCTCAACGCTTCTTCGCCGCCGCCGCAGCCGCCTCAGCCGACCGCCATTGCGCGGCGGCGCGGTCGAGCACGCCGTTGACGTAGGTGTGGCCGTGCTCGGCGCCGAAGCGCTTGACCGATTCGATCGCCTCGTTGATGACCACGCGGTACGGCACGTCCAGGCGGTGGCGCAGTTCGTAGGCGGCGATGCGCAGCGCGGCGCGCTCGATCGCGTCGACCTGCTCGATCTCGCGGTCGAGGAACGGGGTCAGCGCCGGGTCGAGGTCGTCGGCCTGATGGCGGGCGACGCCGCGCACCAGGTCTTCGAAATAGGCCAGGTCGGCCACTTCGTGCGCCTGTTCGTGGGCGAACTGGGCGATGACCTCGTCGGCCTTGGTGCCGGTCATCTGCCAGGCGTAGATCGCCTGCAGGGCGCGGCGGCGGGCGCGCGAACGCGCGACGGGGTCGATGCCATCGGGACGGCGGCGATTCATGGCAGTTGCTCCAGCAAGTGACTCATTTCCAATGCGGCCAGCGCCGCTTCCTCGCCCTTGTTGCCGTGGCTGCCGCCGGCGCGGTTTTCCGCGTCCTCGTGGCGCTCCACCGCGAGCACGCCGTTGGCGATCGGCAGGCCGAAGTCGAGCGAGACCTGCATCAGGCCGTCGGAACAGCCGTCGGCGACCTGCTCGTAATGGCGGGTGTCGCCGCGCACGACGCAGCCCAGCGCGACCACCGCGGCGTGCTGGCCGGCGACGGCCAGGCGGCGCGCGAGCACCGGCAGTTCCCAGGCGCCGGGGACGCGGATCACGTCGATGGCGTCCTCGGCGATGCCGTGCTCGGCGAAGGTCTTGCGCGCGCCGGCCACCAGGGTATCGGTGATGCGCGGGTTCCAGCGGCTGGCGATGATGGCGTAGCGCGCGCCCGGCGGGCTGCGCAGGTCGCCTTCGTAATGGGGCATGGCGGGGGGTCGCTGTGCTGGGGCGAAAGGGGGGACTAGTTTACCGGTTGGGGGGGCGATGGCGGGCTGCGGGGGGATTGGGGTGGTGCGCGCTGGGGTTTTCGGCCGTATTTACCGCTCAGGCAGGAATCCAGCGCTGGGATGGGGACCCAAGGCCGCCGCACACAAACCAGCCGCGTCGCCTCCCTCCCAACCGTCATTCCCGCGAACGCGGGAATCCAGAGCCGGGACGACGCGGCCCGAAAGCCCACGCTTTGGGCGCGGCCGCCGGAAGGCGATCCGGGACGATGGCGCTGAAGGCTCTGGATCCCCGCGTTCGCGGGGATGACGACAGGTGGCATGACGCGACCCACCCCGACCGCCCGCAGCAGCGTCCTTCCCTACCGTCATTCCCGCGAAGGCGGGAATCCAGAGCCGGGACGACGCGGCCCGGAAGCCCACGCTTTGGACGCGGCCGCCGGAAGGCCGATCCGGGACGATGGCGCCGAAGGCTCTGGATCCCCGCCTTCGCGGGGATGACGCCAGGAAAGGACGCAGCGACTGGCGGCCTCGGCCGTTGCCTCAGCCCTCAACCCAACGTCGCGATATCCACGTACTCCACCACCTCCAACCCGAACCCCGCCAGGCCGATCTGCTTGCGCGGGGTGCCGAGCACGCGCAGCTTGCCCAGGCCCAGGTCGGCCAGGATCTGGCCGCCGGCGCCGTTGCGGCGCCATTCGGCCAGGGCGTGGCCGCGGGTCGGCGGCGGCGCGGCGGCGTCGTGGGCGTCGCTTTCGGCGTGCGGCTCGTGCGCGCCGGGCTGCTCGCGCACCCGCGCCAGCAGCGCGTCGGGGTCGGCATGATCGGACAGCAGCACCAGCGCGCCGCGGCCTTCGCGCGCGATCGCGGCGAGCACGTCGCCGACCGCCGGGCCGAAGTCGGGCCGGCGCCAGTGCAGCGCGTCGGCCAGCGGGTTCTGCATGTGCACGCGCACCAGGGTCGGCTGCGCCGCGTCGGGCTCGCCGCGCTGCAGGGCGAAGTGCACCGCGCGGGTCAGCCGGTCGCGGTAGCTCAGCAACTGGAACGGGCCGTGCTCGGTCTCGATCCGGCGCGAATCCACGCGCTCGACCGTGTGCTCGGTGGCGAGGCGATAGCGGATCAGCTCCTCGATCGAGCCGATCTTCAAGCCGTGTTCGGCGGCGAACTTCTCCAGTTCCGGCCGCCGCGCCATGCTGCCGTCGGGGTTGAGCACTTCGACCAGCACGCCGGCCGGCTCCAGGCCCGCCAGCATCGCCAGGTCGCTGGCCGCCTCGGTGTGGCCGGCGCGGCTGAGCACGCCGCCGGGCTGCGACATCAGCGGGAAGATGTGGCCGGGCTGAGCCAGGTCCGACGGCCTGGCGTCCGGCCGCACCGCGGTGCGCACGGTGTGGGCGCGGTCGTAGGCGGAAATGCCGGTGGTGACGCCCTCGGCCGCCTCGATGCTGACGGTGAAGTTGGTGTGGTGCGGCGAGGTGTTGTCGCGCACCATCGGGCCGAGGCCGAGCTGCAGGCAGCGCTCGCGCATCAGCGACAGGCACACTAGGCCGCGGGCGTGGGTGACCATGAAGTTGATGTCGGCCGGGCGCACCAGCTCGGCGGCCATGATCAGGTCGCCTTCGTTCTCGCGGTCCTCGTCGTCGACGATCACGACCATGCGGCCGGCGCGGATTTCTTCCAACAATTCGGGAACCGTGGCGAAACTCATGCCGAAGCCTCCGCGGCGGCGGGCCGCTCGCCGAGCAGGCGCTCGACGTAACGCGCGACCAGATCGATCTCCAGGTTCACCGGCGCGCCGACCGCCGTGTCGGAAAACGCGGTGTTGGCGACGGTGTGCGGGATCAATGCGACTTCGAAGCCTTCGCTGTCGACTTCGTTGACGGTCAGGCTGACGCCGTCGACGCAGATCGAACCCTTCTTGGCGATGTAGCGCAGCAGCGGCGCCGGCGCGCGGAAGCGCCAGCGCTGCGCGCGCGCGTCCTCGCGCACCGATTCGACCGCGCCGACGCCGTCGACGTGGCCGCTGACCAGATGCCCGCCGAGCCGGTCGCTGGGCCGCATCGCGCGCTCCAGGTTGACCTTGGCGCCGGGCTGCAGCGCGCCGAGCGTGGTCAGCGCCAGGGTTTCGGTGGACGCGTCGGCGTCGTACCAGTCCGCGCCGAACGCGATCACGGTCAGGCACACGCCGTTGACGGCGATGCTTTCGCCGAGCTTGGGCTGGGAGAAATCCAGGCTGCCGGTGGCGATGCGCAGGCGCACGTCGCCGCCGAGGGGCTGGACGGACTGCAGGCGGCCGACGCCTTCGATGATGCCGGTGAACATCAGCGCGCCTCCGGGCGGAGGGCCGATGCCATGCTGCGATGGAGAGTGGTCATGAAACGTTTCCCGCAAGTGGTGAGCGAAAAACGCCTCAAGGCTTCGAGGACGACGCACGACGCGCGGCGCGGGGCCGCGGGAGCAGGACTCGCCCGTCCTCGCGGACGGGCTCGCGCGCAGCCGTCTTCTTTCATCCGGACTGTGACCGTCGGCTCCGGAATTGGACCGGATCTGCTGACCCCGCGCGGCGCGGTTTTTCGGGCCGGGAGGTTCCCGCCGGAAAACCGGACCGCCCGGGCGCTCGCGGGCTCGCGCGCAAGGCGCCTACCGCCGGTGGGGAATTTCGCCCCGCCCTGAAGACGTTACTGGTGGTGCCGGCCAGGGCCGGCGGGGCGCAGTTTAGCACCCGGGGGACGGGCGGCCGGTTGTCCGAAGCCGCCGGGAGCGGGCGGACGCTGCGTTGCGTGGGCGGGACGGCGGGCGGGCGCGGGTGGCTGCGGGGGCTCCGGTCTGAGGGCCCGAGCTCTTGTGGGGCGCTTTTTCTTTGTGGGCGGGCCTTCAGGCCCGATGCTTTTCTCTCAGATCGCGGCCATCTGCAACAAAAGCATCGGGCCTGAAGGCCCTCCCACACGAGCCTTGGCCTTCAAGCCACGGGCCGCGCCGCCGGCTTACAGCGGCTTGCGGCACAGATGCAGAATTAGCGGCCAACGCAGCTCGCGTTCGCTGTCCGCCGGCCCCCAGGCCCGGGTCAGCGCGGCGCGGTGGGCGTAGACCGGATCCTCGCCGGTGGCGACCTTGCAGCGCTCGCTCGCCGACAGCGAATTCAGATAGCCCAGAAAACGCGACAAGCCCCAGCGCACGCCGAGCCACAACGCCGGCGCCGGCAGCGCTTCGAACGGCCAGTCGTAGCCGGCGTAGCCGTCGCGCACTTCGAAGTTCTCGCGCTGCCAATAGCCGTCTATGTCGGCGCGCAACGCCGACACCGCCGCGTCCATGCCGTCGGGAACGACGAAATCGCCGTAGCTCCATGCCGCCAGCACGCCGCCGGGCGCGAGCACGCGCGCGCATTCGGCGAAGAAGCGCTCGCGCTCGAACCAATGCAGCGCCTGGGCCACGGCGACCAGGCCGACGCTGCCGTCGTCGAGATCGCAACGCTCGCCCGGCGCCACGCTCAGGCGCACCCGGCCCTCGCCGCGCAGCGAGTCCGCGTGCGCCCAATGGCGCTCGAGCTGCTGCGCGCTCGGGTCGCTGGCGTGCACGCGCGCCCAGCGCGCGGCCAGCCCGCGCGTGGCTTGGCCGCTGCCGCAGCCGGGCTCCCACACCTCGGCCTGCGCCGGCACGTGCGCGGCGATGGCGTCGAACAAGGCGTCGGGGTATTCGGGGCGCGCCGTCGCGTAGCTGTCGGCGATGGCGGAGAAGTGATCCTTGAACTCGTTGCGGCTCATAAGGCAGGCGTGAGCGGAGAGGAGTGAGGAGCGAGCGAAAGCAGAGGCAGTGTGCGCCTTCTTCGCCGCTCGCGCTTTCGCTCGCGCCTCACTGTCTGCGCTCGCTTCTCAGTTCCTGGGCCGCAGCAGCACGCGGGTGTCTTCGCCGAGCCGGCGCACGTCGATCACATCGAGCTGGAACTTGCGGCTCATCGCCTCGATGCCGAGGCCGTCGAACAGCGGCCGCGCGGTTTCGCCGAGCAGCACCGGCGCCACGTACAGCAGCACCTCGTCGACCAGGCCTTCGCGCAGGAACGCGCCGGCCAGGGTCGCGCCGGCTTCGAGCTGGATTTCGTTGACGCCGCGCCCGGCCAGCAGCCGCAGCACCGCCTCCAGGTCGATGCGGCCTTCGCGCACCGGCACCGCGGCGACTTGCGCGTCGAGGCCGCGCGGCGGTTTGGCGTCGGGCGCGTGCAGGTACAAGGTGGGCGCGTCGCCCTCGCGCACGCGGCCGCGCGCGACGGTGGCCAGGCCCGGATCGAGCACGACCCGCAGCGGCGCCATGAACGGCGTCGCGTCGCCCAGGCGCACGGTCAGCGAGGGATCGTCGGCCAGCACCGTGCCGGCGCCGGTGACGATGGCGCCGGCGCGCGCGCGCCAATGCTGCACGTCCTGGCGCGAAGCTTCGCCGCTGATCCACTTGGATTCGCCGCTGGCCAGCGCGCTGCGCCCGTCCAGGCTCGCCGCCAGCTTGACCCGCAGCCACGGCCGGCCGCGCTCGATGCGCGACAGAAACCCGCGATTGAGCGCGCGCGCCTGCGCTTGCATCAAGCCGCTGCTCACCGCGATGCCCGCGGCCTGCAGCCTGGCGAAACCGGCGCCGTCGACCTGCGGGAACGGATCGCGCATCGCCGCGACCACGCGCGCCACGCCGGCTTCGATCAAGGCCTCGCTGCACGGGCCGGTGCGGCCGGTGTGCGCGCAGGGTTCGAGGGTGACGTACGCGGTGGCGCCGCGCGCGCGTTCGCCGGCGCCGCGCAGCGCGTGGACTTCCGCGTGCGGTTCGCCGGCGCGCTCGTGCCAGCCTTCGCCGACGACCTCGTCGCCGTGCGCGATCACGCAGCCGACCATCGGATTGGGGCGGGCGGTGTAGGCGCCCTTCTCGGCCAGGCGCAGGGCGCGGGCCATGTGGGCGTGGTCGGTGGCGGTGAAGTCGGTCATAACCAGTCCTTTACGGTTTCGTAGCGCGCGCGTGGCGCATGGCGGCGCAGTTCGGACGCGAACGCCTCCGGCCGGTCGATGCCGACGATCAGTATCGGGGTCGTATCCTGGTCGAACCATATCGCCAGACGGTCGACGACACCGCGCGAAACGAAGACGTTCACCTTGCGCACCCGGCTCAGATCCACTGCGCCGTTGATCGGCCCCTCGCCGTGCAGGCGCCCGTCCTCGAACCAATAGCTCAGCCCGTTGAACAAGCGCCAATGCCGGGCTTCGGCGCGGCGCGAACCCAGCCAGAGCAGCAACGAAAACGCCGCCCACGCGAGCGTCAGCCAGATCAGATGGTCCTGGCCCGGCGCCCAGTTGAACCACGCGTACGCCGCGATCCCCGCCAACACCGCCGCGAACGTGATCCAGAGCGAGAAGTAGTGGTTGCGCAAACGTGAGCGCAGGAAGCGGTAGCGTATGGGCGCCGCCATGCCGTTGCCGTCAGCGGCGCTTACGGTCCGATGCCGGCTCGTCGCCCAGCAACGGCAACTGCCCGTCGCCGGGCGCATCACGTTCGAGCCGGTCGAGTTCTTCGCGGAAATCGGCCACGTCCTCGAACGAGCGGTACACCGAGGCGAAACGCACGTAGCCCACATGATCGAGCTTGCGCAGCTCGGCCATGACGAACTCGCCGACCCGGCGCGAGGCCAGCTCGCGCTCGGCGGTCATGCGCAGCTGGTGCACGACCGCGCGCACCGCCGCTTCGATCTGCTCCTCCGCCACCGGCCGCTTCTGCAGCGCGCGGTCGAAGCCGGCGCGCAGCTTGCGCGCATCGAACGCCTCGCGGCGGCCGTCGCCCTTGATGATGACCGGCAGCTTCAGCTCGATCGTCTCGATCGTGCTGAAGCGCTCGCCGCAGGCCTCGCACACGCGCCGGCGGCGGATGGTGGCGCCGTCGTCGGACACGCGCGAGTCGATCACGCGGGTGTCGTGGTGCTGGCAGAAGGGGCAATGCATGGAAGCCTAGGAGATAGCGGAGAGGAGTGAGGAAATAGAGGAAAAAAGCCGCGCGCTTGGGCGCGCGACCTCTCACTGCGGGGCGTGCGGGCGATCTGATGCGACGAAGCGGCTTGCTCTCGCTCCTCACTTCTCATCGCTCACTCCTCGCTTTCAGCCGTACACCGGAAACTGCGCGCACTGCTTGGTCACGTTCTCGCGCACCCCGGCGATGACCTTCTCGTCCTTCGGGTTGTCGAGCACATCGCAGATCCACTCGGCCAAGGCCACGCAGTCGGCTTCCTTGTAGCCGCGGGTGGTCACGGCCGGGGTGCCGATGCGCAGGCCCGAGGTCACGAACGGCTTCTGCGGGTCGTTCGGCACGGCGTTCTTGTTGACGGTGATGTGGGCGCGGCCGAGCGCGGCTTCCGCGTCCTTGCCGGTGATGCCCTTGCCGATCATGTCGACCAGCATCAGGTGGTTCTGGGTGCCGCCGGAGACGATCTTGTAGCCGCGCGCGATGATGGTCTTGGCCATGGCCTGGGCGTTCTTGACCACCTGCGCCTGGTAGTCCTTGAACTCCGGCTGCAGCGCTTCCTTGAACGCCACCGCCTTGGCCGCGATCACGTGCATCAGCGGGCCGCCCTGGATGCCCGGGAAGACGATGCTCTGCAGCTTCTTCTGCATTTCGTCGAAATCCACCGCGCCCTCGCCGGCGCCGACCGCGCCGTCCCAGCGCTTGGCCACGATGATGCCGCCGCGCGGGCCGCGCAGGGTCTTGTGGGTGGTCGAGGTGACCACGTGCGCGTGCGGCACCGGGCTCGGATAGACGCCGGCGGCGATCAGGCCGGCGACGTGGGCCATGTCGACGAACAGATACGCGCCGATCTTGTCGGCGATGGCGCGGAAGCGCGCCCAGTCCACCACCTGCGAATACGCGCTGAAGCCGGCCACGACCATCTTCGGCTTGTGCTCCAGGGCCAGGCGCTCGACTTCGTCGTAATCGATCAGGCCCTGATCGTTGACGCCGTACTGCACGGCGTTGAACAGCTTGCCCGAGGCGTTGACCTTGGCGCCGTGGGTGAGGTGGCCGCCGTGGGCCAGGCTCATGCCGAGGATGGTGTCGCCGGGATTGAGCAGGGCGAAGTACACCGCCTGGTTGGCCTGCGAGCCCGAATGCGGCTGCACGTTGCCGTAGTCGGCGCCGTAGAGTTCCTTGACCCGGTCGATTGCCAACTGCTCGGCGATGTCGACGTATTCGCAACCGCCGTAATAGCGCTTGCCCGGATAGCCCTCGGCGTACTTGTTGGTCAGCACGCTGCCCTGGGCTTCCAGCA
Organism: Lysobacter enzymogenes; assembly: GCF_017168095.1. Classification (GTDB taxonomy): domain Bacteria; phylum Pseudomonadota; class Gammaproteobacteria; order Xanthomonadales; family Xanthomonadaceae; genus Lysobacter; species Lysobacter enzymogenes_D. Next base: position 8,107 of record NZ_LXSD01000393.1, on the reverse strand, counting down.
CGCGCGGGCTGGCGTAGTTCTCCGAGGCGATCAGCTCGACGTGGTCTTCCTGGCGGCGGGCCTCGTCGGCGATGGCCTGGGCGAGTTCGTCGTCGAATCCGGCAATACGGGTGGTGCTGGGGAACATTCGCGGCCTCGGGGAGAAGTTGAGCGGACGGGAGGGGGGAGGACTCGCGCCAGGCCGCCCACGGGCCCGGACAGCGCGCGGACGGCCCGCCCGGGCTTGAAATCTCGGACCGGGCGGCCCATCTCCGCAGCGCGGCCCGAGTGCCTGAACCGGCCCGGGCGGCTTGACGTAAGACTTGAAATGTTAGCCTAGGGGCGTATGGCGGCCAACCGCCAAAGCGCGGCTCGCGCCGGCCCTGCCCGGGGCGGACAATGGCCCCGCCCTCCCCACCTCCCGGCCCGCCGCCGCCCGGCCGGCCCGTTCGTCCTTGGATGCCCCGACCGTGAAATGGGTCTTCGTTTTCCTGTTCCTGGCCGCCGCCGTCTACGTGCATTTCCGCGGCCGGGTGCGCCATCGCCTGGGCCGGCAGCTGCTGGACCACTCCACGTTCATGGCCCCCATCAACGTGCTGATGTACGCCTGCTCGCGCGTGCCGACCACGCCGTTCCTGACCCCGGAGCAGCATTTCCCCGAACTCGAACCGCTGCGCGCGCGCTGGAAGGAAGTCCGCGCCGAGGCCCTGCACCTGCGCGAGATGCAGCAGATCAAGGCCGCCGACCAGTACAACGACGTCGGCTTCAACTCGTTCTTCCGCCGCGGCTGGAAACGCTTCTACCTGAAGTGGTACGACGAGGCCCACCCCTCGGCCGCCGAGCTGTGCCCGGTCACCACCCAGTTGCTGCGCGAGGTGCCCAGCGTCAAGGCGGCGATGTTCACCGAACTGCCGCCGGGCAGCGAGCTGCGCCCGCACCGCGACCCGTATGCGGGCTCGCTGCGCCTGCACCTGGGCCTGGAAACGCCGAACGACGACGCCTGCTTCATCGACGTCGACGGCCAGCGCTACAGCTGGCGCGACGGCGAATGGACCATGTTCGACGAGACCTACATCCACTGGGCGCAGAACGGCTCGCAGCACAACCGCATCATCCTGTTCTGCGACATCGAGCGGCCGATGCGCTTCGGCTGGGCGCGCGGGCTCAACCGCTTCATCGCCAGGCGCCTGATCGCCGCCGGCGCCTCGCCCAACAGCGAGGGCGACAAGACCGGCGCGATCAACAAGCTCTTCAAGTACTTCTACGCCCTGCGGCTCAAGTCCAAGGCGCTGAAGGAGCGCAGCAAGGGGACGTACTATTTCTTCAAGTACGCCTTCGTCGTCGCGGTAATCGCGCTGATCGTCTGGCTGTAAGGCCGGCCGGGCCGATGGGCTCCTGTGAGAGGGCCTTCAGGCCCGATGCTTTCCGCTCAGATCGCCGCGACCCGAGACAAGAGCATCGGGCCTGAAGGCCCTCCCACAGGAGCCCGCCCCGGCTGTCCAAGCGGGCCGACGCCCCCGGATTCACCTTCCCTCCGCGCTCCCGCGCTGGAACCCGCCCCCCGGCTGCGGGATAATCGGCTGTTCGCAACGCCCCCCGCCCTGCCCCGCGGCCCCTTCCGGGCCCGCCAGGCGCGCCTCTGCTTCGGAGTCCGCATGCAATACATCTACACCATGAACGGCGTCAGCAAGACCGTGCCGCCGAAGCGTCAGATCATCAAGGACATCTCGCTGTCGTTCTTCCCGGGCGCCAAGATCGGCCTGCTCGGCCTGAACGGCGCGGGCAAGTCGACCGTGCTCAAGATCATGGCCGGCGTCGATACCGACTTCACCGGCGAGGCGCGTCCGGCCACCGGCATCAAGGTCGGCTACCTGCCGCAGGAACCGCAGATCGATCCGGAAAAGACCGTGCGCGAAGCGGTCGAGGAAGGCGTCGGCGAAGTGCTCAACGCCCAGGCCGCGCTCGACGCGATCTACGCCGCCTACGCCGAGGACGGCGCCGACTTCGACGCGCTGGCCAAGGAACAGGAGCGGCTGGAGGCGATCCTCGCCGCCGGCGACGCCCACACCCTGGAAAACCAGCTCGAAGTCGCCGCCGACGCGCTGCGCCTGCCGCCGTGGGAGGCCAAGGTCGGCAACCTGTCCGGCGGCGAGAAGCGCCGCGTCGCGCTGTGCCGCCTGCTGCTGCAGAAGCCCGACATGCTGCTGCTCGACGAACCGACCAACCACCTCGACGCCGAATCGGTGGAATGGCTGGAACAGTTCCTCGCCCGCTACACCGGCACCGTGGTTGCGGTCACCCACGATCGCTACTTCCTCGACAACGCCGCCGAGTGGATCCTCGAACTCGACCGCGGCCGCGGCATCCCGTGGAAGGGCAACTACACCGATTGGCTGGTGCAGAAGGACGAGCGCCTGAAGCAGGAAGACAATCAGGAAAAGGCCCGCCAGAAGGCGATCCAGAAGGAACTCGAGTGGGCCCGCCAGAACGCCAAGGGCGGCCGCTCCAAGGGCAAGGCGCGCCTGGCCCGGATCGAAGAGCTGCAGGCGGTGGACTACCAGCGCCGCCAGGAGACCAACGAAATCTTCATCCCGCCGGGCGAGCGCCTGGGCAACAAGGTGATGGAGTTCAAGAACGTCTCCAAGAAGTTCGGCGAGCGCCTGCTGATCGACAACCTGAGCTTCGTCGTGCCGCCGGGCGCGATCGTCGGCATCATCGGCCCCAACGGCGCCGGCAAGTCGACCCTGTTCAAGATGATCATCGGCCAGGAGAAGCCCGACTCGGGCGAGATCGACATGGGCCCGACCGTCAAGCTGGCCTATGTGGACCAGAGCCGCGACAAGCTGGAAGGCAACCACAACGTCTTCCACGAAGTCTCCGGCGGCCTGGACATCCTCAACATCAACGGCATCGAGATCCAGTCGCGCGCCTACATCGGCCGCTTCAACTTCAAGGGCCAGGACCAGCAGAAGATGGTCGGCAGCCTGTCCGGCGGCGAACGCGGCCGCCTGCACCTGGCCAAGACCCTGCTGCAGGGCGGCAACGTGCTGCTGCTCGACGAACCGTCCAACGACCTCGACGTGGAAACCCTGCGCGCGCTGGAAGACGCGTTGCTCGAATTCCCGGGCAACACCTTCGTGATCTCGCACGACCGCTGGTTCCTCGACCGCATCGCCACCCACATCCTCGCCTTCGAAGGCGACTCGCACGTGGAGTTCTTCCAGGGCAACTACCGCGAGTACGAAGAGGACAAGAAGCGCCGTCTGGGCGAGGAAGGTGCCAAGCCGCACCGTCTGCGGTTCAAGGCGCTGAAGTAAGCCGCCCCCGGACGCCTTGGCGGCCTGCGGTAAAGTAGACAAGCCGGCCGCGCTCCCTTCACGACGGGCGCGGCCGGTTTTTTTATAGCTCGCGGACACGGCTCGCGCCGCTGCGCCGCCCGGCGGAAGGAGCCGATGCATGCGACTGATCATTGCCATTTTCCTGCCGTTCCTGGTGTTCTTCACCATCGGGCGGCCCTTGGCCGGCATCGTCTGCCTGATCCTGCAGATCACCTTGATCGGCTGGTTGCCGGCGGCGATCTGGGCGGTATACGCGCTGAGCCAGTACAAGACCGACGAGAAGATCCGCAAGGCCCTGAACGAACGCGGGCGGGCCTGAACCGCGACGAGGCGACGACGCCCACCGCCCTGAACGCCTGCGCGCCCGCCGCGCAGACCGAGGATGCCGCTATGACCCTGATGCACGCATTCGAACTCGAAGGCCTGCGCCGCGCCGGCGCGCTGGTGTCTTCGATCCTGACGACGATGCGCGAGGCGGCCGTGCCCGGCGCGGTCTCGCGCGAGCTCGACGCAATCGGCGCGGCGATGCTGCGCGAGGCCGGCGCGCGCTCGGCGCCGCAGCTGACCTACGACTTTCCCGGCGCGACCTGCATCAGCATCAACGAGGTCGCCGCCCACGGCATTCCCGACGGCACCGTGCTGCGCGAGGGCGATCTGGTCAACATCGACGTGTCGGCCGAACTGGACGGCTATTTCGCCGACACCGGCGGCAGCTTCGTGGTCGGCGCGCAACCCAACGCGACCCAGCGCAAGCTGCTGGACGCGACCCTGGAAGCGCGCGACGCCGCCATCGCGCAATTGCGCGCGGGCAACCTCATCAACAGCATCGGCCGCACCGTCGAAGCGGTGGCCGCGCGCCACGGGCTGCGGGTGATCCGCAACCTCGGCAGCCACGGCGTCGGCCGCGCCCTGCACGAGGCGCCCGGCAACATTCCCGGCTACTACGACCCGCGCGACACCCGCCGCCTGCACGAAGGCATGGTGATCACCATCGAACCGTTCCTGGCCACCCACTGCACCCACACCGACGAGGGCGCGGACGGCTGGGCGATGATCTGCCGGCGCGGCTTCGCGGCGCAGTTCGAGCATACGGTGGTGGTGACGTCGGGCGAGCCGATCGTGGTGACTTGACCAAGCCGCGAAGCCCCGCCGCAGCGCTTAGGAAATTGCAAAACTTCCATGCCGTCATTCCGGCGAAAGCCGGAATCCAACCGAAACTGCGTAGCCCCGCCGTCGCACTCCAAA
>NZ_LXSD01000393.1:0-3495 GCF_017168095.1 Lysobacter enzymogenes | reverse complement strand
AAGCCGGAATCCAACCGAAACTGCGTAGCCCCGCCGTCGCACTCCAAAGCTACAAACCTCCACGCCGTCATTCCGGCGAAAGCCGGAATCCATTTTGCTCTTGCTCTCCCACGCGCCAAAGAAACCAAGAGCAAAATCAAAATGGACTCCGGCTTTCGCCGGAATGACGGGGTAGAAGCGGCGACTCCCAACCTCATCACCGCACCACGAAGGAATTCCCCATGAGCTTCATGCAGACATTGCGCCGCCGCTGGCAGCAAGCCGACACCCTGGTCTGCGTGGGCCTGGACCCGGAACCGCCCCGGTTCCCGGCCAAATTCGCCGCCGACGCCGACGCCGTGTTCGCCTTCAACCGCGACATCGTCGACGCCACCGCCGAATTCGCCTGCGCGTTCAAGCCGCAGATCGCCCACTTCGCCGCGCTGGGCGCCGAAGACGCGCTGGCGCGGCTGATCGCCCACATCCACGCGCGCCATCCCGAGGTGCCGGTGATCCTGGACAGCAAGCGCGGCGACATCGGCAGCACCGCCCAGCACTACGTCAGCGAAGCCTTCGACCGCTACCGCGCCGACGCGGTGACGGTGAACCCGTACATGGGCCGCGATTCCGCCCAGCCCTTCCTCGACCGCGCCGACCGCGGCGTGGTGGTGCTGTGCCGCACCTCCAATCCCGGCGCCGGCGACCTGCAGGATCTCGATGTCGGCGGCCGCCCGCTCTATCAGCGCGTGGCCGAGAAGGTCGCCAACGAATGGAACGGCCACGGCAACTGCGCGCTGGTGGTCGGCGCGACCTGGCCGGAGCAGTTGCGCGAAGTGCGCGCCATCGTCGGCGAGCTGCCGCTGCTGGTGCCCGGCGTCGGCGCCCAGGGTGGCGATGCGCAGGCGGTGGTGAGCAACGCCAGGAGCGCCGACGGCACCGGCCTGATGATCAACAGCTCGCGCGCGATCCTGTACGCCTCCGGCGGCGACGATTACGCCGACGCCGCGACCGCCGCGGCGCGCGCGCTGCGCGACGAGATCAACCGCTACCGCTGAGGCGGCGGCGCCGATGGCGGCGAAACTGCACGAACTGGACCTCGCCCAGGTAGAGACGGCGGTAGCCGCGCTGCACCGGCGCGGCCGGATCGAATTCCTGCAGCGCGGGACGATGCCCGAGGCCGACGTGTTCCTGTGCCGCAGCGGCGGCCGCCGCTTCAACGTCAAGTTCGACCTCGCCTGCGGCGCGCAGGTCGACGCGGTGGACGCGTTCTCGCGGCAGGAACTGGCCGAGCTCGAACAGGCCTTGATCGAAGCGGCGGCTTAGCCGGCGAAGCGGCCGCAGGCCGCCTCGCCACGCATGGCCGTCAGCCCTCGAACGCGCGCAGGCCGCCGTCGCGCCAGACGAACAGACCGGACGACAGGCCGTACGGCGAGCTGCGCGCGATCTCCTGCGCGATCTCGCGCAGCGCGGCCACGCTCTCGCCGTCGTCGCTGCCGCACACCATCAGCTCGTCGCGCGCGGCGATCGCGAACACCGGCTCGCCGCGCAGTTCGATGCGGTCGCGCCAATGCTCGAACAGCAGCGCCATGCCCGCGTCGTAGTTGCGGTCCAGGCGCGCGGCGTAGCGGCCGCCGCCGCCCTGCAGCTGCAGCTGCGGCAGCGAACGGGCCAGGTTCTCCAGCGCGTGCGCGCGCAGCGCAGCGCCGCGCAGTTCGCGCTGCTCGGCTTCTTGCGGCGAAAGAAAACTCATCGAGGCCGTCGTGTCGAGCACGTAGGTCACGATCAGATCGCCCGCCAGCGGTTCGACCACGAACGGCGCGGCGTCCATCCCCGGTTGCGAGGCGCGCAATTGGCCCATCGCGGTTTCGTGCCAGTCGCGGGTCTTGATGACCGGCAGCACCGTGCCCGCGTCCTCGTCCTGGTCCTCGGCCGACAGCCGGCGCTGCATCTCGCGCACCGACGCCATCTGGTCGGCGAGCACGGCGTCGAGCGCGTGCGGCTCGCTCAGATAGCGCTGGTAGGCGTTGCCCAGTTGCAACCCCGCCTGGATTTCGCCGGGCAGCGACACGTCGATGCGCGCCTCGTTCTGCGCGCCGGGGACGATGCGGATGTACGCGTCGGGAAAGGCGTCGCGCAGCTCGCCGGCGAAGCGCTGGGCGAAGGCCGGCAGGTCGAGGAGGGCGGGGGATGCGGCGGAGGACGCGGCCGGTTTGCGGCCGAACAGCTTGCTCAGGAAAGACACGACCGGTTCCTTGTGGTCATTGGGGTAGGCCGACTATACCGCCGTATCGCAGCGCGTCATCGCCGCGCCGCGGCGCCCGCCCGGTTCAGCCTTCGAACGCGCGCAGCGCGCCGTCGCGCTGCACGAACAATTGCGCCGACAGGCCGTAGGCCGAATCGCGCGCGATCTCCTGCGCCACCGTGCGCAGCGCGCGCAAGGCGGGGCGGTCGTCGCTGCCGCACAGCAGCAGTTCGTCGCGCGCGGCGATCGCGAACACCGCCTCGCCGCGCACCGGCGCGCGATCGCGCCAGTGCTCGAACAGCAGCGCCATGCTGGCGTCGTAGTTGCGGTCCAGGCGTGCGGCGTAGAGGCCGTCGGCGCCCTGCACTTCCAGCTCCGGCAGGAACCGGCGCAGGTTGCGCAGCGCGCAGGCGCGCAGGGCGTCGCGGTCGAGGCCGCGGCGCTCGGCTTCGGCCGGCGACAGGTAGTCCATCGATTCGGGCCGGTCTTCGGCATAGGTCAGCACCAGGTCGCCGGCCAGCGGCTCGATCACGAACGCGCTGCGCGCGCCGCCGCCGATCGAACGCGCCTGCTGCAGCGCCAGCTCGTGCCAGGCGCGGGTCTTGAGCACCGGGAGGATGGCGTCGTCGCGCGCGGCTTCGGCGCCGCGCTCGTAGCGGCGGCGCGCTTCGCGCGCGGCCGCGACCTGTTCGGCCAGCACCTGTTCCAGCGCCGCGGGCGCGGCGAGATAGCGCCGGTAGCCGTCGCCGACGAACTGGGCGTCGGCGAATCCGTCGGCCAGCGACCAATCGATGCGGGTGTCGGCCAGGTGCGCGCCGAAGCTCAGCCGCACCCGCGCCTGCGGCCAGGCCGCGCGCAAGGCCTGGGCGTGGCGCTCGGCGAAGCTGTGCAGGTCGAGCGGATCGGCCGGCAGTGCGGCGGCCTGCGCCGGTGCGGATCCGCGGCCGCCGAACAGGCGGTTCAACAAGGTCAACGACATCGCCGTCCCTCCGGGACCGGGCCCCCTGCCCGCGCCGGCCGACTATACGAACGCCGCCGTGAGGGCGCGCCTCACGCCGCAACGCACGCGGCGAGCGCGGCGGCGATCACGCTGGCGGTCGTCGCCAATGCGGGCTTCGCCGGCTAGGCTGGGCGGCATGAACGCCCATTCCGCCGCTGTCGCCGCTCCGGCCGCTCGCGAAGATTCCGCCGGCTCCGCCCACTCCACCGATTCCGCCGCGCCCGCCTCGCCGTCCCGCCGCCGCGCGCTGGCCGCCGGGCTGGCCGCGCTCGGC
>NZ_LXSD01000392.1:20066-21154 GCF_017168095.1 Lysobacter enzymogenes | reverse complement strand
AGCGCCGCAGGTGCTGGGCCTGCTCGCCTTCCGCGACGCCCCGCGCCCCGGCGCGCGCGCGGCGATCGCGCGCCTGCACGCGCTCGGCCTGCGCACGGCGATGATCTCCGGCGACCACGCCGGCGCCGCCAACGCGGTGGCGCAGCAGCTCGGCATCGACGACGTGCGCTCGGACGTCTTGCCCGAGCAGAAGGCCGCCGCCGTGGCCGACCTGGCCCAGGCCGGCGCGGTGGCGATGGTCGGCGACGGCGTCAACGACGCGCCGGCGCTGGCCGCGGCCGACGTCGGCATCGCCATGGGCAGCGGCACCGACGTGGCGATGCAGGCCGCCGGCATCACCCTGATGCGCGCCGAACCGGGCCTGGTCGCCGACGCCATCGCCATTTCCCGCCGCACCACCCGCAAGATCCGCCAGAATCTGTTCTGGGCCTTCGGCTACAACGTCGTGGGCATTCCGCTGGCCGCGTTCGGCCTGCTCGATCCGGTGTTCGCCGCCGCGGCGATGGCGTTCTCCAGCGTCAGCGTGCTCGGCAACACCTTGCTGCTGCGTCGCTGGAGGCCGGCATGAACGCCGCCGCGCCCTGGCTGAGGAGTTCCAGACCGATGAACCGCCACGTTTCCGCGCCCGAACTGGCCCAGGCCAAGGCCGAGGGCCTGCACAACATCGGCGAGGCCGCGCAGCTCAGCGGGGTCAGCGCCAAGATGATCCGCCACTACGAGAGCATCCGCCTGATCCCCGAGGCCGGGCGCAGCGTCGCCGGCTATCGCCTGTACAGCGATGCGGACCTGCACCGGCTGCGCTTCATCAAGCGCTCGCGCTCGCTGGGCTTTTCGATCAAGCAGATCGAGACCTTGCTGGGCCTGTGGGACAACCGCTCGCGCGAGAGCGCCGAGGTCAAGCGGCTGGCGCTGGACCACGCCGCCGAACTGGCCGAGAAGGTGCGCGAGATGCAGACGATGCAGCGCACGCTGGAAGAGCTGGCGCGGCAGTGCCATGGCGATGCGCGTCCGGATTGTCCGATCCTGCAGGATCTGGCGGCGGAGTGTTGCGAGGGCGGCAAGGCGTAGCGGCGGGTGCGGTCGTCGGG
>NZ_LXSD01000392.1:14026-19934 GCF_017168095.1 Lysobacter enzymogenes | reverse complement strand
GCTCCTACAGGGAGCCCATGTAGGAGCGGCGCGAGCCGCGACCGCGACACTGCGACTACGGCGAAACCAGTGCCCTCAATTGAGCCTGGCCACCCACGACAACGGCGCCCGCTTCATCCACCAGCCCACCGCCGCCCACGGCCACCACGGCACGTAGGCCTTGTCCTTTTCCTTCTCGATCGCGCGCGCCAGCAACCGGCAGCCGGTCGCCTCGTCGATGATGAAGGGCGTGTGCGCCGCCGGCGCGCCCTCGTTCATTTCGGTGCGGATGTAGCCGGGAAAGATCGTGCTGACGCGGATCGAGGGCTTGCGCAGCATGTCGGTGCGGATGCCTTCGGCCAGCGCCGCGACGCCGGCCTTGCTCGCGGCGTAGGCGGTCAGCCCGCCGCGCAGGCCGCGCATCGCGCTCATCGAGGAAATCAGCACCAGGTGGCCCTGCCCCGCGGCGCGGAAGATCTCCATCGCCGCCTCGCATTGGGCCAGCGCGGCGAGGAAGTTGGTCTCGACGATGGCGCGGTTCAGCGCGAACTGGCCCTTGCCGACCGGCGCGCCCTGACCGATGCCGGCGTTGACCACGACCCGGTCGAGGCCGCCGAGTTCGTCGCGCAGTTCGCCGAATACCCGGAACACCGCGTCGTGGTCGGTCACGTCCAGGCTGCGCACGGCCACGCGGATGCCGGGATGCTCGGCTTCGAGTTCGGTCTTGAGCGCTTCGAGCCGGTCCAGGCGCCGCGCGCACAGGGCGAGGTCGCGGCCGGCGCGGGCGAATTCGCGGGCCATGCCGCGGCCCAGGCCCGAGCTGGCGCCGGTGATGAGAATGCGCTTGCGCATGACGGTCGGCCTCAGCGGTAGGTGATCAGGCCTTCGCGCGGGTACAGGTGCGCGTGGCCGTTGAAGGTGGACAGGCGCAGGCCGCCGCGGGCGGCGTGGACCTGGGTGTGGCTGGCGTTGACCAGGGTCCAGCTCAGCCGCAGCGCCTGCTGTTCGGGCGCGCCGAGCAGCGCCTGCGCGATCGCGGCGATCGGCCCGCCGGAGGTGAAGATCCAGACGTTGCGCGCGCCGTCGGCCGCGTCGGCCGCGGCCTGCACGGCGGCAAGGCAGCGCGCGCGGAAACTGGGCCAGGGTTCGTCGTAGTCGCTGTCGCGTTCGCCGCCGGCCCAGCGCTGCATCGCCGCGGCGAACAGGCTCTGGAAGGCGCGGTGCGGGTCGCTGTGGGCCTTGAGGTCGGCGCGCAGGCGGGCGTGGTCGGCGTATTCGGGGCGGTGGCGGGCGAGGATCTGGACGTGGTCGAACTCGTTCCAGCGTTCGTCGCGGGTGGGGGCCCTCACCCCAACCCCTCTCCCGCTCGCGGGAGAGGGGCTTGCTTGCATCGGGGCGGGACGCTCGGTGTGAATCGAAGCCATCGCGGCGAGGCATTCTTCGGCGGTTTCGCGATGCCGGCGCATGCCGCCGCAGATCGCCACGTCGCCCTCGCCCGCCAGCGGCGCCAGCGCCGCGCCGAGCAGGCGCGATTGCTCGCGGCCGAGTTCGCTGAGCCGGTCGTAATCGTCGGCGCCGAACGCGGCCTGGCCGTGACGGATCAGGTGGATCGTCGTGGTCATGCGCCGCGCCCTTCGCGCGCGATCGCGCGGCGGCAGCGCCAATGCAGGTAGTTCACCGACAGCCAGAAGCGCTTGAACGCCGGGTTGCGGGTCTGGCCGTGGTGATAGCGGTAATAGATCTGCTGGGCGATGGCCGACAGCCGGAACAGCCCGTAGACCTCGTAGAACGCCCAACTGCGCGGGCGCCAGCCGGTGCGCTGGCTGTAGTAGTCCATGACCTCGCGCCGGGTCGGCATGCCGGCCAGATGGGTCGGCTGGCGGCGGGTGTCGCGGGCGATGAAGTCGTCGTCGGCCTGGACCCAGTAGGCCAGCAGATTGCCCACGTCCATCAGCGGATCGCCGAGCGTGGCCAGTTCCCAGTCGAGCACGCCGATCACCCGGGTCGGGTCGTCGCGGTCGAGCACGACGTTGTCGAAGCGGAAGTCGTTGTGGGTCAGGCGGATGGTTTCCTCGCGCGGCAGATTCTCGCGCAGCCAGGCCATGATCTTGCCGCCGCGCGGGACGTTCCAGGTGCGTGCATCGCCGTAGCGCTTGCTCCAGCCTTCGATCTGGCGCTGCGCGTAGCCGGCGCCGGGCGCCAGGCCGTCCAGGCCCGCGGCGCGGTAATCCACTTGATGCAGCGCGATCAAGGTATCGAGCACGTTGTGCGCGAGCGCGGCCACGCGTTCGCGCGGCAGCTCGAATCCGGGCGGCGGGTTCTTGCGCAGGATCAGCCCGTCCAGCCGCTGCATCACATAGAACTCCGCGCCGATCACCGTCTCGTCGGCGCAGTGCGCATGCATCTGCGGCACGAACGCGAACACCGGCTTGAGCGCCTGCTGGATGCGGAACTCGCGGCCCATGTCGTGCGCCGACCTGGCCTTCTTGCCGGCCGGCGGGCGGCGCAGGATCAGGTCGTCGTTGGCGTAGCGCAGGCGATAGGTCCAGTTCGACGCGCCGCCGGCGTACTGGGTGATTTCCGGCGTCCCGTGCAGATGCGGCAGGCGCGGCTTGAGCCAGGCGTCGACCGCGGCCGCGTCGAGTTCCTCGCCGGCGCGCACCGGGCGCGCGTCGTCGCGGACGGCCGCGCTCATGCCGAGCGCGGCCCGTCGGCCGGCTGCGAACGCGTACGCCCGCGGCCGCCGGCGCGGCGCATCGCCGCCTCGTACATCCGATACGGCAACAGCCGCTTGAGCAGCCAGAAGCGCTTGGCCGCCGGATGGGTGAGGATGCGGAACTCGCCGCGCGCCACGCCCTCGCGGATCGAGCGCGCGACCGATTCGGCGTCGACCTTGGATTCGTCGACCAGCTTCTTCATCCAGCGCGCATAACGCGGGTCGCGGGTGCGCAGGCTTTCGCTGAGGTTGGTGCGGAAGAACGCCGGGCAAGCGACGCTGACCTGCACGCCGTCCGCGTCCAGTTCGGCCTTGAGCGTTTCCGACAGCGCCACCACCGCGGCCTTGGTCGCGTTGTAGGCGCCGGCGAACGGCGGATGCACCAGCCCGGCCATCGAGGCGATGTTGAGCAGCGCGCCGCCGCGCTGGCGCTTGAGCATCGGGATGAAGGCCTTGCAGCCGCGCACCACGCCGAGCAGGTTGATCTGCACCATCCATTCCCAGTCGGCCAGCGGCATCGCCTCGACCGGGCCCATGTCGGCGACGCCGGCGTTGTTGACGACCAGATCGGCGCCGCCCCAGTTCGCCTGCATCCACGCGGCCGCGGCCTGCAGATCCTCCTCGCGGGTCACGTCGCAGGCCAGGAACTGCGCGTCGGGCTGCAGCGCGCGCAAGGCCGCGAGCGCCTCTTCGCCGCGCGCGGCGTTGACGTCGCCGATCAGCACCCGCGCGCCTTCGCGTGCGTAGCCTTCGGCCAGCGCGCGGCCCAGGCCGGAGGCGCCGCCGGTGACGAACACCCGCTGCCCCGCGCTCATGCCGCCTCCTGCTTGCGACCCAGGCCGTACTTGGCCAGTTCCATCCGCGCCACCATCGCCCGGTGCACCTCGTCGGGGCCGTCGGCGATGCGCAGCGCCCGCGCCAACACGAACAAGCCGGTCAACGGCGTGTCGTGCGAGACGCCGGCGCCGCCGTGGATCTGGATCGCCTGGTCGACGATCTCCTGCAGCAGGTTCGGCGCGACCACCTTGATCGCGGAGATTTCGCTCATCGCCTGTTTCACCCCGAAGCGTTCGATCTTCCAGGCAGCGTACAAGGTCAGCAGGCGCGCCTGGTCGATGGCCATGCGCGCCTGCGCCACCCGTTCCAGATTGCCGCCCAGGCGCAGCACCGGCTGGCCGAAGGCCTCGCGCCCGGCGCCGCGGCGGATGGTCAGCTCCAGCGCGCGCTCGGCCGCGCCGATCGCGCGCATGCAGTGGTGGATGCGGCCCGGGCCGAGCCGGCCCTGGGCGATGGCGAAGCCCTGCCCCGGGCCCTGGATCAAGTGATCGCGCGGCAGGCGCACATTGTCGAAACTGACCTCGCCGTGGCCGTACGGCGGGTCGTATTCGCCGAAGGTCGGCAGCATGCGTTCGATGCGGACGCCCGGCGCGTCCAGCGGCACCAGCGCCATGCCGTGGCGCGCGTGCGGCGCGGCGTCCGGATCGGTCAGGCCCATGAAGATCGCCACCCGCGCATCGGGATGGCCGATGCCGGTGGACCACCACTTGCGGCCGTCGACGACGATCTGGTCGCCCTCGATGCGGATCTGCGCGCGCATGTTGGTCGCGTCGGAGGAGGCCACGTCCGGCTCGGTCATGCAGAACACCGAACGGATCTCGCCGTCGAGCAAGGGGCGCAGCCAGCGCGCTTTCTGCTGCTCGCTGCCGTAGTGGTACAGCACTTCCATGTTGCCGGTGTCGGGCGCGTTGCAGTTGAAGATCTCGGCGCAGAACTCGTAGCGGCCCATCGCTTCGGCCAGCGGCGCGTAGTCGAGCACCGACAGGCCGGCGCCGAGTTCGGCATCGGGCAGGAACAGGTTCCACAGGCCGGCCTCGCGCGCCAGCGCCTTGAGCTCGGCGATGCGCGGATGCACGCGCCAGGCGCGCCAGTCGGCGCCGGCGTTGAGTTCGGCGTTCTCGCGCCGGTAACGCTGGTCGAACGGGGCGATGTGCCGGTCGATGAAGGCTTGCAGGCGCTGCAGGTAGTCCTGGCTGCGCGCACTGGGGGAGAAGTCCATGGCCGAGAGCTCCGGACGCCGGGACGCTCCGGCCGCCTTCATCCTAGGCGCGCGGCTGCCATGAATGAAGTGATCTTTGCTAACGTCTTGGCATGAACCGGATTCATAGCCGCAGCGAACAGCTCGACCTCAACCTGCTCAAGGTGTTCGAGGCGGTCTATCGCGAGCGCAACCTGAGCCTGGCGGCGCAGGCGCTGCATTTGACGCCGTCGGCGGTGAGCCACGCGCTGGCGCGGCTGCGGCGCCAGTTCGACGACCCGCTGTTCGTGCGCGACGGCCGCCGCATGAGCCCCACCGCCGCCTGCCAGCGCCTCGCGCCGCCGTTGCTGGAAGCCTTGGCGCGGCTGCGCGAACTGCTGCAGCAGCGCGACCGCTTCGAGCCGGCGTCGAGCCGGCAGTCGTTCCGCATCGGCATGCCCGACGCGAGCGAGAGCGTGCTGCTGCCGGCGCTGATGCGCGCGCTGCGCGCGCAGGCGCCCGGCGCGACCCTGGCCAGCGTGGCCCTGCCGCGCCGCGACCTCGGCCGCGAACTGGCCGCCGGCCAGGTCGACCTGGCGGTGGACGTGGCCCTGCCAGTGCGCGATCCGGTCCGCCACCGGCCGCTGTTCGAAGACGGTTTCTGCGTAGTCGCGCGCGCCGGTCATCCGCTCGCGCGGCGCCTGAGCCTGAAGCAATACCTGCAGGCGCGGCACGTCGCGGTGTCGGCGCGCGCCACCGGGCAAGTGATCGAGGACCTGGCCTTGCTCCACCTGGGCCTGCAACGCAACATCGCGCTGCGCTGCCGCAGCTACCACGCCGCGTGCGCGGTGGCGGCGCAATCCGACGCGCTGCTGACCCTGCCCGAAAGCCTGGCCGCGCGAATCGCCCCGGACGGCGCGCTGGTGCGCCTGAAACTGCCGTTCGCGCTGCCGGCGGCGCAGTTGCACCTGTACTGGCACGCCAACAGCGAAGCGGACCCGGCCAACGCCTGGCTGCGCGGCTTGGTCAGCGAAGTGTGCGGACGCAAACCGGAGCGCTGAGCGCGAATCGCCGCTTCGCGCCCTACCTGTAGGAGCGACGCAAGTCGCGACCGCGACAACACAACTACGACGAAACTTGCGCCGCAATCGGTCTGGCGCGGTCGCGACTCGCGGCGCTCCTACAGGGGCTGCGGCGGG
>NZ_LXSD01000392.1:0-13976 GCF_017168095.1 Lysobacter enzymogenes | reverse complement strand
AATCGGTCTGGCGCGGTCGCGACTCGCGGCGCTCCTACAGGGGCTGCGGCGGGTACGTATCCGGCTGCAGGAGCGGCGCGAGCCGCGACCGCGGCTACGCAACTACGACGAAACCTGCGCCGCAAGCGATCTGGCGCGGTCGCGACTTGTGTCGCTCCTACAGGGGCTGCGGCGGGTACGTATCCGGCTGCAGGAGCGGCGCGAGCCGCGACTGCGGCTACGCAACTACGACGAAACCTGCGCCGCAATCGGTCTGGCGCGGTCGCGACTCGCGTCGCTCCTACAGGGGCTGCGGCGGGTACGTATCCGACTGCAGGAGCGGCGCGAGCCGCGACCGCGGCTACGCAACTACGACGAAACTTGCGCCGCAATCGGTCTGGCGCGGTCGCGACTTGCGTCGCTCCTACAGGGGCTGCGGCCGGTACGGATAAGGCTGTAGGAGCGGCGCCGAATCAGAACTTCCAGCCCACCAGCACCGCCACCTTGTCGTCGGCCAGCGTCTTGTCGTCCAGGCCTTCGGAAATCTTCGGGCCGTAGCTGGAGGTGGTGGTGTACTGCAGTTCGGCGTGGAACGGGCCGAATTCGCGGGTCAGCGCCAGCAGGTAGTCGTTGTAGCTGTCGCCGAGCGGGTCTTGCAGGTCGTAGTAGCCGATCTGCGCCTTGAGGCCGAAGCCGCTTTCGCCCAGCGGCCATTCGCCGCCGGCGTTCCAGTAATAGCCCTTGCCGCCCAGGCCGAAGATGTCGGGCGAATAGGCCAGGCCGACGTGGTAGTGCTCGGCGAAGCTCAAGGTGCCTTCCAGTTCGGTGTAGTCGTAGTCGAAGCCGCGCCTGGCGCCCGGGTAGGCGGCGCGGGTCAGGACCACGTCCAGCTCCAGGCCCGGGCGCAGTTCGCCCGACCATCCCAGGTAGCCGTCGAGTTCGTAATGCACGCCATCGTTTTCCTCGCCCGGCGCGGTGAAGTCGATGCTCGAGGCCCACAGGCCGGCGTAGAAGCCGCTGCGGTGTTCGAGGTTGATCTCGGCCTGCAGGGCCGGGTCTTCCTGGGTCTGGGAGACGCCGCGCCAGACGTAATCGCTCATCAAGGCGACGCCGCCGCGCACGTTCCAGTCGCGTTCGCCGGCGCCGGCGTCCTGGGCGCAGGCCCAGGGCGCGGCCACGGCCAGGGCGGCGGCCAGCAGCAGTTGCGCAGCGCGCGGACGCGGGTGAAGGCGGCGGTCGGACATCGTGGAATCTCCCTGGAATGCGTGCGGGGCGACGCGGCGCGGCGGCGAAAACGGCGGCGCGGCGCGGGCCGGAACCTGAGCGGCGCCGGCCCGGGCCGGCGCGCCGGGGCGCGAAGATACAGCATGAAGCCAGCAGATGGCGGATAGGAGCTAGGAGATAGCCCGGATCGACACCTCCACTACCTCCTACCTCCTACCTCCTACCTCCTATCTCCTATCTCCTATCTCCCTGCTCCACCACCGTCGCGGCGACGTGAAGGCCGCCCCACTCATGCCGCAAACCCCCGGCCAATCCCACAACTCGTTGACACCACGCGGCCCGCCTTCGAACATTCCCGCCAACGCCCCGGGCCCGCCGCGCCCGCCGGCTCCCGTTTTCCCAGGAGATTGCCGTGACCTTGCGCCTCGCCCCGCTCGCCTGCGCCGTCCTCATGCTCGCCGCCTGCGGCGGCAAGCCCGCCGCCGACGCCAACGCCCCCGCCGCCAAGCCGGGCGCCGAGGAGAAGGTGCTCAACGTCTACAACTGGTCGGACTACGTCGCCGACGACACGGTCAAGAACTTCGAAGCGGCCTCCGGCATCAAGGTCAACTACGACGTCTACGACGCCAACGAAACCCTGGAAAGCAAGCTCAGCGCGGGCGCCTCGGGCTACGACGCGGTGTTCCCGTCGGCGCGCCCGTTCGCCCAGCGCCAGGTCAAGGCCGGCCTGTACGCGAAGCTCGACAAGAGCAAGCTGCGCAACTGGAGCCACCTGGACCCGCAGCTGCTGCAGAACCTGGCCTCGATCGATCCGGGCAACGAGCACCTGGTGCCGTACATGTGGGGCACCACCGGCCTGGGGCTGAACGTCGACAAGATCAAGGAAGCGCTCGGCGAGAGCGCGCCGCTGGATTCGTGGTCGCTGCTGTTCGACCCGGCCAACGCGGCCAAGCTCGGCAAGTGCGGCATCACCGTGCTCGACGACGACCAGGAAGCCTTCGGCGCCGCGCTGATCTGGCTCGGCCGCGATCCCAACGCCGGCGCCGCCGACGAGATCGACGCGGTCAAGAAGGTCTACGCGGCGATCCGCCCGTTCGTGCGCACCTTCAACAACGCCGAGTACAAGGACGCCTTCGCCAACGGCGACGCCTGCATCGTGATGGGCTATTCCGGCGACATCGCCCAGGCCAGCACCGCCGCGTTCGACGCGGCCAAGAAGGCCGGCAAGCCGGCGCCTAACCTGCGCTTCTCGATCCCCAAGGAAGGCGCGATCCGCTGGGTCGACGTGATCGCGATCCCCAAGGACAGCAAGCACATCGGCAACGCCCACGCCTTCATCGATTACCTGCTCGATCCCAAGGTCGCCGCGGCGATCAGCAATCACGTCGCCTACGCCAGCGCCAACAAGGACGCCGCGCCGCTGGTCGATCCGGCCATCGCCCAGGACCCGGGCGTGTACCCGCCCGAGGCCGTGCGCGCCAAGCTGGTCGATCCGCGCTCGCTGCCCGAGGACGTGCAGCGCCAGCGCGTGCGCGCGTGGACCAGCATCAAGAGCGGGCACTGAGCGCGTGAGCGTTCCCGCCCGCAGCCCCGCGCTGGAGCCCTGGCGCGATCCCGCCGCGCAGCCGTTCGTGCGCATCGAAGGCGTGACCAAGACCTTCGGCAAGGTCTACGCCTGCGACGACATCTCGCTGGACGTCTACCGCGGCGAGTTCTTCGCCCTGCTCGGCGGCTCGGGCTCGGGCAAGAGCACGCTGCTGCGGGTGCTGGCCGGGTTCGAATCGCCCGACCGCGGCCGCGTGCTGATCGACGGCATCGACGTCACCGACCTGCCGCCGTACCAGCGGCCGGTCAACATGATGTTCCAAAGCTACGCGCTGTTCCCGCACATGAGCGTGGCCCAGAACATCGCCTTCGGCCTCAAGCATTCCAGCGGCGGCGCCAGGCCCGGCGCCGGCGAGATCCGCGACCGCGTGCAGCAGATGCTGGAACTGGTGCGCATGCCGCAGCTGGGCAACCGCAAGCCCGACCAGCTCTCCGGCGGCCAGCGCCAGCGCGTGGCGCTGGCGCGCGCGCTGGCCAAGCAGCCCAAGCTGCTGCTGCTCGACGAGCCGCTCGGCGCGCTGGACAAGAAGCTGCGCGAGCACACCCAGTTCGAACTGGTGAGCATCCAGGAACGCGTCGGCACCACCTTCATCATGGTCACCCACGATCAGGAAGAAGCCATGACCATGTCCTCGCGCATCGCGGTCATGGACGCCGGCCGCATCGTCCAGGTCTCGACGCCGGCGGTGCTGTACGAATACCCGTCCACGCGCTTCGTCGCCGAGTTCATCGGCGGCATCAACCTGCTCGAAGGCCGCGTGCTCGGCCAGGACGGCGACGGCGACCTGCGTATCCAGTGCGACGGCGTCGGCGGCGAGCTGCTGGCGCGCCATCCCGATCCGCTGCCGGAAGGCACTTCCGTCGGCATCGCGGTGCGGCCGGAAAAGATCGACGTGCACGAGACCCGGCCGGAAGGCTTCGACAACGCGGTGATGGGCAAGGTGCGCGACATCGCCTATCTCGGCGATGTGTCGATCTATCACGTGCAGACCGAGGCCGGCGCGGTGCTGCGGGTGCAGGAGACGCATGTGGCGCGCAGTTCCGAGCCGCATTACGACTGGGACGATACGTTGTGGTTGTCGTGGGATGCGACCAGCGCCGTGGTGTTGACGTCGTGAGCGCGCGACAGCGGCGGGGGCTGGGGATTTGCGGTCGGCCGGACGTGAGGAGGCTGCGGTGAGCGTGAGCGGACATCGGCGCGGCTCGGGGATTTGGGGTTTCTGGGCGGATGTCGTTTATAACCTCTTCGGTTGGTTCCGCTCGGTAGGCGACGAGTTCCGCACACGCCGCGGCCGCCTGCTCGTCACCGCGATCCCGATGCTGTGGCTGGCGCTGTTCTTCTGCGTGCCGTTCCTGATCGTGCTGAAGATCAGCTTCGCCCAGTCGGTGTTCGGGCAAGTGCCGCCGTACACGCCGCTGCTGGAGACCGCCGAGAACGGCGGCACCACCTTGCGCCTGCACGCGGCCAACTACGCCGCGCTGCTGGCCGACCCGCTGTACGTGGCGGCGTATCTGAAATCGCTGCTGTTCGCCAGCGTCTCCACCGCGTGCTGCCTGCTGCTGGGCTATCCGATCGCCTACGGCATCGCGCGCGCGCCGCGGCTGTGGCGCTTGTTGCTGCTGGTGCTGGTGATCCTGCCGTTCTGGACCAGTTCGCTGCTGCGCACCTATGCGCTGATCGGCCTGCTGCGCGCCAACGGCTGGCTCAGCCAGAGCCTGGTCGGGCTGGGCCTGCTCGAACCCGGGCAGGCGGTGCTGCACACCAACCTCGCCGTCTACATCGGCATCACCTACAACTACCTGCCCTTCATGATCCTGCCGCTGGCGGCGACCCTGATCCGCCTGGACTTCACCCTGCTGGAAGCCGCCGCCGACCTCGGCGCGAAACCGTGGCAGGCGTTCCGCCGCATCACCCTGCCGCTGTCGTTCCCGGGCATCCTCGCCGGCAGCCTGCTGGTGTTCATCCCGGCGGTCGGCGAGTTCGTGATTCCCGACGTGCTCGGCGGCCCCGACGCGCTGACCATCGGCCGGGTGCTGTGGACCGAGTTCTTCACCAACCGCGACTGGCCGCTGTCGGCGGCGATCGCGGTGGCGATGCTGCTGCTGATCGTGCTGCCGACCTTGCTGTTCGAATACATCGAGAACCGCCGCGTCGCGCGCGAGGCGCAGTCGTGAAGCGGCGGCCGTTCGCGCTGTACACGATGATGGCGCTGGGTTACGCGTTCCTGTACCTGCCCATCGTCTCGGTGATCGTCTATTCCTTCAGCGGCTCCGACCGCGCCACCACCTGGGGCGGGTTCTCGCTGCAGTGGTACGCGGCGCTGGCGCGCAACGAGCAGATCCTGGAAGCCGCCCAGCGCAGCCTGATCATCGCCGCGATCTCGGCCACCGCCGCGGTCGCCCTGGGCACCGCCAGCGGGCTGGCGCTGTCGCGCTTCGGCAAGTTCCCCGGCCGCGGCATCCTGAGCCTGATGAACTCGGCGCCGATGGTGATGCCCGACGTCATGCTCGGCCTGTCTTCGCTGCTGCTGTTCGTCGGGCTGCAACAGCTGTTCGGTTGGCCCGAGCGCGGCATGACCACGATCACCCTCGCCCACATCACCCTGACCGCATGCTACGTCACCGTGGTGGTGCGCTCGCGCATGACCTCGATGGACGCCAGCCTGGAAGAGGCGGCGATGGACCTGGGCGCGAAACCGTGGCGGGTGTTCTTCGTCATCACCCTGCCCTTGATCGCGCCGGCGCTGCTGGCCGGCTGGCTGCTCGCCTTCACGCTTTCGCTGGACGACCTGGTCATCGCCAGCTTCACCTCCGGCCCGGGTTCGACCACGCTGCCGATGCTGGTCTATTCCAAGGTCAAGCTCGGCGTCACTCCGGAGATCAACGCGCTGACCACGATCATCGTGGTGCTGGTGGCGATCGGCGTCAGCGTGGCCGGCGTGCTGATGCACCGGCGCGAGCGCATGCTGGCGCGCAGCGAGAACTGAGACTCGCCCGCCGCCGCGCCGCGTGCGCGGCGGCACGCGCGTTCATGCGCGCGTTCACACCCGTGCAACCGCGCCGACACGTGGCTTTGCTTTCCTAGCGCGGGGACACGCACGCCTGCGACGCTGCGCACTACCGGCCGACGCCTACCGGCGCGATCCGGCCTTTGGCCTTTCACCTGCACACTCCTCGCGGCCGCGCGATGCGGCCGCTGCTGTACACCTTGCGTCGACGCGTCCGTGCGCGTCCCCCGGATGCCGCGCATCCGCGCCGGTTCCATCCAACCTTCAAGGAGACACGTCATGGACTACGCAATCCGCGCCAAACTGTTCGCCGCCGCCGTCGCGCTCGGCCTGGGCCTGTCGGCCGCTCCGCAGGCCGACGCCGCCAGCCAGTGCAAGACCCTCAAGCTGCTGCCGGGCGTGGTGCAGGTCTACGCCACCGTCGATGCCGGCGCCGTCGGCGACAGCGCGTTCTGCACCGCCGACTTCGCCTGCCCGACCGGTTCGAACAAGGTCGAGGTGTTCGGCACCGCGCTGGCGACCAGCCGCGATGCGGTGATTGCGGTCGACAACACCGCCAACCTCAGCAGCGGCGAACAGGTGTCGGCCAACTGCATCACCACCGTGGTCGGCAACGGCAAGCGCATTGCGGTCAGCACCTGCAACGCCAAGACCGAAGCGCCGGCCAACAAGGGCACCGCCGACACCTCGGCCTGCTCGGTCTACGCCGAAAGCCCGGCCGGCGGCCGCGTCGGCGCCAACGCCACCTGTTTCTGCGGCACCTGATCCTGTTCGACCTGATCCTGTTCGTCTTGATCCAACCCAGATCGATCCACGCCTGACCCGAGGCGCCGCCAGGCGAACGGGCAAGAAAAAAGCTCCCCGATGCGACCGGGGAGCTTTTCTTTTTGCGTGCTCGCCTACTGCAGTGTTTCTCTTCGGCGTTTCTCTTTCGGTGTGTCTTTTACCTGCCGCCTTGCGCGGCGGCGGCTGTCCTTGCCGCCGCCGCGCCCGCGATCAGTTGATGCAGCTGTTGATCGAGCCGACCGCCGAGCTGCGGAACAGCGTGTTGCCGTCGATGTAGGCATAGCCGGTCGGCAGCGAGACGCGCGGGTCCGGATTGGTCGCCGGGATCGGGCCGTAGAACTGCTTGAACAGGTTCTTGATCGCCGTGGCCTTGGTGCCGTTGCCGGCGTTGTAGGCGGCCAGGTAGGTCACCGCGGCGATCGGGTAAGCGGCCGAGATGGTCGCGGTCGGAGCGACCAGGCGGGTGCAGTTGCGGGCCGGGGCGGCGACGCTGGCCGGCACGTCGTTGACGGTGGCGCCGTCGAGCACCTTGGCCGACAGCAGCGAGGCCGGAGCCAGGCTGACCGGGCCGGTCGAACCGAACAGGGCCGGGTCGTAGCCGTTGACCGAGGCGTACATCACGCCCTGGCTCAGCACTTCGGCGATGTCGGCGTAGCCGATCGCGTCGGTGGTCGCCTTGACCTTGGAAACCACGCCGTTGTTGCCGGCCTGGGCCGAGGACGCCGAGTAATTCGGCAGCGCCGAAGCGGCGGCGGTGGCGTAGCTCTGGTTCGGCTGGAAGAAGGTCGCGGACAGGCCGAACTTGCCGTTGCACTGCGCGGCGAGGTAGCTGGTGAAGGCGAACGAGGTGCCGCTGCCTTCCGAACGGTAGACGATGGTGATCGGATGGCTGTTGGCCGGCAGGCTCAGGCCGAGGCGCGAATCGCTCCACAGCTTGATGTCGCCGGCGAAGATGCGGCAGACCTGCTCGGTGTTCAGCGCGACCGAGGTCACGCCGCCGACGGTGTCCTTGAACGGCAGGGCGATGGCGCCGGCCAGCACCGGGATCTGCACGATCGCGGTACGGGTGGAGGCCATGTTGGCGATGAAGGTGTTGTAGTCGGCGGTGGCGATCGGCGCGTCGGTGCCGATGAAGTCCGGAGCCGACTGGCCCGAGATCGAGCTGAAGCCGGTGATGCCGGCCGGCGAGCAGGCGCCGTTGGCGAAGATGCCGTCGTTGTTGAGGATCTTCTTGCCGGTGCCGCTGCCGGTCTGGCAGTAGGACACGGCGTCGGCCGAGTAGCGGGTGTGGAAGTCCTGGAACACCGGGATCTTGGTGCCGGTGGAGTTGCCCAGGCCGGCGACGCTGAAGCTGACGGCCGGCAGGGTGATGGCGGAATCGCGCGACAGCTTGGCGACCGGCGAGGTGCCGTTGTACAGGTCGCCGACGTAAGCCGGAGCCGGGAAGGTGGCGCCGCCGCCGTACAGATCGGCCGCATTGGCCGAACCAGCGAAGACCAGGACAGCGGTAGCGGCCAGCAGGCCGACATGAAGCTTGTTGCGATGCACGAGACGTCTCCTTATGAGGGTGCGGGCCGAATGCCCGCGGATCAATCCGTATCGATTCGATGCAAGGCGCCGACGCGTTGCCTCGAACGGGTTGCGTTGGCGCGGCGACAGAATGGGCGCGACGTGTGCAAGCGCAGCGACCATGCGGGTAAGTATTTATTACATGGCTCAAGTGACTAATACACGGGGATTTGTCGCGATCGAAATCGTGTTTTCGTAGGCGATACGAAGGTTTTGTGTCGCCTCCGCGCGTTGCGGTTACACAGATGACAGCGCACGCGCGCACTGCGTCACGGCCACGGGCGCTGAGTCCATGCCGCGCTTGCGACGGCCGGCAACTGTCATATGCGACGGTTTTTTCGCCACTTTCGCATCGTGTCGCGCTTCACGCATGTTCGCGCGATCGGTTGCGAATAAACGACGCTGCGCTCATCGATTCGCATCGTGCAGGAGACTTCGTCGTCGCTGAGATCGTGTCGCGTCGTTGCGGATGCTTGCTGCAGTCGCACGGATTGAGTTGCAGTGGCAGCGAGGCATGACGCTGAAGTCTCTGGATCCCCGCCTTCGCGGGGATGACGGCTTGAAGCGCCGCGGTGAAACCGACTTGGCCCGAAACCAACCTGTCGTCATTCCCGCGAAGGCGGGAATCCAGGGCTTCACCGAGGTATGGCTCTGAAGTCTCTGGATCCCCGCCTTCGTGAGGATGACGGCTTGAAGAGCCGCGGTGAAACCGACTTGGCCCGAAACCAACCTGCCGTCATTCCCGCGCAGGCGGGAATCCAGGGCTTCTCCGAAGCATCGCTCTGAAGTCTCTGGAGCCCCGCCTTCGCGGGTATGACGACCAGGGAGAGACGCGGCGAAAGAGACGTTTCGACCACGGCGAACGCCATCATCGCAACGGAAAGACGCAGCGCGAAACCTCACCACCCCCAACCCCAAAACGAACGAGGCGGCCAATGGCCGCCTCGTCCGCCTACCCTGCCCGCACTGCCACCCGTTCACCACCGCTCACGGCGCATTCGCGCACCGCGGATTGTCGGCGTCGCAATGGCCGAAGCCGATCACCTGCACCGAGATCACCGCCGGCAGGTCGCGCCCTCCGATCGGCGGGCGCTTTTCCGCCATCTGCTCGGCCACCGCGTTGACGCCCGAGCTCGCCGACGAGGCCGCGCTGAGCGCGCCGGTGTCGACGTTGCGCGCGACCGGGATGCCGATGGATTCGCCGTCGACCTGGATGTTGTCGGCGTTGGCGATGGTCTGCGCGGCGACGATCAGGTTGCCGCCGATGCGGATGCCGGCGTCGCCGGCGTCGATGGTGCCGCGCGGCGCCACCAGCACCGCGTCGCCGGCCTTGGCGCCGGCCGCGGTCTGCAGGGTCGCGATGCCGGCGCCGGTGACCAGGCCGCGCGCGTCGATGCGGCAATACTGGTCGAGGTCGCAGACATAGCGCACCGGCGGCTTGTCCGACGAGGTCTTGGCGCCCTTGCCGGCGTTGATGTCGCCGTTCGAGCTCCAGATGGTCAGGTCGCCGCCGCCCTGGGTGAAGATGCGGCTCTGCGCAAGCAGCACGCTGCGGTCGGTGAAGATGCCGATGTCGCCGACATCCAGCGTCAGCACGCCCTGCTGGTTGGGGCCGATCACGGTCTCGCCGCGGTTGTTGGTCACCAGCGGCGGCGCCGCCACGCTGCCGACCAGCACGTCGCCGCCCGGGCCGAGGATGCGCACGTCGCCTCCCTGCTGGGTCTGCACGGTCGAACCGCGCATGTCGAAACGTCCGCTCGCCACCGGCGCGTCGGCGCCGTTGGCGCCGCCTTCCAGACGATTGGCGGTGTAGCCCAGCGCCGACGGGAACAAGGTGTTGATCGCGCGATACCCCGCGGCGTACTTGCCGAACTCGGGGCTGGCCGGGTTCTTGTTGTCGCGGCCGGCGCGTTCGAGCAGGTCGAGGAAGACGCGATCGACCAGGCGCTGCTGCGCGTCCTGCGGCAGTTGCGCGAATTCGGCCCAGGCCTGCTGCGGCGACAGTTCGCCGCCGTCGCCGCCGGCATCGCGGCGCTGCTGGCGCACGTAGTCGGCCAGCCACGCGGCGTAGGCCGCGGACTCCGCGCCGGCCGGATCGAGATAGCGCGCGGCGAACGCGCGCGTGTCGATGCCCGGCGCGACGCCGAAGCGCAGCACCAGGTCGGCGCCGGCGTAGCCCAAGCCGGCGTTGTCGCGGTTGCCGATGGTGCGGATGCCGCCGCCCTCGGCGCGCAACTGGTCGAACGCATAGGCTTCGTTGGCCGAAGTGAACGGCCCCAGGTCGCGCCCGGCCTGGATTTCGAAGCTGCCCGGGCCGCCGAGCTCCAGCCAGTTGTAGCGGCTGACCCGGCCGCTGATGCTGCGGCCGAGCGGACGGTAGTACAGGTCGCGCCCGGCCAGCACGCGGGTCGCGTCGCTGCCGCGATAATTCTGCCCGCGCAGGTCCAGATCGACGATGTCGCGGCCGGCGCGCACGGTCGCCGGCTTGGGCAGGTCCAGGGTCAGGGTGTTGAAGCTCTGGCTCGGGCCCGGCTGGCCGTCGACGATGTCGCCCAGCGCGTACACCCGCACCGGCTCGCGGTCGTCGCGGTGCAGGTTGGCGCGCTGGTCGCGGTTCGGGATGAACACGTCCAGGCGCGAGAAGTCGAACGCGGTCTGTTCGGGCAGGCTCGACAGCGGCTGCAGCGGCGACGGCATCCAGGCCGGGTCGATGTCGAGCAGGCGCAGCGTGTCCAGGCGCGGGAACTGGTCGGCGTAGAGCTGCACGTCGCCGCCGGCGAGCAGGCTCAGCCCGCCGCGCAGCGACGGGAACAGCTGGCCGCCGTTGCGCACGCGCACGTCGCCGGCGATCGCGGTCAGGCCGAGATAGCCGGGCAGCACCTGCGCGAACAGCGAACTGCTGCCGATGTTGTACGGCGACTGCGGGCGTCCCGGGTCGCGGCCGCCGTAAGCGAACAGCACATCGCCCAGCAGCAGGCTGCCCAGTTGCACGTCGCCGGTGGTCGAGGTCGCATTGAGCGCGGCGTCGGCGCCGAAGGACTGCGAATCCGCCTCGCGCTCGCTCAAACGCGCATACGAGGGATTGAGCACCCGGCCGATGTCGATGTCGCCGCTGGCGCCGACGTTCCAGCGCGCGTCCTGCATCGCCAGGATCGGCGCCACGCCGGAGCTCATCGTCGTGGTCTGGCCGGTGACGTTCTCGATGAACACCGGCACGTTCAGATCGTAGGCCGAACCGATGCGGCCGCCGGCGTCGAGCGAACCCTGGCCCTGGGAGACGAAGAAGTCGCCGCCGAGCACGTCGCGGCCGGCGCTGGCGTACAGGTCGCCGCCGCCGAAGCGGCGCAGTGCGCCGGCGCCGTCGCGCAGCCAGGTGGTCGGCGAGGACGCCGACACTTCGATCAGGTCGCGCCCGGCGTCCAGACGGATATCGCCGCCGACGCTGAGCAAGCCCTGGGCGAAGCCGCCGAAGTTGATCGAGGTCGAGACCAGGCGACCGTCGGGCCCGGCGACGTTGCCGGTCTGCATCCACGGCCACCAGTACTGGTTGAGG
The DNA here is from genome assembly GCF_017168095.1 of Lysobacter enzymogenes. Taxonomy (GTDB): domain Bacteria; phylum Pseudomonadota; class Gammaproteobacteria; order Xanthomonadales; family Xanthomonadaceae; genus Lysobacter; species Lysobacter enzymogenes_D. The sequence continues at coordinate 2,252 of NZ_LXSD01000392.1, read as the reverse complement.
TAGCTGCCGGCGACGCCGCTGCGGCGGCCGTCGCGGTCGCGCACCTGGCGGTTGCCGACGATGTCGCGGCCGGCGCGCACGCTCAAGTTGCCGGCCGCTTCGGGATTGACCGCGCCGGTGACCGCGACCAGCGGCCCGTTGAGGTTCTGCGGCGAGGCCGCGCCTTCCACCCGCGGCCGCGAGGCGTCGACGCCGGTGCCCTCGCCCGGGCGGCCGGCGGTGTAGACGCTGGCCGGCGCGTCGCGGTCGGCGAAGCGCACGTCGCGCGCGGCGACCAGTTCGATCTCGCCGGTGCCGGTGCGCAGCACGTTCGGCAGCAGCAGATCGCTCTGGCCCGGCTTGCGCAAGGTGGTGTGTCCGTCGAACACGATGTCGGCCGCGCCGGCGCCGGCGCGGTCGGGCGCGACGCTGGAGAAATCGGCGCCGGCGACGAAACGGTAGCGGCTGCTGTCGCCGCCGGCGAGTTGCTGCTCCAGCCACGGCATCGGCCGCTCGACGCTGGCCTGCAGGGTCGGCGTGCGGTCGGCGGCCGGCGGGACCGGGCCGAGCACCGGCAGGCGCGGCGCCCAGGTCATCGGCGGCGATTCGCCGTTGGCGACGCGGTTGGCCAGGTCGATCACGTAGCCGCGGTAACGCTCCAGATAACCGGCGTAGTCGCCCGGGCCGGTCGGCGGCGCGGGTTCGGCGATGCCCGCATCGCCGGTGCCGGCGATGGAGATCAGCAAGTCGATGAAGCCCATCAGCGAAGTGCCGGGGCCGACGATGTTGTCGAGCGCGCTGTCGGGCCGGGTCATCATGCCGAACAGTTCGTCGTACTGGCCGTAGTACTGGCCGGACTCGTCGTCGGGATCGAACGGCTGCGGCGGCGGCAGGAACTGCTCGCTGTCGGGCATGGTGAGCGGGTTGTTCTGCAGCCAGGCGAGGCGCGCGGCCACGGAGCCGTCGTAGTTGCCGACCGCGCCGCTGCCGGCGGCGTTGTAGTTGTAGAAGCCGTCGCTGATGCTGGCGTCGACCTGCACATCGCCGGCCGCGCGCAAGGTCAGCACCGGCGCGGCGCCCTGGTAGCGGAAGTCGGGCGCGTTGCGGTCGCCGGAGTTGAGGTTCCAGTTGGTCAGCACGCGGATCGCGCCGCCGTCGCGCGCGGCGTCGGGGTTCTGCAGCTCGATGCCCGGCCGCGCGCGGAAATTGGCGATGCCGGCGAAGCGCTCGCCGAAGGCGAAGCCCGGGGTCTGCACGAAGCGCATCAACGTGCCGGCCGGATGCGCGACGCTGTCGCCGTTGAGATAACCGTAGAAGCCCTGGTGCGCGGCATTGGCCGCGTCGGGGGTGAAGTAATGGGTCTTGAGGTACAGCGCGAGCTGCTCCGGCGTCTGCGGCGCGGCCAGTTCGGCGCCGCTGGCGTCGCGCCACTTGCCGGCGACCAGCTTGCCGTCGCTGCCGTACCAGCCGGCCGGATCGACGATGCCGTCGAAGTGGCGTTCGGGATGCAGCGGATCGAGCGCATCGCTCGCGCTCCACACCGCATAGGCTTCCAGGCCGACTTCGCGCGCGCCGACGATCGCGCCGGGGGTGTCCACCGCCACGTTGACGTCGCCGCCGACCAGCAGCGGCGCGCGCAACTCGACCTTGCCGCCGGACAGGCCGCCGGCGCTGCCGCCGCGCACGTCGATCAGCGCGTCGCGGCCGATGCGGATTACGCCGGCCGCGTCGGCGGCGACGTTCTGGTAGCCGTAATCGGCATTGAGGGTACCGTCGCTGCGCCCGCTGGTGCCGATGCGCACGGTGCCGCCGCGCTTGTTCGCGTCGCTGCCGTTGGCGAGCAGGCGGCCTTGCAGCTCCACGCCGTGGCGGCCGTAGAGTTCGATGCGGCCGCCGGCGCTGCCGGAAGCGTCGATGTCGCCGAGGATGCGCAGGTTGCCGTTGGCCGCGTCGCGCAGCAGCGCATCGGCGCCGCCGTCGGCGGTCAGGCTGACTTCGCGCGCGCGCAGGGTCTGCCCGGCGCTGAGTTGCAGGTCGCCGCTGCGGCTGCGCACCGCGACGCTGCGGTCGATGCCGCTGCCGGCCAGACGCTGGGCCAGCGTGTCCAGGTCCAGCGCCGCGCCGCTGTCGAGTTCGATGCGGCCGCCCTGCCCCTTCGGCGCCGCGCCCTTGAGCGTGCCGTCCAGGGCGATCGCGCCCTGCGGCGCGAGCAGGCGCAACTCGCCGGCGTCGCCGCCGCCGGCCGCGGCCGAAACGTCGAGGCCGGCGCCGGC
>NZ_LXSD01000391.1:0-17798 GCF_017168095.1 Lysobacter enzymogenes | reverse complement strand
ACCGCGGCGCGCGCCAGCGCCGGGTCGAGGCCGGCGGCGGTCACGTACAGCGGCCGCGTGCCGCCGCCGCGCAGGACTTCGGCGTCCGCCGGCGTGTCGACGAAGCGGGTCTTGGCGACGCCGACCACGGCGCTGCGGCGCTGCAGCGATTGCCACAGATGCGCGCCGAGGCCGGGCCGGCCGGCGCCGTCGAGCCAGGCGTGGCCGTCGACGACGATGCAGTCCGGCGCGGCGTCGAGCCGGGCCAGCAGCGCGGTCAGGCACGGCAGTTCGCGGCGGTAGAACGCGCCGGGTTCGTAATCGGCGACCCGGTCGATGTCGACGGTCAGCGTCGCCGCCGCGTGCGGATCGCTCCAGTCGGCGAACAGCACCCCGGCCGCACGCGCGTTGGCGCCGAAATAGTGGACATCGGCGGCGAGGATCATGCCCCGCTCATTCCAGCAGCCGGGCCCAGCCGTCCAGGCCCTCGATCCGCGCCAGCACCAGCTTCACGCACACCAGCAGCGGCACCGCCAGCAGCAGGCCGACGATGCCCCACAGCCAGCCGAAGAACATCAGCGCCAGCATCAGCACCAGCGGCGACAGGCGCATGCGCCGGCCCAGCACCAGCGGCGTCACCACTTGCGACTCGATGGTGTGCAGGCCCAGGTACAGCCCCGCGGGCAGCAGCGACGGCCACAGTTCGTCGAACGCGACCAGCCCCATCACCAGCATCACCGCCACCCCGATCAACGGGCCGACGAACGGCGCGAAGTTGAGGATCGCGGCCATCGTGCCCCACAGCAGCGCCTCCTGCAGCGGCGTGCCCAGCGCGTACAGCGCGCCGGCCAGGGCCAGGCCCAGGCCGGTGTTGATGAGGCTGATGGTGAGCACGTAGCGCGAGATCTCGCGCTCGATCGAATGCAGGATGTCGATGGTGAGTCTCTTCTGCTGCTGGCTCGGCAGCAGGGCGATGGCGTTGCGCTGCAGCGATTCGCCGAACACCATGAAGAAGAAGGTCAGCAGCACCACCGCCAGCACCTGGGCCACGCGCTTGGGCGTGGTGGTCAACGCGCGGTAGGGATCGTCGAGCTCGGTCTTGACCACCTGCACCGGCTTGGCGGTGTTCTCGCCGCCGGCGGCGCGGGCGAAGTTCTGCGCGGCGCGGTTGGCGTCCTGCAGCGGCTTGGTCATCTGCCGCAGCTTGGGGCCGACCTGCTTGAGTTCCTTGGGCACCTGCCGCACCCATTCGCCGGCCGGTTCGGCCAGTTGCAGGGTCAGGGTGCCGGCGATGGCCAGGCCGCCGGCCAGCACCAGCAGCGCGGCCAGCAGCCGCGGCAGCCGCAGCCGGCCGAGCAGGCGCAGGATCGGATTGCCGACCAGGGCGAAGAACGCGGCCAGCAGGACCGGCAGCAGCAATTCCTGCGCCGCCCACAAGGTGTAGCCGAACGCGAGCGTGGCCAGGATCAGCAGCGACACCGGCCCGCGCGGGCGCGGCAGCGCGGGCGCGACGCCGGATTCGTCGGCGTCGCAAGCGGTGGCGGCGTCCGGCGCAGGCGGCGGGACGGAGTCGGTGGTGTTCGTGGCGGACGGCGGGGATGGGATCAAGGCGGCGGCGATGCGGCGGAACCGGCGCAAACTGTGCGCTCTTGCGCGTGTACGCGCCAGCATGCTGTGCGCAGGGCGCGCGGGGCGCATCGGGCCGGCCGGGGATCCCCTTTCGCTAGGGCCTGCGGCAAGCGCTCAAGGGGATCCCCGGCCGGCCCGATGCTCCGATTTTCGTGGGGTGGCGGGGAGAGCGTCGGTGGCGCGAACGGAGCGCCCGCGCCCGCAACAGCGCGACCCATTCGAACCATCAAAAGAGTTGGAGGGCCTTGGGCCGGGGAAGCTCCCCGCGGGCGTATGCCGCAGGCCCTAGCCCGCGGGGAGCTTCCCCGGCCCAAGGCCCGGGCTCCCGAAGTCTCGCTCACCGGCCCCGAGTCAAGCCGAAATCGAGCCGACTCAATCCGACTCAATCCGAATCAAGCCGAATCAAGCCGAATCAAGCCGAATCAAGCCGCGCTGCGTTCCGCCGCCGCCTGCGCCCCATCGGCCGCCTGCCCCGCCGCGCGCGCCGCGCGCCCGGCCTGTCCGGCCGCTTGCCCCGCTTCGTCCGCCGCCTGCTGCGCGCCGGCGCCGGCGAACAGCCCCGACAGCAGGCTCACGATCTGCATCAGATTGCCGCTCTTGACCGCGATCTTGACCGGCTCGGCGCGGCCCATGAAGAAACCGGTCACCAGCCCCGCGACCACGATCCGCCCCGGCGTCCACGCCTCGCGCCAGGTCTTGAGCAACACCTGCTTGCGCTCCTGCACCTGCTCGTAGCGGCCCACGAGCAAACGCTCGCGCTTGTCCACGCGCCGCTGCAAGCGATCGAACCGGCTCATCGCGCCTCCTTGGGTTGCCGCGCGTCGACCTCGCGATCGTCGTCGTCGTCGTCGTGGCCCAGGCCCATGCGCCGCAACTGCCGCCGCGTCGCCGCGAGCCGGGTGTATTCGAAATAACGCAACGCCTGCCACGCGCCGATCGCGGTCACCACCAGGCTGAGCCCGGCCGCGGCCGACATCGACGCCAGCCACGACCAGCCCAGCACGCCCTGCAACAGCGCGATCAACGCCGCCATCAACAACAGCCACGAGGACGCGCCGAACACGATCGCCACCGCCACCCACATCAGCGCCCGGCCCAGCGCGCTGCGGGCCAGGGCCAGATCGGCGATCAACAGGCCGCGCAGCGCGCGGCCGGTGTCGAGCGCGGCCGACAGGCCTTCGCGGCCGGCATCGCCGATCTCGCGCACCGCGTCCTCCAGCGGCAGCGGCCCCTGTCGGGGCTCGCTGCGGTCGCCGTCGGCGCGCGGGGCTTCGCCCGGCGCGCGCTCGGCGTTGGGCGCGTGGCTTGCGCTCACTTACTTGTCGCCGCTGCGGGCGAGCTTGGCGATGATGAAGCCGGCGGCGAAGGCGACGCCGAACGACGCCAGCGGACGCTCGCGCACCAGCTCGGCGGCGCTTTCGATCAGATCGCGGCCCTTGTCCATCAGCGCGTCGACCTGCTCGCGCGCGGCGCCGCCGGCGTGCTCGGCCGCGGCGATGCCGGCCAGCGCGCTGTCGGCCAGATCGGACTTGACGTTGGCCTTGCCGAGCTTCAGCTCTTCGCCGGCCACGCCGGCGGCGCTGCGGATCGCTTCGCCGGCGTCGGCGGCGGCCTGCTTGAGGTGGCTGCCGGCCTGGCCGAGGTTGCTCTTGACGTTATCGGTCGAGGTGGGGGACATCGTGGTTTCCTCCGTATTGCTGCGGGAATGAACCGCGGAACGTGTCCCGGGTTCGGCGTGCCGCGGTCGGGCCGGGCGATGCGGCGGCCCTTGCGCGGCGTTGAACGGGTGTCGCAGGGCGCGGCCGCCGTGGCGGCCGTGCGTGGGCGCGGTCGATCTCACTCGATGGTTCGATCTAGGCGCCCCGATCTTAGCGGGCCGATGTTAACGGCCCGCGTGCGCCGGGCGGAACGGCGCAGTCAGCGAAGCGCCAGGTTGCCGACGTTGTTGCCGCGCTGCACGCGCAGCAGCAACTGTGCCGGGGCGCGCGTGAAGCTCGCGCGGAAGCCCGGAAGATCGTCGAAATTTCCGCTGCTGGCCGCAAGAATGATGTCGTCCTTGCGCAAATCGTTGGCCTCGGCGCGACTGCCGCGGGCCACGCTTTCCACCACCACGCCCGACAGGCCGGACTGGCGCAGGCGTTCGGGCAGTTCGCCGAAACTGGCGCCGGCCAGGCGCGGATCCAGATCGGCGCCGGCCAGCGAGCGCGGCTGCTCGCGCAAGGTGGCGTTGAGCTGCAGCGCCTGGCCGTCGCGGCGCACGTCCAGCGCGATCTTGCTGCCGATCGACTGCAGGCCTTCGAAATTGCGCAGCGCATCGCGCCCGTCCACGCGCTGGCCGTTGGCCGCCAGGATCACGTCGCCCGCGCGCAGCCCGGCCGCGGCCGCGGCGCTGCCGGCGAACACGCGCGAGACCAGCGCGCCGCGCGGCTCGGCCAGCTTCAGCGCGGCCGCCAGCTGCGGCGTCACGTCCTGCGATTCCAGCCCCAGGGTGCCGCGGCGCACGACGCCGTTGTTGGCGATCAACTGGTCCTTGATGTTGCGCGCCAGGTTCACCGGAATCGCGAAGCCCAGGCCGATGTTGCCGGCCATGCTGCCCTGCGGATTGAAGCTGGCGGTGTTGATGCCGATCAGCTCGCCGTTGAGATTGACCAGCGCGCCGCCGGAATTGCCCGGATTGATCGAGGCGTCGGTCTGGATGAAGTTCTGGTAGCCCAGCCCGCGCAGGCCGCTGCGGCCCACCGCCGAGACGATGCCGGAGGTGACGGTCTGGCCGATGCCGAACGGGTTGCCGACCGCGACCACGAAATCGCCGACCCGCAGCGCGTCGGAATCGGCCAGCGAAATCGCGCTGAGGTTCTGCGCCGGGATGCGCATCAGCGCCACGTCGGTGTCCGGGTCGGAGCCGATGAAGTCGGCCTTGACCGTGCGCCCGTCGGCCAGCGTCACCGAGACCTCGTCGGCGCCTTCGATGACGTGGTGGTTGGTCAGCACGTAACCGTTCTTGGCGTCGATGATGACGCCCGAGCCCAGCGACTCGTTGATCCGCTCCTGCGGGATGTTGGGGAACATGCGGCGGAAGATCGGATCGTTGGCGAACGGGTTGCGGATGCGCACGGTCTGCTTGGTGTGCACGCTGACCACCGCCGGGGTGACCCGCTGCAGCATCGGCGCCAGCGACGGCAGTTGCTGGCCGGCGACCGAGGCCGGCAGCGCCGCCACGGCCGGTACGGTCACCGCCGGGATCGCCGGCGGCGGCGCGGCCTGCGCCGGCGCTTCCAGGCCTTCGCGGATGGCGGTGGCGGCGAAACCGCCGAACGCGGCGGCCAGGGCGAGGGTCAACAAGGTCGGCAAGGGGCGCATCGTGTCGCGGTTCCGAAGTTGCGTGGACGGGAGGGGCGGAACGAACGCCGCGGCGGCGTGCGTTCCCGGAGCGTGTGTCGATACAGCAATCGTGGCGGCGGACCGCGGCTTCAAGCGCCGCGCGCGGGCTTGGACCGCGACGGCCGCGAGTCGTTCCGGCGCCGCTGTGCAGTGTTGGAGAGCGGCAATAAATACCCGATGAAGTCGCCGCCGTCGCGCTGCGCGTCGCAGGCGCGTTGCGCGCGCGGCATCCGCGGCCGCGGCCGGGCTGCGACCCCGGTCGCGGCGAAACCCTGCGAAGCGTGATAGTCATCAACAAGCCGTTGACTTCCGGGAACGCCGGGCGTAGCGTTGATCCCCTGCGAGGCCACAACATCTAGTGGTCGGCCCCGCGGAGGGAGCCCAAGCGTAGGGGTTCGGCTTGGGAAGGTCTTCACGTCTCCTTGAGGCAGGACATGCTCATGACGAGAGCGGACGCGAACCTCGCAACCATCCAAAAGGCAGCACGCGACGCGTAGCCAACGCGCCGCGCGCATCGTCGTCGGCGGGGGGCCGGCGGCGCGCTCGCAACGACCCGCGCCGGGCCGCCATCGCCCGAGCGGATGCAATCCACCCGCGACGGTTCCTACACACGTGAATCGATACACAACACGCCAGTGAGGAACACCGTTTCGGGGCACAAGAAGAAAGTCCCGATTACCGGTTCGACCCGCTTCACCGATGCAGCAGTGGCACCACCCGTGCTGTGACCCGGCACATTGCGACACCGAAGCAGCATCCCCCGATTACCTCGTACAAAGAAACCACCGGCGGCGGGCGCAAGCCAACGGCCCGCCGCCATTGAAGGAGACGAAACAGGCATGAGCACCGTGCGCCTCGAGGCGGTCAAGCACCCGGCGGCAGAGCAGGAGATCGCGCTGCAGCCCGCGTCCCAGGACATCTGGGACAAGAAGTACCGGCTCAAGACCAAGTCGGGGGACGCGGTCGATGCCGACATCGACGGAACCTACCAGCGCGTGGCGCGGGCCCTGGCCGACGCCGAGCCCAACGCCGAGAAGCAGCAGTACTGGTACGAGCGTTTCGTCTGGGCGCTGCGCCGCGGCGCCATCCCCGCCGGCCGCATCACCTCCAACGCCGGCGCGCTGGAGCACAAGCCGGCCACCTCGACCATCAACTGCACGGTCTCGGGCACCATCGAAGATTCGATGGACGGGATCCTGGAGAAGGTCCACGAGGCCGGCCTGACCCTCAAGGCCGGCTGCGGCATCGGCTACGAATTCTCGACCCTGCGTCCGCGCGGCGCCTTCGTCGCCGGCGCCGGCGCCTACACCTCCGGCCCGATGTCCTTCATGGACATCTACGACAAGATGTGTTTCACCGTGTCCTCGGCCGGCGGCCGCCGCGGCGCGCAGATGGGCACCTTCGACGTCAGCCATCCCGACGTGAAGGACTTCATCCGCGCCAAGCGCGAAGACGGCCGCCTGCGCCAGTTCAACCTGTCGCTGCTGATCACCGACGGCTTCATGGAAGCGGTCGACAGCGACGCCGACTGGCCACTGGTGTTCCCGGTCAACATCAAGGAACAGGGCGACCTGGACCTGGAGAACCCCGAGCAGACGGTCTGGCGCGACTGGCCGACCCACCGCAACTACATCGTCCGCGACGACGGCCTGGTGGCGTGCAAGATCTACGGCCACATCCGCGCCCGGCACCTGTGGGACATGATCATGGTCTCGACGTACGACTACGCCGAGCCGGGCTTCATCCTGATCGACCGCGTCAACGAGATGAACAACAACTGGTGGTGCGAGACCATCCGCGCCACCAACCCCTGCGGCGAGCAGCCGCTGCCGCCCTACGGCGCCTGCCTGCTGGGGTCGGTCAACCTGACCAAGTTCGTGCGCAACGCCTTCACCGACCGGGCCGAGTTCGACTGGGAGGAATACAAGGAAGTCGTGCGCGTGTTCACCCGCATGCTCGACAACGTGGTCGAGGTCAACGGCCTGCCGCTGGAGCAGCAGCGCAACGAGATCATGCGCAAGCGCCGCCACGGCATGGGCTTCCTCGGCCTGGGCAGCACGGTCACGATGCTGAAGATGAAGTACGGCTCGGCCGAGTCGTGCGAGTTCACCGAGCGCATCGCCCGCGAGATGGCCGTGGCCGGCTGGGAGATGGGCCTGGCGCTGGCGAAGGAAAAGGGCCCTGCGCCGATCATGGACGAGATCTTCACCGTCACCGCCGAGATGCTGCGCAAGCGCCCGGAAATGAAGCGCGACGGCTGGACCGTCGGCCAGGAGATCCCGGGCAAGGTGCTGCACGCCAAGTACTCGCGCTACATGCAGCGGGTGGCCGAGGCCGCGCCGGAGCTGGTCGAGGAGCTGGCCGAAACCGGCTCGCGCTTCACCCACCACAGCTCGATCGCGCCGACCGGCACCATCTCGCTGTCGCTGGCCAACAACGCCTCCAACGGCATCGAGCCGTCCTTCGCCCATCACTACAGCCGCAACGTGATCCGCGAGGGCAAGAAGTCGAAGGAAAAGGTCGACGTCTACTCGTTCGAGCTGCTGGCCTACCGCGAACTCATCAACCCCAAGGCGATGCCGTTCAGCGACGAGGCCGAGGCCCGCCTGCCGGACTACTTCATCGCCGCCGACGACATCACCCCCAAGGAACACGTCGACGTCCAGGCCGCCGCGCAGAAGTGGGTGGATTCCTCGATCTCCAAGACCGCGAACGTGCCCACGGACTACCCGTACGAGCAGTTCAAGGACATCTACCGCTACGCCCACCAGCAAGGCCTCAAGGGCTGCACCACCTTCCGCTTCAACCCGGCCGCCTTCCAGGGCGTGCTGGTCAAGGAAGCGGACCTGGAGAACACCACCTACCGCTTCGAGCTCGAAGACGGCAGCGTGCTGGAGGTCAAGGGCAACGAGCAGATCGAATACGACGGCGAGATGCACACCGCCGCCAACCTGTTCGACGCGCTGAAAGAAGGCTACTACGGCAAGTTCTGACGGCGCGCCCGCCGCGCGCCGCCGGCCCCGGGCCGGACGGCGCGAAGGCGGGCGTTCCCGTTCAGGCGGCGCCGCGGACTCGCCGATTTGCGATGCGCGACGCCGTCCCGGTTTTCCGCCGTTGGTCGCAGCGGCGCGCGCCCTCTGTTTTTACGGCGCGCCGCGGGTATAGCATCACTCCGGCAACACCCCGATTGCTGCACGTAACCATGCGTACGCCCAAGACGATACCGCCCACCAGGAGGGCACAATGAGCAACGGTAATGGAGTGACGGCGACCCTGACCCAGGCGGCCGAGAACGTGAAGGAAACCGCGTCCAACCTCGGCAGCGCCATCGCCACGCGCGCCGAAGAGGCCGTGGCCTCGGTCAAGCAGACCGCCAAGCGCGCCCGCAAGGCCGCCAAGAAGGCGGTCGGCGACGCCAAGAAGAAGCTGGCCAAGGCCAGCGCCACCGCCAAAAAGGAAGCCTCCTCGCTGAAGGCCAAGGCCACCGGCAAGAAGGCCGCCGCCAAGAAGACCGCGAAGAAGGCGGCCAAGAAGGTCGCCAAGAAAGCCGCGACCAAGAAGGCCGCCGCGAAGAAGGCGGTGAAGAAGGCGGTCAAGGCGGTCAAGAAGGCCGCGGCGAAGAAGGCGCCGGCGAAGAAGGCCGCCACCAAGAAAGCCGCCGCCAAGAAAGCGCCGGCCAAGAAAGCCGCCAAGAAGGCGGTGAAGAAGGCCGCGGCCAAGAAGGCGCCGGCGAAGAAGGCCGCCAAGAAGGCCGCCAAGCGCTGAGTTCCGCGAAGTCCCTCTCCCGTCCCGCGACGGGAGAGGGCAGGGCGGCAACCCCGCCCGGCAACGACGTTCCCCCACAGCACCAGTAGCGCAGCAACGCAGGAGTCGGGCCCATGGCCGTCAAGATCGAGAAGAAAATCAAGGGCTACAGCGTGGTCACGCCGGAAGACAAGGCCAAGGAGGCGGCAAAGGCGGCCGCCGCCAGCGCCGCATCCGTGAAGGCAGAAGAACTGCCCATGGCCGACGTCATCCAGATGCACGAACGCATCGAGCGCCCCGAGATCCTGATCGGCTCGACCTACAAGATCAAATCGCCGCTGTTCGAGCACGCGCTGTACGTGACCATCAACGACATCGTGCTCAACGCCGGCACCGAACACGAACTGCGCCGTCCGTTCGAGATCTTCATCAACTCCAAGAACATGGACCACTTCCAGTGGATCGTGGCGCTCACGCGCATCATGTCGGCGGTGTTCCGCAAGGGCGGCGACGTGACCTTCCTGGTCGACGAGATGAAGGCCGTGTTCGACCCGCGCGGCGGCTACTTCAAGGCCGGCGGCGTCTACATGCCCTCGCTGGTGGCCGAACTCGGCGCGATCGTCGAAGACCACCTCAAGTCGATCGGCATGATCCACGACCCGGAAATGAGCGACGCCCAGCGCGAACTCATCGCCGAGAAGCGCCGCGCCTACGAAGAACGCTCAAAAAAAAACCCTGACGCCGGCGCCTCGATCACCGTAGTCGCCCCGCGCAGCGAAGACGTCACCGTCACCGGCGACGGCGCCAGCTTCCCGCCCAGCGCGACCATGTGCCACAAGTGCAATACCAAGGCGGTGGTGATCATGGACGGCTGCGCGACCTGCTTGAACTGCGGATATTCGAAGTGCGGCTGAGGCGGTGGCGCCGGCGCGGTTAAAGTAGCGAACGAAGTCTGTTCGCCGGGAGCCCACGATGCCAGTCGAAACGATCCCGCCGTCGCCCGGCGGAGGCGGGCGCTGGGTGCGCATCGTCGCGCGAGCGCTCGCGGCGGCGGCGATCGTGGCGGCGACGGCCTGGGGCGCGGGCTTGATCGGATTCCAGTTGCCGGGCGCGCCGTCGTCGCGCGGCGCGTTGATCGCGCTGTGGTGCGCGCTGGGCATCGCCTCGGCCGTGGCTCTTGGGTTGCGCCGGACGGCGATGCGCAAGCCCGCTCTGGCCGCATTCGCGGCGGGATTCGCCGCCTTGCTGGCGTGGTGGCTGTCGCTCGCGCCCTCGCACCATCGCGACTGGGCCGACGACGTCGCCCGCCTGCTCGACGCGCAGGTGAGCGGCGACCGGGTGGTGCTGCGCAACGTGCGCAACTTCGAATGGCGCAGCGAAACCGACTACACCCCGCGCTGGGAAACCCGCGAGTACGATCTCTCGCGCCTGTCCAGCGCCGACCTGGTGCTGTCGTACTGGATGGGGCCGGACATCGCCCACACCCTGGTCTCGTTCGGATTCGACGACGGCCGGCGGGTGGTGTTCTCGCTCGAGATCCGCAAGGAGCGCGGCGAAAGCTTCTCCGCGCTGGGCGGTTTCTTCCGCCGCTACGAACAGGTGCTGGTGGCCGCCGACGAGCGCGACATCGTCCGCACCCGCAGCAACGCGCGCGGCGAAGACGTCTATCTGTACCGCCTGAACATTCCGCCGCGGACGCTGCGGCCGATGTTCCTCGGCTTCCTCGCCAAGGCCGGCGCGCTGCAGCGCGAGCCGGCGTTCTACAACACCTTGACCAGCAACTGCACCACGGTCGTGTTCGAGATCGCCCGCCACGTCGTGCCGGACCTGCCGCTGGACTATCGCCTGCTGGCGGCCGGGCACTTCGCCGAGTACGTCTACGATCGCGGCGGTCTGACGCCGGGCTACAGCTACTCGCAGCTGCACGAACGCGGCTACATCAACCCGCGTGCGCTCGCGGTTCCGGCCGATGCCGATGCGGGTGCGTTCTCGCGTGCGATCCGGCGCGGGGTGCCTGGGGTTCCTGCCGCGGAGACGGCGCCTTGAGGCTGTCGGCTCGCGATTAGTCGCCGTCGCCGCGCCCGAACGCGCGTGGCCGGCGCCGGGCCGCTTTTCCGTGGCGCGCTCATCGCACAGCGACCATGACTTGTGGCAGACGTCGCCGCGCGCGATCGGCGCACACTCGCCCAGGCGCCGGCCGCTGCCTGCGCCCGCGGCGGCATGGAGCCGCCGTCCGGGATTCCAGGAGCCAACGATGCGCTGGTTCGAAATCGCGCTGGTCTCGCTGACCGCCCTGAGCGGTCTGATCTGGCTGCTCGACAAGCACGTGCTGGCCAAGCGCCGCGCGGCCCGCGCCGGCTTGTTGGACGACGGTGGCGAGCCGTGGATCGTCGACTATTCCAAGTCGTTCTTCCCGGTGCTGCTGCTGGTGCTGCTGCTGCGCACCTTCCTCGCCGAGCCGTTCCGGATCCCGTCGAACTCGATGATGCCGACGCTGTTGACCGGCGACTTCATCCTGGTCAACAAGTTCGTCTACGGCTTGCGCCTGCCGATCAGCAACCACAAGCTGCTCGCCCTGGGCGGGCCCGAGCGCGGCGACGTAGTGGTGTTCCATTCGGTGCGCCAGCCCGGCATCAACCTGGTCAAGCGCGTGGTCGGCCTGCCCGGCGACCGGGTCGAATACCGCGACGGCCGGCTGACGATCAACGGCGAGGCGGTCGCGCTCGCGCCGGTCGGCACCTACACCGGCGTGCGCAGCGGCGCGGAGATGACCGGCGCGCAGGAGCTGCAGGAGGCATTGGGCCGCCACGTCCACCGCATCCTGCTGAGCCCGCAGACGCGCCGCCTGGACCAGGCCGAAGGCGAGTGGACCGTGCCGGCCGACCAGTACTTCGTCATGGGCGACAACCGCGACAACAGCGACGACAGCCGTTACTGGGGTTATCTGCCGGAGCGCAATCTGGTCGGGCGCGCGTTCCTGATCTGGCTGAATTTCGACGACGGGTTCGACACCGGCCGCATCGGCCGATCGATTCCCTGAGCGACGGCGCCGCGACGGCGCGGCGTTTTCGTCGGCCTTCGGCCCGCGCCGGGGCGCCGGCCTTGCCGCAACGCAGCGCCGGGCTCCTGCTGTCCAGCGCAGCGAACGACGCGCTGTTGACGCGGCACCCAACGCACACTGCGGCACGTTATGTGTTCCGCATGTCCCCGCTGTCGTCGAGCGTATCGCCGGTGCTTTGTAGTGACCTGATCCCGTTGCGGCGACCCAAACGCCGGGCCGAGCGTTCGGGTTCGCTGCCATCATCTCGTGCGCCGCCGTGCAACCGACTGGCTGAACACAGACGTTGAGCAACCCGAACCCGTGCTGTCGGTCGCGTCGCTCCTCATGGCGCGATGGCGCGAGAGGGCATTCGAAACTCAGGACGCCTCATGTGCGACCACATCCGCGCCAAGCGTCGCGTCGCGGTTTCGTTCATCAAGGCGGTGCTGCGAGTGCAGCATGAAACCTCGCGCCCGCAGCGAAATGTGATTGCGTCGGCACCGCTGTGTTCGTGCTCGCGAAGCGATGTGGCGATGCGTTCGAATGCGCGCATCGCCGCGTCGTCCGCATCCTCGGGATGCGAAGCGCTGCGTCGCATTCGGCGGTTATTTCAAGCTTCGCGAAGCGCTGTGGTGAATTTCGGTTGCATTAAAAAAACACTTCCGGGTGCGTCGATCCGCTGCGCGCGGTTCGATGTTTCGTCGCCGCTCATCGGTGAGTGAATTTCGATTCGCCGATACGAGTGACGTATCACTGTTTTATCGTTTTTACGATGAGCACGATGCGCCCCGACGGGTTAAGGACGACTGTTGGATGCCGTGTCTGTGCACTCAGGAAGAGCTTGCGTCGCCGCCGTTGGGAAGCGCGCGGCCTCTCCCCCGAACGATCGCTCCCTGTGCGCGCCTCCACGTCCGAGGTCGTGCGTTTTCGCCTTGTGGATTCGCCGGAACGGAGGCCGGCGAAGCTGTCAAGCGCTGCAGAGCTTGAGGCTAAGCGAGACCGGATCGCGGCGCCCGCCGTCTCCGGACGCGCCCGAGAAGCCTTCAGGACGGAGGTTTCGAGGCGCGAGGAATGATTTTCCTATCATCAATCGACAAGGAGTTTTCAATGGACCGCATCCTTAAGCTGCAAGAACTGCCGACCTACAACGACCAGCAGCAGCCGGGCGACAGCACCGCGACCTCGGGGTCGACCTCGAGCTGCAACGCTTGCGTCTGCGAGACGATTCCGACCGCGGTGTAAGCCGGCCGTTCGGTTATCGCCTGCTACGGCAGGTCGAGAGGGAGCGCGCGCTCCCTCTCTCTTCCCGGGCGGCGCGGGCGTCCGCGGCGCGGAATCGATACAGATGTTCCAACGCAAGACGTAGCCACGACATCGGCAGGGAGAGGGACATGGCGGAGATGCTGGTTGGGGACAAGGTGCTGTACTCGCTGGTCCGGGGCGATTATTACGAGCCCGTATCGCGTTATCGGCCCACGCGCGAGCACTTCTACGACCCGGTGCGGCGGCTGTTGCCCGAGGAGTGGGACATCCAGCAGCACAACGTCTGGTACGGCTGCACCTACAAGGGCGCCGAGATTCCCGCGCAGGGCTGGAAGATCCACCTGTCCGCCACGCCCGCGCACGCGCCGGCGATCCTGATGACGGTGGCGCGCCTGCTGGCGCCGCAGAAGGTGACCTTCAAGTTCCTGACCGACCGCACCATGCTGTGGCTGTCGAACGGCAAAGGCTGGAGCCGCGGCGCGTCGGGGAAGTTCATCACCGTCTATCCCACCGACACCGACCATTGCGCCCAGCTGCTGGAATCGCTGTACGAGGCGACCATCGGCTACTGGGGGCCGTACATCCTGTCCGACCGGCGTTATCGCGACAACCGCATCCTGCATTACCGCTATGGCGGCCTGTTGCCGGTCAAGCGCCTGGACGTGAGCGGCACTGCGGTGCACGTGATTCAGGACAAGGACGGCAACTACGTCGACGACAAGCGCACGCCGTTCTTCAACCTGCCGCCCGAGGTCGAGGATCCGTTCCTCAAGCACAGCGTCGCCGCCGTGGACGATGCCGAGCCGGGCACGCTCAAGAACGGGCGCTACGAGATCGAGGCCGCGCTCGCGGTCAGCAATTCCGGCGGCGTGTACCTCGCGCTGGACCGGCACGAGGGGCGCAAGGTCGTCATCAAGGAAGGCCGGCCGTACACCAACGTGTCGGTGCGCGGGCTCGACGCCGTGCAATTGATGAAGAAGGAGCACCGGCTGCTGCGCCTGGTCGAAGACCTGGACATTTCCGCCCGGCCGCTGGATTTCTTCATCGACTGGGAACACGCCTACCTGGTCGAAAGCTACCTGGAGGGCGGCAACACCCTGCGCAACTACTTCGCCAACATCAGCCTGACCATGCGCACGCGCGCCGGCCCGGACGAGAGCCGCGAGTACTACCGCCTCTACCGCACGCTGTTCACCCAGCTGGCGACCATGCTCAAGTCGCTGCACGAGCGCAACATCGTGTTCAGCGACCTGTCCATGACCAACGTGCTGGTGATCGAGCGCGAAGGCGACGACCCGCTGCTCAAGCTGATCGACTTCGAGGGCGCCTACGAGGAAGGCATCGACCTGCCGACGCACCTGATGACGCCGGGCTTCTCGCCGCAGGAAGCCATGGACCGCGGCATGGCCACGCGCCAGGACGACTACTACGCCTTGGGCAGCCTGATGATGGTCGGCCTGTTCCCGATGAACCCGTTGCTGGTGCTCGATCGCGACGCCCACGAGCGCTATCTCGAAGCGTTCCAGCGCGACTTCGACTTTCCCCCGCACCTGGCCGACCTGATTCGCCGCCTGCTCGGGCGCGATACCGACAAACGGCCGGACATCGACGAGATCCTGCGCATCCTGGCGATCGGGCACGAGCCGCGCGCGCCGCACGTCGGCACCCACGAGATCGACGCGGCCGACCTCGAAGACACCATCGCGCGGGTGCTGGAGCACTGCGACGCCGCCGCCGATTTCGAACGCCGCGACCGGCTGTTCCCGGCCGACCCGACCGTGTACGAGACCAATCCGCTGAGCCTGGGCCACGGCGCCTGCGGCGTGGCCTATGCCATGCACCGCATCCGCGGGCATGTCGATCCGCGCGTGCTGGAGTGGATCCGCTCGCACCCGGTCGACGGCGTCAACTATGCGCCGGGGCTCTACGTCGGCCTGTCCGGCATCGCCTGGTCGATGCTGGACATGGGGCTGCGCGAGGAAGCCGTAACGATGCTGGGCCACGCCAAGGACCACCGCCTGCTGTGGAGCTCGCCGAACCTGTTCCACGGCGCCGCGGGCTGGGGCATGGCGCAACTGCGGTTCTTCCTCGCCACCGGCGACGGCGCCTATCTTGAAGAAGCGCGCAAGGCCGGCCGCTTCCTGGTCGAGAGCCGCGAGGTCGAGCCGGAACTGCACGACGGCTGTTTCTGGAGCTCGCCCGAAGGCATTTCCGCCAGCCTCGGCCACGGCACCGCCGGCGTCGCCCTGTTCCTGCTGTATCTGCACCTGGCCACCGGCGACGGCGCGTACCTGGCGGTCGGACGGCAGGGCCTGAACTGGATCCTGGACAAGGCCGTGCGCCGGCGCGAGGAAGGCGGCATGTCCTGGATCGCGCGCGACCGCACGCCGAGCCTGATGCCGTACTGGCGCTGGGGCAGCTCGGGCATCGGCCGGACCTTCCTGCGCTACTGGCACGTCACCGGCGATGCGAGCTACGCCGAGGCGGTGGCCGACATCCATGTCGACTGCGACCGCAAGTACGCGATCTTCCCGGGCTATTTCCTCGGCCTGGCCGGCATCGTCGACATGTACCTGGACCTGGCGCGCTTCCCGCAGTGGGAAGACCGCGCCATGGCCAGCGCGCGCAAGCTGCTGGCCGGCTGCATGCTGTTTCCGGTGCGCCGCGGCAACGCGTTGGCGTTTCCCGGCGAGTCGCTCAACCGCATCAGCTGCGACTACGGCACCGGCGGCGCCGGCGTGGCCTTGATGATGCATCGGTACCGCACGCGCGGCGGCGCGTCGTTCATGCTCGACGAACTGCTTCCGGACTGGTCGGCGCAGGATCGGCCGGAATCGCTGCAAGCGGCGCTCGGATGAGCGCCGCCCCCGGCTCGCGCGGATTTCGGCGGTCGTCGCGGCGTCGGCGCGCGGCGGCAGGGCGCGGCGCGCGATGAACGACAGCCCGCATCCGAACGGCAGCGCCCAGGGCGGCGTGCAGCTGCGCCGCATCGCAGCGCTGAGCCGGCCGCATGTGCGCGGGATCCTGTACTGCCTCGCGCTGATCATGGCCGCCACCGCGATCCAGCTGCTGATGCCGATGGGCATCCAGCAGCTGTTCGACCGCGCCCTGGTCGGCCGCGAGATCGGCACGATCCATCTGCTGGCGCTGGGGCTGCTGGGGATCCTGGTCGTGCGTTCGGTGCTCAGCTACGCCGGCCAGTTCCGGCTGCAGGCGATCGGCGACATCATCATCGCCGACCTGCGCACGCGCCTGTTCGAACATCTGCATACGCTCGGGCTCGACTACCACCACCGCCAGCGCATCGGCGACCTGCTGTCGCGGCTCAGCAACGACGTGGGCTCGGTCCGCCACATCGTCGCCAACCTGCCGGTGTTCGTGGCCATCAACTGCTTCCAGTGCATCGGCGCGACCGCGGTGATGCTGTCGATGAACTGGCGGCTGGGCCTGGTGGTGCTGACGATGGCGCCGATGGCGACGGTGCTGAGCCGGATCTACGGGCCGATATTCGAACGCCTGTCGACGCGGATCCAGGACGAACTGGCGCGCTCGACCACCATCGCCCAGGAATCGCTGAGCGGAATCGAGGTGGTCAGCACCTATGCGCGGGCGCCCTACGAAGCGCAGCGCTATCGCGGCGGCGTGCAGCGCTATCTGGAGGTGGTGCTGACGATGCGCCGCACCGATGCGCTGTACAGCGCGCTGACCATCTTCGTGACCACCTTCGCCACCATCGTGGTGTTCTGGTACGGGGGGCTGCAGGTCGTCGCCGGCGCGCTCAGCGCCGGCAGCCTGGTCGCGTTCCTGCTGTACTCGCTGAACATCACCCAGAGCGTCGCCTCGCTGTCGCAGCATTACTCCGCGTACAAGCAGGCGGCCGGGGCCTCGCGGCGGGTGTTCGAGCTGCTGGACGTGCGGCCGGACATCAACGACCGGCCCGGCGCAGTCGCGCTGTCCTGCGAACGCGCCACGGTGCGCTTCGTCGGCGTCGGCTTCGCCTATCGGCCGGACGCGCCGGTGCTGACGGACATCCACCTGGAGGCGCGGCCCGGCGAGACCGTCGCCCTGGTCGGCCACAGCGGCGCGGGCAAGTCGACCCTGATCAAGCTGATCCCGCGCCTGTACGAGGTCGGCGCCGGCGCGATCGAGATCGACGGGCGCGACATCCGCGACTACACGGTGGAATCGCTGCGCCAGGCGATATCGGTGGTGTCGCAGGACGTGTTCCTGTTCGGCGCGAGCGTGCGCGACAACATCCGCTACGGCCGGCTCGACGCCAGCGACGAAGAGGTGGAGGCCGCGGCGCGCGCGGCCAACGCGCACGAGTTCATCGAGCGGATGAGCGCCGGCTACGACACCCAGGTCGGCGAACGCGGTCTGCAGCTCAGCGGCGGACAGCGCCAGCGTTTGTCGATCGCGCGCGCCCTGCTCAAGGACGCGCCGATCCTGCTGCTCGACGAGGCGACCTCGGCGATCGACAACGAATCCGAGGCGCTGATCCAGTCGGCGATCGACCGGCTCAAGGCGCGGCGCACGACCTTCGTCATCGCCCATCGTCTGGCGACGGTGCGCAACGCCCATCAGATCCTGGTCATGGCGGGCGGGCGAATCGTGCAGCGTCCGGGCTACGAGGAGTTCATCGCCCGCAGCGCCGCCCAGGCGCCGCAGGCGCAACGCCCGGGCGCGGCGTACCTGCCGGGCGAGGCCGCCGCCTACGCCGAGCCCGCGTTCGTGGAGCGCGGCGCATGAGCCGGCGGCTCGA
>NZ_LXSD01000390.1:4926-5173 GCF_017168095.1 Lysobacter enzymogenes | reverse complement strand
GCCGGTGTTCTGGACCGCGAAGGTGTAGGTGATGGTGTCGCCGACGTCGCCCGCGCCGTTGGCGGGCGTGTCGGTGTCGGTGATTGCGCCGGCCGTCTTGGTCAGGGTCAGCTGCGGCGCGGCATTGATCGTCACCGTCTCGTCGTCGGTGTCGGTGACCGTTCCACCCGTCGGCGTGGTGCCGGTGCCGGTCGCGGTGTTGGCGCGCGAGCCCGTGTTCACATCCTGCTGGGTCAGCGTATACACG
>NZ_LXSD01000390.1:4668-4876 GCF_017168095.1 Lysobacter enzymogenes | reverse complement strand
GGTGTAGGTAATCGTGTCGCCGACGTCGCCCGCGCCGTTGGCCGGCGTGTCGGTGTCGGTGATTGCGCCGGCCGTCTTGGTCAGGGTCAGCTGCGGCGCGGCCGCAATCGACACTGTCTCATCGTCGGTGTCGTTGACCGTGCCGCCACCCGGCGTCGTGCCGGTCGCAGTCGCGGTGTTCGCGCGCGAGCCCGTGTTCACATCCTGC
>NZ_LXSD01000390.1:4275-4618 GCF_017168095.1 Lysobacter enzymogenes | reverse complement strand
CACGTTGCCGGCCGTGCAGGTCAGGTTCTGGCTCTCGCCCGGCGCCAGGGTCACGGCCGTGCAGGCCAGGTTCGGCAACAGCGGGTCGGTCACATTGACGTTGGTCAGGGTGACATTGCCGGTGTTTTGGACGGCGAAGGTGTAGGTGATCGTATCGCCGATATCGCCCGCGCCGTTGGCCGGGGTATCGGTGTCAGTGATCGCGCCCGCGGTCTTGGTCAGGGTCAGCTGCGGAGCGGCATTGATCGTCACCGTCTCATCGTCGGTGTCGGTGACCGTTCCACCACCCGGCGTCGTGCCGGTCGCAGTCGCGGTGTTCGCGCGCGAGCCCGTGTTCACATCC
>NZ_LXSD01000390.1:0-4225 GCF_017168095.1 Lysobacter enzymogenes | reverse complement strand
GCCGGTGTTCTGGACCGCGAAGGTGTAGGTGATGGTGTCGCCGACGTCGCCCGCGCCGTTGGCCGGCGTGTCGGTGTCGGTGATCGCACCCGCGGTCTTGGTCAGTGTCAGCTGCGGCGCGGCATTGATCGTCACCGTCTCGTCGTCGGTGTCGGTGACCGTTCCACCACCCGGCGTCGTGCCGGTGCCGGTCGCCGTATTGGCGCGCGAACCGGTGTTCACGTCCTGCTGGGTCAGCGTGTACACGTTGCCCGCGGTGCAGGCCAGCGTCTGCGACTCGCCCGGCGCCAAGGTCACGGCCGTGCAGGCCAGGTTCGGCAACAGCGGATCGGTCACATTGACGTTGGTCAGGGTGACATTGCCGGTGTTCTGGACGGCGAAGGTGTAGGTGATCGTGTCGCCGACATCGCCCGCGCCGTTGGCCGGCGTGTCGGTGTCGGTGATCGCGCCGGCCGTCTTGGTCAGCACCAACGACGGAGTCGGCGGCTGCGGGGGATTCACGCAGGCGGCGTTGTCGGTGACATCGGCTTCGGCGCCGTCCGGCAGGTTGGCACGGTTGTACAAGCCCTGGCCCGGCGTCGGGGTGGCCGCGCACGCGACCGCCGCGGTGGCGTTGGTGTATTGGAAATTGATCGTCAGCGCATAGGTATGCGTCGCGTTGGCGGCGATCGCGGTGTTGGCGGCCGCGAGCTGGAACGGGCCGGCGCCGCTGGCGGTGCCCGCGGCGCAGCCGCCGGTGCAGGTCCAGGCGGCGCCGGTGATCTGCAGGTTGGCCGGGAACGACGGGGCATCGCTGATCGGGCCGTAAGTGCCGGCCGCGGCGGTGTTGTTGATCACCTCCACGGTGTAGGTCACCGCATACACGCCTGCGGCGGTCGGGCCGGTGACGGTCCCGGCCGATTTGCGCAGGTTGAGGCGGAAGATCGGATCGCTGTCCGTCGCGGTGCAGGTGTCGGTGGCGTCGTCGAAGGTGCCGCCGGCCGCGGCGCACGCGACGCCGGTGTTGGTGATGCCCGCAGGTGGCGCGACGCTGGCATTGTTGGTGGCGTTCTGTGCCAGGGCATTGCCCGCACCTGCCAGCAACGAGACCAAAAGAACGATCCGGCGCAGACAGCCGCCGACCGCACCCGCACGCTTGAAGAGAAATCCCGCCACGAAAGCATCCCCTGGTTCGCTCACCCCCGTTCCATCGCTGTCCGATATCTGAAGCGGACACCAAAAAGAGATTGCGATCGCAGAACCTGAGCGCGAACGCTGAGAATCAAGCGCAAGATCGAGAGCGGCCGAGTCCGAGCCCGGGCTCCGAGCGGGACACCGGCTTTGGCAATCAATGAGATAGGGCGGTAATCGGCACGACTTGCCGCGCAGGAGCCTGGAGCCTGTCTAGGCGTCCGCGAGACATGTCGCCGGCCCGTGGCGTCTGCCTGTTGCGGCTCAAGGAACGCGCCCGGCCGACGCAAAAACGGCACCGTCGCGCCCTGCGGCGGGACCGTTTGACACGCCCGCCATCACGTAACATTATTTGTTCCATGAAACCTAACAGCTCCCTCTCCGGCGTCCTGCATGTGCTGCTGCACATGGCCGAGTCGCCGCATCCGGTCACCTCCGAAGTCCTGGCCCGGGCCATGCGCACCAACCCGGTGGTGGTGCGGCGAACCATGGCCGGCCTGCGCCAGGCCGGGCTGGTGCGTTCGGAAAAAGGCCACGGCGGCGGCTGGAGCATCGCCCGCCCGCTCGAGGCCATCACCCTGCTCGACATCTATCGCGGCATCGGCGCGCCGGGCCTGTTCGCGCTCGGCCACCGCAGCGACCAGCCGCATTGCCTGGTCGAGAAAGCGGTCAACCGCGCCCTCGACGGCGCCTTCGACGCGGCCCAGGCGCTGCTGCTGGAGCGCTTCGCCGGCGTCACCCTGGCCTCGCTGAGCGCCGACTTCCACGCCGGCATGGTCGCGGCCGGACACAGCATCGATCTGGAGCACGCCCATGCATGACGATCTTCTGCTCGACGCCGTGGTGATCGGCGGCAGCTTCGCCGGCTTGTCGGCGGCGTTGCAGCTGGCGCGCGCGCGGCGCTCGGTGCGCATCCTCGATGCCGGCCGCCCGCGCAACCGCTTCGCCGACGCCGCGCACGGCTTCTTCAGCCGCGACGGCAGCGACCCGCGCACCTTGGTCGCGGCCGCGCAAGCGCAGTTGCGGCGCTATCCGTCGGCGCGGCTGATCGCCGCCGAAGCCGCCAGCGCGCGCGCCGTCGACGGCGGTTTCGAAGTCATCGCCCACGACGGCAGCGTCCTGGCCGCGCGCAAGCTGGTGCTGGCGTTCGGCGTGAACGACACGCTGCCGCCGCTGCCGGGCCTGCGCGAGCGCTGGGGCAAGAGCGTGCTGCATTGTCCGTATTGCCACGGCTACGAGTTCGCCGGGCGCCGCCTGGGCGTGCTGCATTCGGCGAGTTTCTCCGCGCATCAGGCGCTGCTGGTCGCCGACTGGGGACCGACCACGCTGTACCTCAACGGCGCACCGATGCCGGACGCGGACGCCGCCGCGCAGCTCGCGCGGCGCGGCGTGGCGATCGAACCGGCGCCGATCGTCGCGCTGTCGGGCGAGGAGCAGGCGCTGTCGGCGCTGCGCCTGGCCGACGGCCGCGAGGCCGCGGTCGATGCGCTGTTCGTCGCCAGCCGGGTGCGCTTCAACAGCGCACTGGCCGAACAGCTCGGCTGCGCGATCGAGGAAGGCCCGATGGGACCGTTCGTGCGCACCGACGACAGCCGCCAGACCACGGTGCCCGGCGTGTACGCCGCCGGCGACATCGCCCGGGCGATGCACAACGCCACCTGGGCTGCGGCCGACGGCGTCACAGCGGGCGCGTCGGCGCATCAGGCGCTGGTGTTCCAGCCGCTGGCGGCTTGAGCGCGGCTGCGCGAATCGGGTACGAAACCGGCGGCGGAAAATCGCCCGCGCGAGTACGACGGCAGGATTCCGGCCGTCGGCGCGCGCGGCGGCGTCTTAGTTCGCGAGACGCCGCCGTTCTAGCGTCCGCGCCATGGACACTCAATCGCCGCTGCACGAACTGCCGCCCGGTTTCCATTGGGAGGCGCCCTTCGCCGGTTCGATCTTCCCCGCGCATCTGGTCGCGGTGCCCGACGACGACTGCGAGGCCTGGCTGGCCACGGTCGCGCCGGCGCGCGACGGGCTCGGCGCGATCGCCACGATCCGCCGCCATCTGGGCATCAAGGATCACGTCAGCCGGCCGTTCCGCACCGATGCGGCGGCGGCGGGCTGGGTCGCGCGCTGGCTCAGCGGCCAGGGCGAAACGGTGCGCGCCGAGCTGGGCGCGGACTGGACGGCAGCGCCGCGGCGCGCGGCCTGAAACGCGCCGGATCCGGCTTGCGCGCCCACGCGCCGCGCCGTCGGCCGCGGGCCGAGTCGATGTCCGCCAACGCCGCCGCCCTCACCTCGCTGCGGGTCAGCGAGCGTGCCGATGGCGTTCCATGTCGCGCGCCGCCGATCGCGCGCATGTCGACAGCGCGGCCGCGCGCTGAGCCGGCGCCGCGCGCGGCCGCCGGCAGACTTCACGCCACCGCGTTGACCTTCGCCTCGGCATAGCGATACGACAGCAGCATGCGGATCAGCGTCTCCACCTGGGCCGCGTCGCGCGCGTCCAGGCGCGCCATCGGCAGGCGGTGGCCGCGGCGGCCGAGCGCGTCGCGGAACTCCAGCAGGGCGAAATCGTCGCTGAGGTCGGCGCGGGTGACGCCGACCGCGAACGCCGCGTCCGGGGCGATGCGGGCGAACTCGCGCAGCATCGCGTCGGCCTGGCCGACCATGTCGGCGCCGTCGGCGGCGACCAGCACCACGATGCCGACCGCGCCTTCGCACACCAGCGGCCACATGAAGTCCAGATAGCGCTGGCCGGGCACGCCGTAGACGTGCAGCAACTCGCCGTCGTCGAGTTCGATGGTGCTGTAGTCCATCGCCACCGTGGTGTGGGTCTTCTCGCCCAGCGCGGCGTGGCTGATCGGCATTTCGGTGCTGATCGGCTCGCGGTCGGAGATCGCGCGGATGGCGGTGGTCTTGCCGGCGCCCATGTCGCCGACGAAGGCCAGCTTGATCAGATCGCTCATTGCCCGCGTCCCAGGTTCAGGCCGAAACGGCGCGCCAGCCGGCTCAGCAGGCCGGGCGCGCGTGCGTCGGGCGCGCGCCGCGGCGGCGATGGCGCGGCGGCGGCTTC
>NZ_LXSD01000389.1:2025-14829 GCF_017168095.1 Lysobacter enzymogenes | reverse complement strand
CTGCTGGCGGCGCTGGAGCGCATCGCCGCGGCGCAGGCCGAGCCCGATGCGGCGCCGCCGGCGGACGCCGGCGCGGCCTTGAGCGCGGCGCTGACTGGGCTCGGCCCGCAGTTGCAGCAGGCGTTCGTGCCGCTGGTCGAGCGCCTGCAGGACAACGACGAGCGCCAGAGCCGGGTCAACGCGGCGATGGTGGAGCTGTTCCAGCGGCTCGGCGAACGCGAGGTCCACGACGCCCCGACCCGCGCCGAAATGACCGAGCAGCAGCGCGAGCTGCAGCGCGCGCTCAACGAATTCGCCGACCGGCTCAACGGCCGCACCCAGCGCTGAGGTTCCGATGGATTTCGCCGAACTCGACCGCACCCTGCGCGAAAGCGTCGCCGACCTGGCCCTGGACAACGAGGAGAAGTTCGAACTGCGCGAACTCGGCGCGCGGCTGCCGGCCGATCGCGTGCGCTACCTGCGCAACCGCGCCTTCGACATGGCCCGCGAGCTGATGCTGGCGCAGCCGCCGCGCACGCTGGATTCGCTGCGCTGGCTCGAGCAGGTGGTCAAGACCCTGGACGCGGTCGCCGACGCGCCGGCGGCGGTGTCCAGCGCGTTCTTCGCGCCCGGCGACGCCTGCCTGCGCAAGCTGCGCGAGCTGTGCCGCGCGGCCAGGCGCAGCATGGACGTGTGCGTCTATACGATCTCCGACGACCGCCTGACCGAGGAGATCCTCGCCTGCCACCGGCGCGGCATCGCGGTGCGGGTGATCAGCGACAACGACAAGCGTCACGACGACGGCAGCGACGTGCCGCGGCTGCTGGAGTCGGGGGTGCCGCTGCGCATCGACGACAGCCCGTTCCATATGCACCACAAGTTCGCGCTGTTCGACGGGCGGTTGCTGGCCAACGGCAGCTTCAACTGGACCCGCAGCGCGACCACCAGCAACGAAGAGAACCTGGTGGTGACCGACGATGCCAACTTGGTGCGCAGCTTCTCGGGGCATTTCGAAGAGCTGTGGCGGAAGTTCGGAGATTGAGCGGCGCGGTGGTTGGGTTGGCGCGGTCGCGGCTCGCGCCGCTCCTACAGTCGGGATCGAAGCGGCCGGAGCCCCTGTAGGAGCGGCGCGAGCCGCGACCGAGAAAATTCGCCTACGACGCAACCCACGCCTCACCCGCGCCTGCGCGCCGCCACGTCCCCCGACTCGCCCAATTCGCGTTTCACCGCCTCGGTGTCCTGCCCCAGCACCGGCGCCGCGAACGGTGCCGGCCCCGGCGTGCGGCCGAACTTGATCGACTGCGCCACGCCGCGATAGCGCCCCACGCCGGGATGCTCGATCGGCGCGACGATGCCTTCGGCCAGCACTTGCGGGTGTTCGAACATGTCCTCGATGCGCCGCGCCGCCGCGCACGGCACCTCGTCGCCGAACGCGGCTTCCCATTCCAGCGCGGTGCGCGCGGCCAGGGCGGCGTGCAGTTGCGGCACGATCTCGGCGGCGGCCTGGGCGCGCTTGCGCACGCTGTCGTAGCGCGGATCGGCGGCCAGCGCGGCCAGCCCGGTCTTTTCGCACAGGGCCTGCCAGAACCGCGGCGTGTTGGCCGAGATGTAGAGGTGGCCGTCGCGGGTCGGATGGATGCCGGTGACGCCGCCCGAACGCATGTCGCGGCCGATGTCCAGGCCCTCGCCCTCGGCCCAGATCAGCCGCGCCGATTGCATGGTCAGCGCGCTGCGCAGCAGCGACACGCCGACGAACTGGCCCAGGCCGCTGCGCTCGCGTTCGTACAGCGCCGAGGCCACGCCGCCGGCGAGCAGGGCGGCGGCGTAATAGTCCACCACCGAGCCGTAGATGATTTCCGGCGGCCCGCCGCGCTTGCCTTGCAGCGCGCACATGCCGGTCATGGTCTGCAGCACCTGGTCGTAGCCGGCCTTGTCCTTCATCGGCCCGGTTTCGCCATAGCCGCTGACCGCGCAATAGATCAGGCGCGGATTGATCAGCTGCAGGCGTTCGAAATCGATGCCCAGGCGCTTGGGCACGCTGGGGCGGAAGTTGTGCACCAGCACGTCGGCCTCGCGCACCAGCCGCAGCAGCGCGGCGTGGTCTTCGGCGCGCTTGAGGTCGAGCACGATGCCGCGCTTGCTGCGGTTGACGCCGAGGAAGGCGCGGCTCTCGCTGGCCAGCGTGGACGGGTACTGGCGCAGGTTGTCGCCGTCGGGCGGCTCGACCTTGATCACGTCCGCGCCCTGATCGGCGAGCAGGGCGCAACCGTAGGGGCCGGCGATGTAGGCGCTGAGGTCGAGCACGCGCACGCCGGCCAGCGGGCCGGCGCCGGCGCGGTTCGGATCGGGCGGAAGCGGGGAGCGGGAATGCATGCGTGGGATGGCGGAGCTTGGACGGTGCGACGGTGCGGGCGATTCAACTGTGCGCCCGCGCGCGTCGCGCGAACAGGCAGGCGGCATATGTTCTGGCGTTACGAATTCTTGCTTGGGGCGTGTGGATCGTGCGCGAAGTCGCAGTGCGGGCCTTGATCGGCCGAGCCGTCCGAGCCGTCCGGCGCCAGCGACAGCCAGGTCAGGCGCCAGGCGCCGTCGCGGCGGCCGCCGGCGCGGTAGTACGGCTCGAACAGCAGCGGCGCGCGATAGCCCAGCCGCAGTTGCAGCTGCGGCGGCGCGTCGCCGTCCGGCGGCGTCCATTGCAGCCAGTCCGATTCGGGCGCGGCGGGCAGGCGCACGGTTTCCTCGGTCTTGAAGCCGTCGATCAGGCCGGTGGCGTAGACCAGCGGGCCGCAGGTGAAGCCCACGTACTCGTGATGCAGCACTTCCTGCGCGACCGCGCTGCCGTCGGGCGCGCGCGATTCCTGCACGTTGCGGTTGCGCGCGCGGTGCGCGACCGGCCGCATCGGCAAGCGCAGCTCGACCGCATCGCCTTCGCGCCACTCGCGCTCGATGGCGAAATAGTCGCCCGCGACCGGTTCGCCGGCGACGGCGGCGCCGGCGACCTCGACGCGCGCGCCCCGCGCCCACGACGGAATCCGCAGCCGCAGCGCGAACCGCGCCGCGCGTTGCGGCGTCACCCGGATGCGGATGGCGCCGTCGTAGGGGTAATCGGTGGCTTGCTCCAACGACAGCTCGCCAGCGAGCGGATGGGGGAAGCGCGCCGAACCCGCGGCGTACAGGTTCACCGTGATCGCGCCGTCCTCGCCCAGCGCGTAAGCCACGCCTGGCAGTTCCTCCACCGCCATCGCGCCGCTGGACTTGCAGCAGCGCCAGTACGTCGTGTGCACGCGCCGCCCGTTCGGGAACACGTAATAGCACCAGTCCTCGCCGTCGGGCGCCTGCGCGGCGAGCAGGTCGTTGTAGGCCGAGCGCTCGATCTCCTCGGCGTAGCGCGCTTGCCCGGTGATCGCCAGCAATTCGCGGTTGAGCTGGATCCAGGCCAGGGTCGAACAGGTTTCGACATAGCCCTGCGGGCTGAACGCGCCGGGTACGTTGAACACCTCGCGCGAGCGATGGGCGACGCCGCCCCAGGGGCCGCCGCCGAGGGTGAGATGGCGCTCGCGGATGCTGCGCCACAGCGATTCGGCCGCGCGCAGGTAATCGGCGTGGCCGCTGGCGCGATGCAGCTTGGCCAGGCCGACCAGGTTCCAGGCCAGCTGATAGGCCTTGCCGGTGGCGATCTCGGCCGCATCGACGCCGGCCAGCGCGCGGGTCAGCAGCGCCAGCGGCGGATGCGCGTCGGCCTGGCCGAGCACGGTCAGGGCCAGGTCGAGGAAATCGCGCTCGCCGGTGGCGAAGTACAGCTCCACGGCGGGGTCGAGCAGCACCGTCGCCGACAGGCCGAAGTGGTTGCCGAGCTCGGTAATGTCGATGCCGCCGTCGTTGAGCGTGCGCAGGCACAGCCGGCCGATGCGGCGCGCCGCGTCGAGGTAGCGCGGCTCGGGGAAGTGCTTGTGCACTTCCAGCAGGCCGAGGATCAGATAGGCATGGGTCCAGATGTCCCAGGTGCGCACGCTCGGCGCGCCGTCCCAGCTGACCGGCTTCGGCGGCTGCTTGCGCATGAAGCGGCGCTCGGGCGCGTAGGTGCCCAGATAGCCGTCGGGTTCCTGCACCGATACCAGGAAGTCGGCGACGCGGCGCACGTTGCCCAGCAGCTGCGCATCGCCGCTGCGCGCGGCGGCCTTGGCCGCGGCGCTGAGCCACTTGCCGGCGTGTTCGCCGTACCAGTCGCCTTCGCTGTTGTGGCGGCGGCGCTCGGGCGCGAACAGCGCGATTGCCGGGCTGGTTTCGTCGACGATGAAATGCGCCAGGCGGCCGCCGAGATTGGCGTCGAGCGCCTCGCCGAGCGGGCCGCGCAGGACGATGCCGGCCGGGTCGAGCGCGGGTGCGTAGCGATGCATGCGCTTACTCCGCGTCCATGACGCAGCGGAAGCCGATGCAGGCCGAGCGGTCCTTGCACGGGGCCATCAGCAGCAGCTTGCCGTGCTGGTCGAGGCGGTAGGCCTGCGGGAAGTACCAATGCGAGGTCTGCGGCTGATAGGAGCTGCCGCCGCGCAGGACCGCCGCGCGGGTGTGTTCATCGAAGTATTCGTCGGTCCATTGCCAGACGTTGCCGACCAGGTCGAGCACGCCGAACGCGCTGGCGCCGGCCGGATGCGCGTCGACCGGATCCGGCGCGCGCACGCGGCGGCCGCGGTTCGGCGCGGGCACCGCGTCGTCGCGCCAGTCGTCGCCCCACGGATAGCGCCGGCCGTCGCCGCCTTGCGCGGCGTACTGCCATTCCCACTCGCGCGGCAGGCGCTTGCCGGCCCACTGCGCGTAGGCGCGGGCGTCCTCGAGCGCGACCCAGGTGACCGGGCGGTTTTCCCAGCCGGCGCGCGGCGCGCCGTCGACCCAGTCGCGCAGGTAGTTGTGCGCATCGCGCGGGACATAGCCGCTGGCGCGGACGAAGTCGAGGTACTGCGCGTTGGTCACCGGAGTGCGGTCGATGAAGAAGCGCGGCAGGCTCAGACGCCGGCGATGGTTGCGGCGCGCGCTGTTCTCCCACGAGTACTGCACGTCGGCGCCGTCCCAGGTCTGGCCTTCGATCTGCACGCCGCCGACGACGAAGTCGAATTCGCCGGCGGGAATCTCGACCATGCCTTCCGGCGCGGCCGCGGCCGGCGCGGTCGGCGCGATCGCCACCAGGGTCTGCGGCAGCGAAGCCCATTGCGCGCTGTACTCGCGCAGCGGCGTGGCCGACATCGTCCGCATCCGCGCCAGGAACGCATCGAGTCCGTCGCGCGCGGCGCCGGCCGGCAGCGCCAGCAGCGCGCCGAAGCCGCGGCGCTCCAGCGCGAACGCCAGCAGCGCGCGTTCGCCGTCCACGCGCGGCGCCAGCTCGGCGCCGTTCCACAGGTCGAAGTAACGCTGGCCGGGCGCGTGCGCGACCGCGATCATCTCGCCGTCGAGATCGGATTCGTTGCGGTTGACCACGCTCCACACCGTCGCGCCCTCGTGCGGAAAACGGCTGGCGAACACGCCGTGCTGCAGGGTGCGCGCGTACGGCCGCCAGTCGGCGCTGACGAAGTGCGGCGCGAACTCGCGCTCGATCGCGGCGATGCGGCGCAGGGTTTCCGCGTCGCGTTCGGTGAGCTGGTTCCACAGGCCCCAGATGTTCTCCCAGGCGTTGTAGCCGATGCCGTTGAAGAAGATGTACTGCAGGTCGTGGTTGCGGTCGCGGCCCCAGCGGTTCTCGTAGTTGATCATGTGCCGCGGTTCCAGCCACTTGAACTTGGCCACCGGCGGCACCGGCTCGTTCGGCGCCTTCTTGCCCCAGCTCTGCACGTTCCAGATCAGCGCTTCCTCGGCGCTGATGGTCGATTCGGGCTGCAGCACCACCGGGCGGCCGGCGGCGTCGCAGGCGTCGAAGAACGCGCGCGGCACGCCGTTGTAGGTGTCGCCGTTGACGCCGTCGGCGCCGACCGCCTTGACCAGTTCGGCGACGCAGTCCCAGTCGCGGCGGCCGCTGTCGCGGGTGCCGTGGTCCCAGGGCATGGTCGGCAGGAACACGCGCACGCCGCGGCGGTGGAAATCGGCGACCGCGCCGCGCAGGCCGTCGAGGCCGCCGGGCAGGTCGCGGGCGAGGTCGAATTGATTGCGGTCGTCGACGCCGATGTTGGGATAGACCGGCCAGATCAGCACGCTGTCGATGCCGCCATAGCGGCGCTCCAGGTCGTCGAGATAGCGGTCGACGGTGTAGCGGCCTGCCACCGGATCGTAGAAGTAGCGGTCCTCGACCATCATCTGCGCGTGAACGAAGTTGCGCTGCGCCCATTGCAGCTCGGGCCGGCGGTAATGCGCATCGTCGTAGCCGATGCGCACCAGGTGCTCGCGGCGCCAGTCCTTGAGCTCTTCGATCCAGTCGTCGAGGCTGGCGTCGACGTCGATCTTCCAATGGCCGATCTCGGCGAACGGCCAGCCCGGCGCTTTGCCCGGCAGCGGCAGATAGCGCTGGGTGGTGACGTGGGAGAACTTGTACTCGCTGCGCACGCGCGGGCGTTCGGCTTCGGGGGCGGCGTCGGCGGCGGGGTCGTATTCGGACATGGGCGGACTGGAGTTCGGGAAAGTGAAAGAGGCGAAGCGACTGTGGGAGGGACTTCAGTCCCGATGCTTTTGTCTCAGATCGCGGCGACCTGACCGGAAGGCATCGGGACTGAAGTCCCTCCCACGAAATCCGGGCCCTCGGCAGTGTGCAACAGCGCTTCGACTTCGGCATGACTGGGCACGCTGGTCTGCGCGCCGGGGCGGGTGCAGGCCAGCGCTGAGGCCGCGCAGGCGCGGCGCAAGGCATGGGCGAACGCTTCGCTGCCGGCCAGCGCCGCGACCAGCGCGCCGCAGAAGGTGTCGCCGGCCGCGGTGGTATCGACCGCTTCGACCGCGAACGCATCCTGGCGCAAACGCGCGCCATCGACGCGGGCGAGGCAGCCGCGCGCGCCCAGGGTCACCACCACGCGCGGCACGCGCACGGCGGCGAGCGCGGCGTCGAGATCGGCGAGGCCGGTCAGCGCGCTCAGCTCGCCTTCGTTGACGATCAGCAGGTCGATGTCGGCGAGCAACGCCCTCGGCAAAGCCTGCGCCGGCGCGGCGTTCAACGCGACCGCGACGCCCGCCGCGCGCGCCTGCCGCGCCCACGCCGCGACCGCGTCCAGCGGCGATTCGAGCTGCAACAGCAACCAGCCAACGCCGTCGAGCGCGGGCAGGTCGTCGCCGCGCAGCGCGGCGTTGGCGCCGGGCGCGACCACGATCGCGTTCTCGCCGTCGTCGGCGACGCAGACGAAGGCGGTGCCGGTGGCGCGCTCGTTGCAGCGGCGCACGATCAGTTCCACCCCGCCGTCGCGCAGCGAGCGCTCGATCGGCCCGGCGTGCGCGTCCGCGCCCAGGGCCAGCAGCATGCGCGTCGGCGCGGCGCCGGCGCGCGCGCAGGCCAGCGCCTGGTTGGCGCCCTTGCCGCCCGGATAAGTGGCCAGTTCGCGGCCGAGCACGGTTTCGCCGGGCGCGGGCGCGTGCGCGGCGCGCACCACAAAGTCGAGATTGGCCGAGCCGGCGACGAGAACGGTGCGGGGCGATGGCGCAGTCATGGCGGGCTCGGTGCGGCGTCCGCGGCGGCGAACGCGAGGCGGTAGAAATCGCGGCTCAGGCGCGGCGGATCGCCGGCGGCGCCGGCGCGCGGCAGATGTTGCAACAGCGCGATCGCGACGGTCTTGCGCTGCGGGTCGATGGCGTAGGTGGTCGAGGCCGCGCCGGGCCAGCCGAACTGACCCGGCGACGCCGGCGCGCTGCGCTTGGCCGGATCGACGACGACCGCGCCGCCGAAGCCGAAGCCCTCGCCGGGATCGAACTGATGCACCGGCGGATCGAGCATGGTCAGCTGGTTGCGCAGCATCGCCGCGACGGTGTCGGCGCGCAGCACGCGCGGGCCGGGGCCGCGCGCGCGCTGGCCGCCGCACCGGGCGAAGCCGGCGCGTTCGGCGATGCGGCCGCCGTCGAGCAGCATCTGGGCGAAACGGGCGTAGTCGCAGGCCGTGGAGTACAAGCCGCCGGCGCCGCTGGGATAGGCGTTGAGCGGCGCGCCGGGTTCGCGTTGCGACGGGCCGTCGTCCAGGCGCAGATGGCCGTCGTCGCCGGTGGTGGTGAGGTCGGCGATGCGCTTGCGCTGGCTGACTGCAACCGCGAAGCCGGTCTCGCGCATCTGCAGCGGCGCGAACAGATGCTCGCGCAGGTAGGCGTCGAAGGCCTGCCCGGAGACGACTTCGACCAGCCGCGCCAGGGTTTCGGTGGCGGCGCCGTCGTAGCCGAAGCGCGTGCCCGGATCGGCCGCCAGCGGCGCCTCGGCGAGGCGGGCGACGAAGCCGGCGAGGTCGTGCGCGGCGTGCGGGTCGTGGCGCGCGGTCAGCGCCGCGGCGAGTTCGTCGCCGGGCAGGCCGGCGGCGAAGCCGGCGGTGTGGGTCAGCAGGTGGCGCACGCTGATCGGCCGTCGCGCCGGACGCAGCCGCGGCGCGTCCGCGGTGCCGCCGGCGGCGACCTGACGGCGCGCCAGCTCGGGCAGGTAGCGTTCGATCGGCGCTTCCACGTCGATCAGGCCGCGTTCGGCCAACTGCATCACCGCGGCGGAAGTGACGGTCTTGCTCATCGAGTAGATGCGGAAGATCGCGTCGCGCCGCATCGGCTCGCGGCGGGCGAGGTCGCGTTGGCCGTAGGCGTG
Source organism: Lysobacter enzymogenes (assembly GCF_017168095.1). Lineage (GTDB taxonomy): Bacteria > Pseudomonadota > Gammaproteobacteria > Xanthomonadales > Xanthomonadaceae > Lysobacter > Lysobacter enzymogenes_D. The sequence continues at coordinate 6,110 of NZ_LXSD01000389.1, read as the reverse complement.
GAAGTCGAGGATGTTTCCGTTGCGCACGATCAGGCTGACTGCGCCGAGGTAGCCACCGGGGCGGGTGGCGCGGTCCAGGAAGGCGTGCAGGGCTGCGTAGGGCGAGGCGTTCGACAGGGGCTGAGCGGAAAGCATCGGGCCTGAAGGCCCTCCCACAAGGTCCGCTGATGCCGCATGGCCGTGTGTGCGAGGACCTTCAGGCCCGATGCCTTTGTGCCCGACCTCAGCGCAAGCCGCACCCATCGCCATCCATCCCACGATCAGGACGGACCAGCGGCGGCAGCGGAAAGCGCGAGTAGGCAAGTCGATTCCTGCAACGAAGAAAAGGCCGCCGCGGCCGTCCTTGCCGCGGCGGATGAGGGCGTTCCGGTCAGGCCTGCGCCGCGGAACTCAGAACTTGAACGTGTGGGTGAGCGAGATCGTGCGCCCGCGCCCGGCCCAGTAGTTCTGGAACCCGCCCGGCGGCTGCGACCAGCTCAGGATGTATTGCTTGTCCAGCAGGTTCTCGATGCCGAGCGAGAACTTGCCGTAGCGCTCGGTCGCGTAGTTGAAACCCAGGTCGAACAAGGTATAGCCCTTGGTGCTTTCGCTGAAACTGAAGGCGCGGTTGTCGAACCCGCGCACGTCGCTGCCGGACAGGTCGCGCGAGAACAGCGTGGTCGCGCCCAGGCTCACGTCGGCGTTGGGGCGGAAGTTCCAGGTCACGGTCCAGGCGAGCTTGTCGGGGTTGATGTCGAGCACGCCCATCGGCTTGTTGAGCCCGCCGGCGCCGAAGCGGCCGGCCGCGTCGGCGGTCCAGAACGCGGTCTTGCCGCGGGTGCGCGAGTACACCGCGCTGACCCGCCAGGCGTCGTTGAAGCGCCAGTCGGCGGAGACTTCCACGCCCTTGATCCGCACCGGCGCGCGCAGCAGCACCAGATCGTTGGTGACCGGATCGATCGCCAGCGACTGGCCGTAGTCGGACTTGGAATCGTAGTGCGAGGCGCTCAGCGAGCCGCGCTCGCCGCGCCAGTTGAAGCCGAACTCGGTGTTCTTGACCACGATGGCGTTGAGGTCGAGCAGGTCGCCGACGCTGATCGGCGGATCGTTCGGACAACCGTCAGTCTGGATGCTGCCGCCGTCGCCGGAGCACTGCACGTTGCGCAGCGGGATGCCGACGTTGGCCAGGGTGAAGCCTTCGCCGTAGGAGCCGAACACCGACCACCGCTCGTCGATGCGCCACACCGCGCCGAAGTTGCTCAGGTTCTCTTGATAATCGAGCGTGCCGCCGCCGACGTGGCGGCGGTCGCGGTACCAGGTGGTGGTGTAGTCGTTCACGTGCAACTCGCCGTCTTCGCGGCGCAGGCCGCCGGACAACGTCACCGGGCCGATGTCCCAGGACAGCTGCATCCACGGCGCGCGGCTCTTGTACTCCATCGGCGGCACCCACAGGCGGTCGGTCAGCGCCAGGCGCTGCTCGGCAGTGTCTTCGACCAGGTCCACGCCGACGCGCAGCTCCAGGCCGTCGACCGCGAACAGCGACGGGCGCGCCCATGAGGTGCGCAGGCCTTTCTTGTTGGTGACGATCTCGGATTGGTCCCAGACCGAGCCGATCGGCCCGAGCAGCGGATCCTGGCGGTCGATGGTGTTCTCCGGCAGGTAGCGCATTTCCTGGTCGGCCTTGTAGCCGTTGACGGTCAGGGTGCCGCCGAAGAAATCGCTGTGGGTGTAGGTGAGCTGGTATTGCTTGAAGTCGTTGATCGCGGCTTTGGAGCCGAAAATCTTGCCGCGTTCGGAGGTGTTGGTGCGCGTCTCGCCGCACAGCGCGCGCTCGTCGGGGCGGCAGCCGAGCACCTGGATGTAGTTGGCCTTGCCTTCGATGTTGAAGTGGCTGACCGAGCCTTCGATGCGCTGGGTGCCGTCTTCGCCGAAGTCGTAGCCGGCCTTGAGGAACAGGTTGCGCGATTCGGTATCGGCCAGCGAGCCGCTGGTGTTCATGCCGATGCGCCGGCCGTTGCCGTCGTAGGTGATGCCGCGATCCAGGAACGAGGCGCTGGCGAGCATGTCGAAGTTGCCGGCCTTGCGGGCGAAGTTGAAGCCGAGTTTCCAGCCGGCGCTGTCGTCCTTGAACTGGGTGGTGTAGCGGCTGATGACGGTGAACTCGTTGCCTTCCTTGGTCGGCGCGGCGGAGAGGTAGTTGATGATGCCGCCGGCCGCGCCGATGCCTTCGGACGCGGACGGGCCGTTGATGACTTCGATCCGGCCGACGATGCCCATGTCGGTGAAGGTGCCGTTACGGGTGCCCTCGCGCAGCGGCGAGCCTTGCGGCACGCCGTCGAACAGGCGCAGGGCGACGCGGCCGCGCAGGTTTTCGCCGGTGTTGCTCATCGCCTGCGAGGATTCGGCGTAGCCGGGCACGGTGCGCGCCAGCACCGCGGTGGCGTCTTCGGTCAGCACCAGGCTGCGCGCGAGTTCGGCCTTCGACACCAGGGTGATGGCGCCGGGAATCTTGTCGACCGCCTTGGGGCTGCGCGTGCCGGTGACCACGACGTTGTCGAGGTTGACCGCGGCGCGGTCGGCGGCGGTTTCGCTGGCGGTTTCGCTTTCGGGCGCGGCCGGCGCGGCGGCGTCCTGGGCGGCGGCGGTGCCGGCGGCGAAGGAGAGCAGCAAGGCGCTGCCGATCGCGGCGGAAAGTGGCTTGAGCATGTTCGGTTCCGTCGTGGTGGTGCGAAGGCCGGCGCGCGCCGCGAGCGGCGTCGCGCATCGTTCCGGCGTTGGCCCGACGGCAGCGTGGCCGCGTCCTTGTGGCGACGTCCCCGACATCGCGCGATCCCCGGATGTTGGCGAGACTATGCGTTCGCCCGCGGGCATAGAACCTTTGCGCGCTATGTTCAGAGGCTAGGTTTTGTTGGGTGAGGCGTTAGAAATTCTTGCTGCGCTGCGGCAAAGACGGCGTGGTTTCGTTTGCGATTGTAGGAGCGGCGCAAGCCGCGACTGCGGGCTTGCACGGTCGCGCCGTATGCGTGGTGTCGCGGTCGCGGCTCGCGCCGCTCCTACAGGGGCTTCGGGGCGCTGCGCTGCTGCATGGCTTTCTTGCTTTCCTGCAGCAGCACGGTGACCAGGCGCACGCGCACGCTCGAGCGCGACCAGACGATGCCGATGCAGCGCTTGGCCGAGGCGTCGGGCAGCGGGATGCGCGCGAGTTTCAGGCCTTCCGGCCACGGCTGCGCCCAGTCGGGCACCAGCGACACGCCCAGGCCGCGGTCGACCATCACCGCGATGGCGTTGAGCGCGTTCAATTCGAAGCGTTCGCGCGGCACGATGCGCTGCGCGCGCAGGTATTCCTCGGCCTGGCGGCCGCCCCATTGGTGGCGGTCGTAGCGGATCAGCGGCTGGGTCGCGAGCAGTTCGTGCGGGTCGCGGTCGGCCAGGTGCGCCGGCGCCAGCACGATCAGCGGCTCCTCGCGCAGCAACTGCCATTCGCAGGTCTTGGGCAGCGGGAAAGGCGCCTGCAGCACGATCGCCGCATCCAGGTCGCCCTGTTCGACCGCGTGGTAGAGGTCGGCCGAATAGCCCGGCTTGATGAAGACGTTGATCTGCGGAAAGGTCTCGACCATGCGCGCGAGCACGTCGGGCAGGATCCCGGCCAGGGCGGTCGGGCAGGCGCCCAGACGCAGCTCGCCGGCGATTTCGCTTTCGGTGGCGACGCTGCGCAGGTCGGCGATGTTGCGCAGCAGCTCGCGCGTGCGCGGCAGGATCCGCGCGCCTTCCTCGGTGACGCTGACGGTGCGGCCGACGCGCGCGATCAGCGGCGCGCCGATCTCGCGTTCCAGGGTGCGGATCTGCTGCGCCACCGCGGCCGGGGTGATGCCGAGCACGCGCGCGGCGGCGGCCATCGAGCCTTGGTCGACGATGGTGACGAAGGTGTTGAGGAACTGGGTTTCCACGGCGGCTCGCGTTCGTTGTGGGGCAACGCTACCTCAGGTGGGTGGGGTGGGCTACTTCCATTAGTCATCTTTGTTTGGGGGGCGGCCCTCACCCCAACCCGCACCCCGGCCCGAACGCAGAGCGTTCGGGCGTTCGGTGCTGCGCGAGCCGATGGCTCG
>NZ_LXSD01000389.1:0-1975 GCF_017168095.1 Lysobacter enzymogenes | reverse complement strand
GGGAGAAGAGCCTGCCCTCGAAGCGCTTCTGATCGGGGGTGCCCCGAAGGGGCGGATGAGGGCTTGCCGCGATAAATCGTCAGCCCTTCCAGCGACTGCGTAGGCGCCGGGAAAAATAGACTGGCGATGTAACCGATCACGATGCACAGCGCGATCGAGATCGCCAGGTAGTAGTACGGATGCACCGCGCGCAGCGTCCAGATGCCCAGGGTCAGCACCACGCTCGCGCCGATCCCGATCGCCACGCCCTGCCAGTTGGCGCGGCGGGTGAACATGCCCAGCGTGTACGCGCCGGCGAAACCGCCGCCGAGCAGGCCGGCCAGTTCGATCGACACGTCGAACAGCGAATGGATGTCGAACTTCGACAGCAGCAGCGCCGCGCCGATGCCGACCAGGCCGACCGCGACGGTCATGAGTTCGGCGAAGCGCACGCTCTGCTGCGCGGTGTGGCCCTTGTGCAGCTTCTCGTAGAAGTCCACCGAGATCAGCGTCGCCACCGAATTCATGATTCCCGACAGCGTCGCCATCGCCGCGGCGAAGATGCCGGCGATGATGAGCCCGGTCACGCCCACCGGCAGTTCGGCGGCGATGAACATCGGGAAGGTCGCGTCGATCGGCAGCAGCGGGTTCATGCGCTCGGGATGCTCGCGGTAGTACACGAACATCGCCGTGCCGATGGTGTAGAACACGATGCCGCCGGGAATCATGATCGCCGCGAACGCCCAGATCGAGCGGCCGGCCTCCTTGGCCGAGCTGGTCGACAAGGTGCGCTGCATCAGCACCTGGTCCTTGGGGAAGGTCAGCACCACCTCGAACAGCACCAGGAACAGGAAGCCCCAGACGGTGGCCTTGGTCAGGTCGAAGCTGAAGTCGAAGGTGTGCATCTTGCCCTCGGCCATCGCCGTGGACCAGAACTGGCCGAAGCCTCCGCGCAGGCCCCAGATCATGAAGCCGATGGCGAAGATCGCGCCGCCCATCTTGACGATGACCTGGACGAAGTCGGTCCAGATCACCGCCTTCATTCCGCCCATCGCGGTGTAGACGATGGTGAAGCCGCCCATCAGCAGCACGCTCCAGAACACGCTGATGCCGGTGATGGTGGCGATCGCCAGCGCCGGCAGGAACAGGATCACGCTCATGCGGCTGCCGATCTGCACGAACACGCACAGCGCGCTGGCGAGCATGCGGATCGAGGGATGGAAGCGGGTTTCCAGGTACGAGAACACCGACATCAGGTCGAGCCGGCGCAGCAGCGGCACGATCCAGATCGCCACGAACACCAGGCCGCCGACGGCGATGATGTTGTTGGCCATGTACTGCCAGTTGGTTTCGAAGGCCTTGGCCGGAATCGCGATGAAGCTGATCGAACTGGTGTTGGCCGCGTACAGGCTGATGCCGGCGGCCCAGAACGGGATGCTGCGGCCGCCGACGAAGAAGCTGTCGGTGCTGCCGCGTTTTTCGCGCAGGTAGAAATACAGGCCGATGCCGATCATGCCGGCGAGGTAGACGACGATGACCGCCCAGTCGAGCCAGTGCAGGCGCAGCTTGCTGGACTGGATCTGGGCGGTGGCGAAGCGGACCTGGGCGCCGTCGGCGCGCGCCCACATCAGGCCGTCGGGCCAGGCCGCGGTGGCAAGCGCGTCGGCCGGCACCTGCGCGCCGGGCAGTTCGGCCCAGGCGCCGGTGATGGTCTGGAAGGTCTTGAGCTGCGCCGGTGCATGCGCGCGGGCGCCGACCGGGATCAGCAGATGGGCCTGGCCGGTGGCGCGGCCGGCGCCGGCGATCTGCCCGGGCACGCGGCCGGCCTCGCTCCAGCCGCCCTGGCCGGGCGTCCAGCGCAGCAGCCGGTCGGCGCCGCCGGCGGGGTCGGCGAGTACCAGGAACAGCGATTTGGTCTGGAACAGCACGGTGCGCGGCGCGCCCGGCGCGGCCCAGGCGGGCGCCGCGGCCCAGGCCGCGCGTTCGTCGCCGAGCG
>NZ_LXSD01000388.1:11961-44201 GCF_017168095.1 Lysobacter enzymogenes | reverse complement strand
AGACCCCGGCCCCGGCCGAGACCGCGCCGGCCGAACCGGCGATCGTGCCGGCCGCCACCGCCACCCCGCCGGCCGGCCCGGCCCCGGTGGCCGGCACCGACTACAACGAAATCCCCGGCGGCCAGCCGTTCGAGCCGGTCGCCGGCAAGATCGAAGTCGCCGAAATCTTCAGCTACACCTGCCCGCACTGCGCCCAGTTCGAGCCGATCCTGCTCGACTGGCGCAAGAAGCAGACCGCCGACGTCAAGTTCACCCCGATCGCCGGCCCGTTCGGCGGCAATCCGATCCCGTTCGAGAAGGCCTTCTACGCCGCCCAGACCCTGGGCCTGGTCGACAAGACCCACGAAGCGATGTTCCGCGCCGTGCACATCGACCAGTCGATCGATTTCCGCACCGTCACCGACGCGAAGTTCGGCGAGTTCTACGCCAAGTACGGGGTCAAGCCGGCCGACTTCATCGGCACCATGAACAGCTTCGCGATCACCGCCAAGGGCAAGCGCGCCGAGCAGTTCATGCAGCGCTCCGGGGTCAGCGCGAGCCCGAGCATCGTGATCAACGGCAAGTACCTGGTCACCACGGTCAAGGGCTTCGACGACATGCTGCGCGTCAGCGATCACCTGATCGCGCGCGAGCGCGCCGCGATGGGCGCTGCGCCCGCCGCCGCGCCCGCGGCGGCGCCGGCGGCCGAGCCGGCCAAGAAGAACTGATCGGCTTCGCGGCTTACCCGGACCGGGCATGACCACTCGCCGGCTGCGCCTGCTCAGCGCGAACATCCAGGCCGGTTCCAGCACGCGTCGCTATAGCGATTACGCGACGCGCAGCTGGTCGCACGTGCTGCCCGCCGGCAACAAGCGCGGCAGCCTCGACACCATCGCCCAGCTGGCCGGCGAGCACGACATCGTCGGCCTCAACGAAAGCGATCCGGGCAGCCTGCGTTCGGGCTTCACCAACCAGACCCACTACCTGGCCCAGCGCGCCGGCTTCGATTACTGGAGCCACCAGCCCAATCGGCGCGTGGGCAACGTCGCCTCCAGCGCCAACGGCCTGCTCAGCCGGCTGGAGCCGCGCGAAGTGGTCGACCATCCGCTGCCCGGCCGCATCTCCGGCCGCGGCGTGCTGATCGCGCACTACGGCAGCGGCGACGACGGCCTCACCGTCGCCGTCGCCCACCTCTCGCTGGGCGCCGGCTCGCGCGCCTCGCAGCTGGCCTTCATCGCCGAACTGCTGCACGACCACCCGCACGCGGTGCTGATGGGCGACTTCAACTGCTCCGCCGACAGCCCCGAGATGCAGGCGCTGTTCCGCGACACCCGCCTGCAGCGCCCCGCCGACACCCTGCCGACCTTCCCCAGCTGGCGCCCGCAACGCGCCATCGACCACATCCTGCTCGGCGACGGCCTGGGCTACATCGCCGCCAAGGCGCTGCCGGCGGCGCAATCGGATCATCTGGCGCTGTCGCTGGAATTGGACGTGCCGGATCAAGCGTTGCGCTGAGGCGGCCATGCCGGCGGCTGCCGGCGCGTTGCGAAGCTCGACCAGCCGCAATCCTTTCGGCCACGTTCGGCTTGCGCAAAGCCGCCCGCTTGCGTCGTTCAGCGCAGCGTCCCGCCGAACCGCCCATCCCCCGACCGACGCGCCCAGGTTGCGTTGACGCCCACGCCGGCTTCGCCGACGCTGCGCTGCCGTCCCAGCGCGACGCAGGCGCCATGCCCACCCTGATTCTCACGCCTCGCCACAGCGACGACTCGCAAGCGCTGTGGAAAGCCGCCGCACGCCAAGGCTGGTCGATCGAACGGCTACACGGGTGGCGCGTACCCGAGCATTTGCGCGCACTGGAGGAACCGGTGTTCTATGGCGAAGCCTTGTTCGCCCCCGAACTCGGCGCCGCGCTAGGGCTGCGCCTGGACAATCCACCGGAAGACTGGCTGCCGACGCTGCCTTACGAATACCGCTTGCGCGAGATCGTCCTCAGCACGCTCGGCGCCCAGCGCGCACGGACCGAGCCGGCGTTCGTCAAGCCGCCCAACGACAAGAGCTTTCCCGCGAACGTTTACACCGGTGCCGGCCTGCCGCAGGGCTACGACGAAGAGATGCCGGTGCTCGTCGCCGAGATCGTGCGCTGGCGCTGCGAACTGCGCTGCTTCGTGCTCGACCGTAGGCTGCGCACGTGGTCGCTGTATTCGCGCCACGGCGAGCTCGCGCGCGACAGCGGATTTGCCAGCAGCGAGGAAGAAGACGCGCAAGCCACGGCGTTCCTGCAGCGCATGCTCGACGACCCGCGGGTGGCGCTGCCGCGCGCCTGCGTGATCGACGTGGGCTGCATCGAAGATCGGGGTTGGGCCTGCGTGGAGCAGAACGCGGCCTGGGGCGCGGGTTTGTACGCCTGCGATGCGCAGCTTGCGTTGGAGGTGATCCGTTACGCATCGGTGCGCGAGGGATAGTGCGGTTTCGCCGTAGTCGAATTGTCGCGGTCGCGACTTGCGTCGCTCCTACATGGGGAGACGAAACTTGCCGGAGATCCTGTAGGAGCGACGCAAGTCGCGACCGCGACAACCCGACTACGACGCACGCCTCATCGCAATCGAACGCCCCAAAAACGAAAACGGCCGGCGCCTCGCAGCGCCGGCCGTCGTTTCACGTGGTCGCGTTAGCCCCGGATCAGAACCGCAGATCCGCCCGCACGTAGAAGAACCGGCCGCCCGGGATGTCGTAGGTGGACGCGTCGTAGCCGTTGAGCGAGCACGACAGGCACACCGGCGGATCCTTGTCGAACACGTTGTTGACGCCGCCGGTGACCTGCAGGCCCTTGAGCAGTTCGAAGCGATAGCCCAGCTGCAGGTCGTGGTAGGTCGTCGGCGACAGCTTGTTCTCGCCGGTGACGTGGTTGTCGCAGTACGGCGAATCCAGCGCCGAGGCCTGGCAGGTCTCGGTCAGCTCGGAAATGTGGCGGATCGTCCACGAACCGGTCCAGGCGTTGCGCTTCCACGACAGGGTCGCGTTGGAGGTCCACTCCGGAATCGCGCTGTCGTTGACTTCCACGCCCGGCTTGCGCGGCTGCACCTGGCCGGCGGCGCCGAGCGCGTCGTACTGGGTCACCCAGGTGTTCTGCCAGGCCAGCTTGAACTGGCCCCACGAGGTTTCCGGCAGGGTCCAGAAGAAGTCCACGTCCCAGCCGGAGGTCTTGATCGAGCCCAGGTTGGTCAGCTTGTTCTCGAAGCTGGAGATGCCGCCCACGCTGGAACGGGTGATGCCGTTGCAGTACAGCGGGTCGAGCGTCTGCACGCACAGGTTGAGCTGGGTCTGCGCGTCGATCGCCTGCACCGCGCCTTCCAGCGAATGGCGGTAGTAGGTGACTTCGAAGTCGAACTTGTCCGACCACGGCACGCCCGCGGCCCAGGCCGGGCTGTAGACGAAGCCGGCGGTGAAGCTGCGCGCGGTTTCCGGTTCCAGGTCCTTGTTGCCGCCGGTCTGCACCGAGATCTGGCTGTTGGCCTGGGCGGCGCCGGCCGGCACGCCGAGCGCGGCGCAGTTGGCGCGGTTGCCGGTCGGCGGGGCGCCGGTGATCGAGATCAGGCACGGATCGCTGAGCTGCAGGTCGGCGCGGCTGGCCGAGCCGTACAGCTCGCCGATCGACGGCGCGCGGAAGCCTTCGGCGTAGGTGGTGCGCAGCAGGAATTCGTCGGCGACTTGCCAGCGCAGGCCGTACTTCGGCGTGAACTGCCCGCCGAAGGTCGAGTAATCCGAATAGCGGCCGGCCAGGCTCAGGTCCAGGCTCTTGCCGAACGAACCTTCCTTGATCAGCGGCAGGTTGAGCTCGACGTAGGCTTCGTTGACGTCGTAGGAACCGCTGGTCGGCAGCGACTGGGTGCCGTTGTAGTAGCCGGCCACGGTGATCGGGTCGGGCGAGTACGAACCTTCGTACTTGCGGTACTCGTAACCGGCCGCGAACGACAGCGGGCCCGCCCACAGGTTGAACAGGTCGCCGGAGAAGTTGGCGGTGAAGGTCTTGAGCTTCTGCTCGCTGCGGTCGCGCACGACCGGGCTGATCCAGCTCAGCATCTGCGGGGTGATCGTGCCCGGGCCGCCGAACAGGTTCAGCGGCACGCAGCCCGGGGTCGCGGCGCACACCGCCGGATCGCCGAGCGCGATATTGATGTTGCGGATGTTGTAGCTGCCGCGGTTGGTCTGGTCGGCCTTGTTGCGGCTGTAGGCGGCGTTGACGTCCCAGAAGAAGGTGCGGTCGCCCGCGTCGAAGCTGCCTTCCAGGCCGCCGGCCACGTACTGGGTGTCGACTTCCTGTTCGAAGATGCGCGGGCCGCCCTCGACCGGGCGCCGGGCCAGGGTGATCAGGTTCGGGTTGGCGCCTTCGGAGGTCAGGTCGATGCCGAAGGGGTTGTACGGGTTCAGGCGCGAGATGGTGATGCGCTCGGACCACGGATTGCCGGTGCCGGCGTCCAGGCCGAGGAAGATCGGCTCGGGCGCGGCCTGGTTGACCGACTCGCGGCGGTTGTACAGCGCCTTGACGTAGCCCTGCACGTTGTCGGTGAAGTGGTAGCGGAACTGGCCGAACGCGCCGGTGCGCTTGGACGGCGTCAGCAGCATGTTCTCGCGGGCGAAGTTGTAGCGATTCGCGCCGGTGAAGGGGATGAAGTCCTGCGGGAAGCGCACGCCGTTGGGATAGCTGGTGCCGTTGGGCGTGGTGAGGTTGCAGGTGCCGCCGGCGCAACGCGGGTCGGTGAAGATGAAGCGGCCGTTCGGCGTGGCCGAACTGCCGGTCTCCACGCCCAGGCCCGGCACCGGGAACGCGGCGACGGCGCGGTCCTTGGAGTACACCGGATCCTGGTCGACGTAGCTCAGGCCCAGGAACAGGTTGGCGCGGTCGGTGTTGAAGCCCCAGGCCAGGTCGACGCCCTGCAGCTCGCCGTCGCCCTTGCCGTACTGGCCGTAGTTGAGGCTGATCTGGCCGCCGTCGAAGTTGCGGCGGGTGATGATGTTGACCACGCCGGCGATCGCGTCGGAGCCGTACAGCGAGGACGCGCCGTCCTCGAGCACTTCGATGCGCTCGACGATGGCCAGCGGAATCGTGTTGAGGTCGGTCGCCGCGCCCACGCCGGAAGCGGAGGACTCGTTGACCCAACGCATGCCGTCGACCAGGACCAGCACGCGCTTGGGGCCGAGGTGGCGCAGGTCGACCTGGGCCGAACCGGCGCCGATGCCGTCGCCGTTCGGCGAGAAGCCGAAGTTGCCCGAGGAATTGAACTTGGTGTTGAGCGCGGAACCCGCGCCGGTGAGCTCCTGGACGATGTCGCCCAGCGAGGTCAGGCCGGTGCGTTCGATGTCGTCGCGGCTCAGGGTCTGGACCGGAACCTGGCTTTCGATCTCGGCCTTCTTGATGCGGGTGCCGGTGACCTGGACCGTGTCGAGCGTGGTGGCGTCCTTGCGCGGTGCGGCGTCCTGCGCGGCGGCGAGGCCGGGCAGCGCGACCAGCAGGGACAGTTGGATGGCTTTCGCCAGGGCATGGCGACGCGACGGCTTCATTAACTCTCTCCCTCTAATTGGCGTGGCTAGCTCTGATGGCTATTGGCGTGCCGGCCGGACCGTGCCGGAGGCAACCGAAAGGTTGTAAACAATCCGTGAATCCGCCACAAGGCGCAAAATAGGAGTACTTGCCAAACCGGTCGCACTTTTGTTCGGCCTGCGACCAGGCCCGGCATAAACGGCGGATGCGGCATAGCCGAGGCCGCCCGTTCAGGCCGCAAGGGCCCCGGGCGAGCAGCGCGCTGAAAAAACGTGATTGAGTTGGCGGAATCAGCCGCCGAGCAGCAGGCTCACCGCGACCAGGATCAGGAACGCCGCGAACACCCGCTTCAAGGTGTCGCCATGCAGGCGATGCGCCAATCGCGTGCCATGGGGCGCGGCGATCACCGAAGCCACGGCCACGCCGATCGCCGCGGGCAGGTACACATAACCGATCGCGTACTGCGGCAACGCGCCCGGCGGCGCGTTGAAGGCATAGCCGATCGCGCTGGCCAGGCCGATGGCGACGCCGCAGGCCGAGGACGTGCCGACCGCGCGCACCGGCGCCACCCCGCGCCAGACCAGCAACGGCACGGTCATGCTGCCGCCGCCGATGCCGACCACCGCCGACACCGCGCCGATGCCCACGCCCGCGCCCGACATCGCCGCGCCCTGCGGCGGCGGCGCGTCCTCGCCGAGCGCGGCGCGCGGCTTGCCGAACAACAGCTGCGCCGCGGCGATGAGGCAGTAGCCGGCGACGATCCAGCGCAGCCATTCGCCGTCGATGCGCACCGCGACCCAACTGCCGAGCCAGCCGCCGACGAGCAAGCCGGGCACCATCCAGCGCACCGTCGGCCACAGCACGCTGCCGCGCTTGGCATGCGCGCGCGCCGAGGCGGTGGCGGTCAGCACGATGCTCGCCAGCGAACTGGCCAACGCGGTATGCATGGCCGCTTCCTGCGGAATGCCGAACGCCGGCGCGATCCAGGCCAACGCCGCCACCAGCACCAGCCCGCCGCCGACGCCGAGCAACCCGGCGAGCACGCCGGCGATGGCGCCGAGGACGAGGAAGACCAGCCAGATCGCCATGCGCTGCGTTCCATATGCGGGCCCTCGATTCTGCACGCCCGTTCGCGACCTGGATAGCCGACCGCAGCGACTGTAGGAGCGACGCGAGTCGCGACCGCGACAATACAGCTACGACGTAGGTTTCGACGCAGTTGCGTTGTCGCAGTCGCGACTCGCGTCGCTCCTACAGTCGTCCCACCGTCACCACGTCGCGACCGCGTTCGCGCTTCGCCCTCGTCCACGCTGCGTTCACATAAGACATTCATGCGCGCTCGGCTATAGTCCGGCGATGCTCCCGCGCCCTCTTCCCCTGCTCGCCGCCGCGCTGATCGCGGCCATCGCCACCACCGCCTGCGCCCAGACCACCGCGTCGACGCCGGCGCAGCCCGCGCCCAGGCCGCCGGCCTTGCGCGCGCCGCCGGCGCCCAGCGTCGATCCGCAGCTGCCGCGCGTGCGCGCGGCGCTGGACGCGGCCGAACGCGCCGGCTTCGACGCCGGCCAGTACGCCGACATCGCCCGCCATCCGCTGTACGGCTGGGTCGAGTACGCCGCGCTCCGCCGCACCATCGACAACGTCAACGATGGCCAGGCCCAGGAGTTCCTCGCCCGCCGCGGCAATGAGGCCTCCGGCGAAGCGTTCCGCGAAGTCTGGCTGGCCGCGGCCGCGCGCCGCGAAGACTGGAACGCCTTCCTCGCCGCGTGGACGCCGAAGAACCGCGCCGGCAAGGACCGCGGCGCGCAGTTGCGCTGCGCCGAATTGAACGCGCGCCAGGCGCTGGGCCGCGCCGACGCGCAATGGACCAAGGATGCCCAGGCGATCTGGCGCAGCAGCGGCAAGTCGCTGCCCGACGCCTGCGACGCGCCGTTCGCGGTGCTGGCCGCGCAGGGCGGGCTGACCCCGGAACTGCGCTGGGAACGCATCGACGCCGCGGCCGCCGAATGGCAGCCGGCGGTGATGCGCGCCGCGGCGCGCGGATTGCCGGCGGATCAATTGGCGCAGGCGAACGACTACGCGGCGTTCCTGGACAATCCCAACGAACGCGCGCTCAGCTGGCCCAAGACCGAACGCAGCCGCAGGATCGCCAGCTTCGGCCTGGCCAAGCTGGCCAAGGCGCAGCCGGCCAGCGCCGAGGCGCAGTTGCCCAAGTACGCCAACGCGCTGAATTTCAGCGACGAAGACCGCGGCCGCGTGCTGTACCAGGCGGCGCTGTGGTCGGTGGCCTCCTACGACGCCGAATCCGCGCGCCGGCTCAACGCCGTGCCCGAGGTCGCCTATGACGAGCGCCTGCACGAGTGGCGCGCGCGCGAAGCGATGGCGCGCTCGGACTGGAACGCGGCGCTGGCGGCGATCCGCAAGATGGGCGCCAGGCAGCGCAGCGAATCGCGCTGGGAGTATTTCGAAGCGCGCCTGTCCGAACGCGCCGGCGACAAGGCCACCGCCAACCGCCTGTACCGCGAGGCGACCAAGAACGCCGACTTCCACGGCTTCCTGTCCGCCGACAAGCTCGGCGCGCCGTACACGCTGTGCCCGCTGCAGCCGGCCGACGCGCCGGCCGCGCGCGCGCAGGTGGCGCGCGACCCGGCGCTGGTCCGGGCGCTGGGCCTGTTCCAGATCGAACGCGCGGCGTGGGCGATCCGCGAATGGGACGACGCGCTGAGCCGCTTCGACGACACCCAGCGGCGCCTGGCGATCGAGATCGCCCAGGGCTACAACTGGTTCGACCGCGCGGTGTTCTCGCTCAACAAGGCCCCGCAGGAGCAGCGCCTGTACTACCTGCGCTTCCCGCTGCACCACGGCGAGACCATCCGCCGCGAATCGCTCAAGAACGGCATCGACCCGGCCTGGGTCGCGGCCGAAATCCGCGCCGAGAGCATCTTCAATCCGACCGCGCGCTCCGGTGCCAACGCGATGGGGCTGATGCAGGTGCTGCCCGGCACCGGCGCGCAGGTGGCCAAGAGCCTGGGCCTGCCCTGGGGCGGCGCGGCCAGCCTGTACGACTCGGACACCAACATCGTGCTGGGCACCGCGTACCTGCGCCAGTTGCTCGACAAGTACGGCGGCCAGCCGTACTTCGCCATGGCCGGCTACAACGCCGGGCCGGCGCCGCTGAACCGCTGGCAGTCGCAGCGTCCGGGCATGGAGCCGGATTTCTGGATCGAGACCATCAGCTACAAGGAAACCCGCGAGTACGTCGCCCGCGTGCTGGCCTTCAGCGTGCTCTACGACTGGCGCATGAACGGCGACGCGCTCAACGTCAGCGATCGCCTGCGCGGCGTCACCGACGCCAGGCGCAAATCCTTCGTCTGCCCGGCCACCGCCGCCACGGCCAGCGCGCCGCTGCCGGCGGAAACCGAGTGAGGCCGCCGCCGTGGCCCGTCGTCACGTCCTGATCCTGGGCGGCACCGGTTTCGTCGGCCGCCACCTCGTCGCCCATCTGCTGCGCGAGCGCTGGCGCGTCACCGTGCTCAGCCGCGGCGTGGATCCGTCGAAGAAGCAAAAGCTCAGCCGCGACGCCAGCATCATCGAAGGCGACGTGGCCAACCCGGATTTCCTGCGCGCGGTGCTCGACGACGTCGACGCGGTGGTCAACCTGGTCGGCATCCTCAACGAGCAGGGCGACAGCGGCCGCGGCTTCGAGCACGTCTACGTCGAATTGCTGGAGGCGCTGCTGGAGGCCATGCGCGACATGGGCGTGCGCCGGTTGCTGCAGATGAGCGCGCTCAACGCCGGCACCGGCCACAGCCACTACCTGGAAGCGCGCGGCCGCGCCGAGCAGAAGGTGCGCGCGTCCAGGCTCGACTGGACCTTGTTCCGCCCCTCGGTCATCGCCGGCCCCGGCGACGGCCTGTTCTGCCGCTTCGACGCGCTGCTGCGCTACGCCCCGGCGCTGCCGATCGGCCGCGCCGACGCGCGCTTCCAGCCGGTGTGGGTCGGCGACGTAACTCAGGCCTTCGCCAACGCGCTGGCCGACGACGCCCACGTGCAGCGCAGCTACAACCTGGTCGGGCCGCAGGTCATGACCCTGGGCGAGATCGTCCGCGCCAGCGCGCGCGGCCGCGGCCGCCTGCGCGCGGTGCTGCCGCTGCCGGACGCGCTGGGCAAGCTGCAGGCCGAGATCGGCGAACACCTGCCGGGCAAACCGATCAGCCGCGACAACTGGCGTTCGCTGCAGACCGATTCGACCAGTGTAGAGAACGGGCTGCTGAAGCTCGGCATCGAGCCGACGCCGGTGCTGTCGCGCCTGCCCGAAATCCTCGGGGCCTGACTGTAGGAGCGGCGCGAGCCGCGACCGCGACATCGCGCTTGCGTCGTATGCATGGTTTCGCGGTCGCGGCTCGCGCCGCTCCTACAGGGGCTACGGCCACTGCGCTAGGATGCGCGGCACACCTCACGCGAAAGGAATACGCCATGGGCCTGCTCGATACCCTGCTCGGCCACGCCGGCGCCAAGTCCGCCGACAAGATCAACCAGGATTTCGGCGCGCTGCTGGCGCCGGGCGAGACCGTGCAGCGCGCGTTCGGCGAGATCCGCGACCTGATCGTGTTCACCGACCGCCGCCTGATCCTCGTGGACAAACAGGGCGTGACCGGCCGCAAGACCGAATTCCTCAGCCTGCCCTACCGCAGCATCGTCATGTTCTCGCTGGAAACCGCGGGCCATTTCGACCTGGAAGCCGAGTTGCGGCTGTGGGTGTCGGGCCAGCCCAACCCGATCGTGCGCCACCTGGGCCGCAGCGCCGGCGCGGAAGACATCGTCGCGTTGCTGGCGCAGAACGCGCCGCGCTGAAACCCGGCGGCATCGGCACTTCGCAGGCGACGAGGACGGCGACGCCGCTTCGTTCCGATCGCCGGCCAGGCGGAACGGATCCGCATCGGCAAACATCGCCTCGCGGTTCCACGGAGAAAACCCAATGAAGACTTATCTCGTCGGCGGCGCGGTCCGCGACAGCCTGCTCGGCCTGCCGGCGGGCGATCGCGACTACGTGGTCGTCGGCGAAACCCCCGAGGCCATGCTCGCCGCCGGCTTCAAGCCCGTGGGCAAGGATTTCCCGGTGTTCCTGCACCCGGACACCGGCGAGGAGTACGCGCTGGCGCGCACCGAGCGCAAGTC
Organism: Lysobacter enzymogenes; assembly: GCF_017168095.1. GTDB lineage: Bacteria > Pseudomonadota > Gammaproteobacteria > Xanthomonadales > Xanthomonadaceae > Lysobacter > Lysobacter enzymogenes_D. The sequence continues at coordinate 33,505 of NZ_LXSD01000388.1, read as the reverse complement.
CGGCCGCGGCTACCGCGGCTTCGTCGTCGACGCCGATCCGGCGGTGACGCTGGAAGACGATCTGGGCCGGCGCGACTTCACCATCAACGCCATCGCCCGCGACGAGAGCGACGGCCGCCTGGTCGACCCTTACGGCGGCGCGCGCGACCTGGAAGCGAAAGTGCTGCGCCATGTCGGCGAGGCGTTCGTCGAAGATCCGCTGCGGGTGCTGCGCGCGGCGCGCTTCATGGCCCGCTTCGCCGCGCACGGCTTCCGCGTGGCGCCGGAGACGATGGCGCTGATGCGGCGCATGGCCGAATCCGGCGAGCTGGGCGACCTGGTCGCCGAGCGCGTATGGCAGGAACTGCGCCGCGCGCTGCGCTGCGAAAAGCCGTCGGCGTTCCTGCGCACCTTGCACGAGGCCGCCGCGCTCGGCGTCGTGCTGCCGGAAGTCGAAGCGCTGTACGGCGTGCCGCAGCGGCCGGAGTACCACCCGGAAGTCGATACCGGCGTCCACACCGAGATGGTCGTGGACATGGCGGCCAGGCTCGCGCCCGGCGACGACCTGATCGGCTTCGCCGCGCTGACCCACGACCTGGGCAAGGCGCGCACGCCGGCCGAGCTGCTGCCGCGCCACCACAACCACGAGCACAACGGCCTGGAGCCGCTGGCGCAGCTGTGCGCGCGGCTGAAAGTGCCGACCGAGCATCGCCTGCTGGCCGAAGCGGTCTGCCGCGAACACCTCAACGTGCATCGCCTCGGCGAAATGCGCCCGCGCAGCGTGTACGAACTGATCGCGCGCTGCGACGGCTGGCGCAACCCGCAGCGCATCGAGCAGATGGCGCTGGTGTGCGAGGCCGACAAGCGCGGCCGGCTGGGACTGGAAGACGGCGACTACCCGTCGCGGCAGGCGCTGGTCGATGCACTGCACGCGGCGCTGAAGGTGCGCGCGAGCGATCTGCCGCCGGGCCTGAGCGGCCCCGCCGTCGGCGAGGCGATGCGGCGCGCGCGGATCGCGGCGATCGCGGAACAACGCAAGCAACAAAACTGAAGCGATGCTGCGTATCTAGATGGTACGTATCTACCTGTAGGAGCGGCGCGAGCCGCGACCGCGACAACGCAACTACGCCGAAACTGGCGTCATGGTTGCATTGTCGCGGTCGCGGCTCGCGCCGCTCCTACAGGGGTGCTGCGAACCGCCGCGGCGAGGCCGCGACGGTTCGCCCGCGATCAGAACCGATAGTCCGCCCGGATGTAGTAGCTGCCGCCGTTCATGCCGAACGGCAGCGTCTCCCAGCCGTACTTGAAGCCCAGCTCCGGGAACGGCGCGCCGTTGACCCGATCCCACTTGTCCGGATAGGTGTCGAAGAGGTTGTTGCCGCCGACGGTGAAGCTGATCTGCTCGTTGAGCTTGTAGCGCACCGAGAAGTCGGCCAGCCACTTGCCGCTCCAGGTCTGCTTGATCCCCGGGGTGAAGCCTTCGCCGGTGACCGGGCCGTAGTAGTTGGCGCGGCCGGTGAACTCCCACGGGCCGGTTTCGTACACGCCTTGCAGGACGTGGTGCTGGCGCGGCTGGCCCTTCTCGATCAGGGTCACCTGGGTGTCGTCGAACAGCACGTTCGGCGGCAGGATCGTCGACTGCGAGCGGCGGTCCTTCACTTCGGTCTTGTTGAAGTGCACCAGCGCGGTCAGGGTCAGCTTGGAACCCGCGGCGAACTCGGTGTTGTGGTTGGCCACCAGGTCGACGCCGGTGGTGCGGGTGTCGATGGCGTTGGTGAAGAACAGCACCTGGCCGACGCCGATCGGATCCAGGATCGCGCGGATCGGGCAGTTGCCGTTGCCCGGCGCGCACGGCTGGCCGTTGGTGCCGACGCTTTCGGGCTGGATGTTGCTGGAGAAGATGATGCGGTCGTCGATGTCGATGCGGAACACGTCCATCGTCAGCGAGAAGCGGTCGCTCGGCTTGAGCACGAAGCCGATCGAGCCGCTCTTGGAGGTTTCCTCCTTCAGCGGCTCGATCCCGAACGCGCGCGTCACCGCGCTGTTCTGGCGCGCGGTCAGGGTGTCGGTGAGTTCGCCGGCGGCGTTGAGGTTGGTCGAGCGCTGGCTGTAGAACAGCTGCTGCACGCCCGGCGCGCGGAAACCGGTGGACACGGTGCCGCGCAGGGCGAACCTCTCGCTGGCGTCGAAGCGCGCCGACAGTTTGCCGGTGGTGGTGTTGCCGAAGTCGGAGTAATCCTCGTAACGCACCGCCGCGCCGAGCAGGAAGCGGTCGCTGAGGTTGGTTTCCAGGTCGAGGTAGGCGGCGTAGTTGTGGCGGCCGTCGTCGACCGCCTCGTTCGGCGAGAAGCCCGGGAAGCCCTGCATGCCCGGCTGCGCGGTGTCGCCGGTCTGGCCGACGATGTTGATCGCGCGGTTGTTGGTGCGGCCGTAGGTGTAGGTCACCGGCGCGCCGGCGCGGATCTGGTACTCGTCCTTGCGATACTCCAGGCCGGTGCCCAGGTACAGCGGACGGTCGTTGAAGCCCTTCAGCGTGCCGCGGAAATCCAGGTTCAGCGTGGTCTGGTCGAACTGCAGCGTGCCGGTGTCGGCCTTGGTCGGCGATTCGGCGTAGATGCCGCCGCCGGGCTTGGGCTCGTACCACCAGCTGACGTTGACCGAGTCGGCCTCCTCGAAGCCGAACTTGCTGCGGCCGCGGTTGACCGACACGTCCCAGTCCCAGTTGTCGTTGATCGGCGCCTTGTAGCCGACCGCGAGCGAGGTGTCGTCGACCTTGGTGCGGATGTTGGGCAGGAAGCCGTTCGGATACAGCGCCGGCACCGTGCGGTTGTCGCCCGGGCTGCGGAAGAAGCCGTAGGAATCGCCCTTGCGCTTGGACAGGCCGCCGAACCAGTACAGCTCGCCGCGGCCGACCGGCAGGCCGCCGTTGAACCAGAAGTAGGCGTCGGTCGCGTCCGCGTCGCCCAGGCGCTGGGTCACCCGCGGCGGGCTCACGCGCAGGCTGTCGGGGCCGGCGCGGTTGGTCGCGCCGCGGTCGCGGTATTCGAACGACATATTGAGGAAGCCGTCGCTGCCGAGCTTGACCCCGGTGTTGACCGAGGCCGAGTAGTTCTCGCCGTCGCCGGCATAGTTCTGGCCGGCCTGCACCGAGACCTGGGTCTCGTTGGTCTGCTTCTTGAGGATGATGTTGATCACGCCGGAGATCGCGTCGGAACCGTACTGCGCGGCGGCGCCGTCGCGCAGCACTTCGATGCGCTCGATCGCCGACAGCGGGATCGCGTTGATGTCGGTGCCGGCCGAACCGCGGCCGATGGTCTGCTGCACGTTGACCAGCGCCTGCTGGTGGCGGCGCTTGCCGTTGACCAGCACCAGCACCTGGTCGGGGCCGAGCGAGCGCAGCGTGGCCGGGCGCAGGATATCGGTGCCGTCGCTGACGAAGGTGCGCGAGAAATTGAACGAGGGCTCGAGCATCTGCAGGATCTGGCCGACCTCGGTGGCGCCGGTCGCGGTCAGCTCTTCCTTGCCGATCACGTCCACCGGCGCCGCGGTGTCCTCGGCGGCGCGGCCGCGCGCGCGCGAACCGGTCACTTGCACCGCATCGAGCGTGGTCGCGTCGCGGCTGGCCGGCGCCGGCGCGGCTTGGTCCTGTGCGGACGCGGCGGGAACGACGGCGATCGCGGCGATGGCGGCGGCGACGGCCAACGCCAGTCGGTGGCGGTACTGCGCTGGGGACATGAGTCGGTTCCTTGCGAAGGTAGAGGCGGGCGGGCGCCCGTGGCCCGCGCTGGAGCCTCACGGCTTCTTAACCTTTTCGCAATACGCCGCGTGACTGTGCCGACTTTGTCTTTGTGACGCTTTTCCTACTACGACGAATCGGCTAGCCAGCGTTCAGACCCGAATGGGTTGCGCGTCACCGAATGGGCCAGCCGTAAAGGTGGCGGGATCGCGCCGCGCAGGCAGGCCGCCGACGTATCCATGAATTCGCTGAAGCGCGCGGCATCGGTGCGCGCAGGCGCCACCGGCCGCAGCGCCGCGATCGTTCGCGGCGCACCGCCGCCGCGCTCAGCGCCGCGCCAGCGCCCGGTCCACGCGCTGCAGCCACAGCCCCAGCGGCGTACGCGCCAGCCACAGGCCGGCCAAGGCGCCGAGGCTGTTGGCCAGCGCGTCGGCCGCGTCGCCGCTGCGCGAATCGGTGAGCGTGGCCTGGGCGAACTCCAAGGCCACGCCGAGCGCGATCAAGCCCGCCGTCGCCAGCGCCTGCGCGCGCACCCGCGCGAACAGCATGCCGGCGTACAGCGACAGCAGCAGATAGGCGGTGAAGTGCTCGACCTTGTCGAAGCTGTCGAACGGCGTCGGCGGCAGGTCCTGGGCCGGCATCAGGCAGGTCGCAATCACCGCCGCGATCATCGCCAGCCACAGCGCGATCCACAGCGCCGGGCGGTGGAACTCGCGCAGCGTCTTCGCCGCGCTCACAGGCGGTGGCTCAGGTCGCCGGCCAGGAACGCCGCGCCGAACGCCACGTCCTTCTCCAGGCCCATGACCTGGAAGCGCTCGCCCATTTCGCTGGGCAGGGTCAGCTTTTTCACTTCGTTGAGGCGGCGCTGCTTCTCGACCGGATCGGCGATGGCCTCGATGCGCTTGAGCACTTCGTCCAGGCCGTTGCCGAGCAGGAAGCTGGCCTGCGAGCAGTAGCCGGCAAGGTCGAAACCGGCGCCGACGCCGGCCTCGACCAGCGCGGTGAAGTCCACCGATGCGGTGAGGTCCTGCAGGCCCGGCCACAGCAGCGGTTCGGCGTGGACGCGATGGCGGTAATAGGCGCGCAAGGTGCCGTCGTCGCGTTCGGGCGCGTAGAACTCGCTGCGCGCGTAGCCGTAATCGACGAACAGCAACGCGCCGCGGCGCAGGCCGCCGGACACGGCCTGGATCCAGTACGGCAACTGCGGCAGCACTTCGGAGCGATAGCCGTCGGCGAAGCGCTGCTCCAGCCCGCGCTGGACGTGCAGCACGGCGTTGGCGAGAAAACTGTCGGCCGGGCGCAGCTCGCGCTTGAAGCCGTCGCCGTCGCTGGCCACGTGTTCTTCATAGACTTCGCCGTCGCGCACGGCGAAGCGCGGCGTCGGCAGCGCGTCGATCACTTCGTTGGCGAACACCACGCCGTCCCACTCGTCGCCGAACGGGCCGTCGAGCCATTCCACCAGTTCGAACAGCGGCGGCGTCAGCCGCTGCATCAGGCGTTCGCGCTGGCGCTCGCGCAACTGCGCGCTGGGTTCGAGGATGGCGTAGCGGTCGGGCAGCGCGTCGAGTTCGAGCAGGCGCTTGAGCGCGACCTCGGCGAACGCGCCGGTGCCGCCGCCCAGCTCCAGCACCCGCGCCTGCGCGCCGAGCTGCTGCAGCACCGGCGCCAGCGCCTGCGCCGTGCACGCGGCGAACACCGGGCCGAGCTCGGGCGCGGTGACGAAATCGCCTTCGTCGCCGAACTTGCTCGCGCCGGCGCTGTAGTAGCCCAGGCCCGGCGCGTACAGCGCCAGCTCCATGAAGCGCGAGAACGCGATCGCGCCGCCGTTCGCGGCGATCTGGTCGTGGATGAGGCGGGACAGGCGCGCGCTGTGGGCGAGCGCGTCGGCGTCGGGAAGCGGCAGGTCGAGAGCGGTCACGGATGCGGCGGTGGCGAGCGGGCGCCCAGGATAAAGCAGCGCGGCCTTGCGGACCCGGGCGGAGCGCCGCGCGCCGGCAGCGGCCATACTCGCCGCAACGCCCGCGCACGAAGGACCGCCGCCATGAGCACCGTCGATCCCGCCATCGCCCGCCGCCGCCAGCGCCTGCAGGCGGCCGCCTCGGCGCGCCCCGGCTGGGGCGCCTGGCTGCTGGTCGCCGTCTGCGCCGGGTTGTGGGCGATGTTCGGCTACGGCGTCGGCGACGTGGCGACCTACCCCATCGCCACCGGCTACCTGGCGCCGGAGCTGCAGCCGCCGAATGAAACGCCGGCGCTGCTGTGGATGCTGTTCGTCGGCGTGTTCGGCGCGATGATCCTGGGCTTCGGCGTCGACGCCGTGCTCGGCGCCGCGCTCGGCGGCGTCGGCGGCACCCGCGCCTCGTTCGCGGTCAATCTCGGCGCGATCGCGCTGGGGCTGTGGCGCGGCGCGGCCGACCGCTGGGTGGCGCCGCCGCGGGCCGGCTTCTTCGACACCGCCGCCACCCTGCCCTGGGGCGCGGGCGGCTGGCTGGCCTGGACCGCGCAGTACTGGGCGCCGGCGCTGCTGGCCGCGCTGGCCGCGTTGCTGGCCTGGGCGGCGCTGGCCGCGCGTCGCCGCCATCTGCGCCGGCAGGCGCGTCTGCGCACGACTCTGACCCAGGGCCAGCGCACCACCGGCGTGGTCACCGAAACCCAGCACACCGGGGTGGAAATCGGCAACGAACCGTGCATCCGCTTCGTCGCCCGCTTCGCCGACCACCTCGGCGTCGAGCGCTGGGTCACCAAGACCGGCCCGTTCGACGCCAGCCGGGTGCCGCGGGTCGGCGACGAGGTGCAGGTGTGGTTCCTGCGCGAGGCGCCCGGCGACGAGGACCGCATCGTGGTCGGCTTCGGCAGCGCCGAGGACGCGCAGATCGAGGAACGGCTGGCCGCGCAATGAGCCCGACTGGCTGAACAGGGTTTTCGCGTGACCGCGACCGCGCCGCCGCCGATCCGCGCTGAACGCGGCAAAGCACGGGAAAAACGCGCCCCGCCACTGCAAGCGGCCATCCCAGCCCACGGAAATTTGTGATTTAACTCACACTTTCTTCGCTTATCGCATGCAACATGGCTCCCCGGTTCCGCTCGACAAGGACGCCCGGCATGAGCAAGTCCGTTGCCGCGATCGAACACCGCGTGATCGAACACAGCCGGCTGCTGCCGCCGCCGGACCGCTTGCCGGCCCGCCTGTGGCTGCTGCTGGCGCTGTGCGCCGCCGGCTGGACCCTGTGCGGCTACGCGCTGGCCGGCGCGCTCGGCCAGCCGCCGCAGGCGATCGCCCCGGGCGCGCCGCTGCAGGCGCTGCTGTGGTCGTTGCTGGCCGGCGGCTTCGCCGGGCTGATCTTCGGCGTGTTCGTCAACGCCGACCTGGGCGCGCGCTTCGGTCTGGCGGTGGCGTTGCAGACCGGGCTGGCGCTGGCCGTGGCCGCGCTCGCCGCCGGCTTCGCCCTGGCCCGGGCCTGGCCCTGGCATCCGCAGGCGGCGCTGACCGGCCTGGCGGCGGGCTGGCCGCAGTGGCTGCTCGGCGACGCGCCGCGCTCGCTGCCGTCGTCCTTCGCCCTGATCGCGCTGCTGCTGACGCTCGGCGCGATGGTGTGCCTGCGCCGCTACCGCGAACGCGACCGCCGCGTGCGCGAACTGCTCGCCCACGGCGTGCGCGTGGCCGGCACCGTCGTCCACACCGAACACGTCGGCACCGAGGTCTACAACCCGTCGCGGGTGCGGGTGGTGGTGCGTTTCGACGACCACGCCGGCACCGAACGGCGCGTGGCCAAGATCGGCGACTTCGACCCACAGGCGCTGCCGCGCGCCGGCGAGCGCGTGCTGGTGTGGTTCTATCCGCACGCCGCCGACGACGGCCACCGCATCGTGGTCGGTTTCGGCGAGCGGCCGCAGCTGTCGCAGGCCTTGGGATGAGCCCGCCCGTCGGGCGGGCCGGGATTGGGGATCGGGGGAATGGCTTGAGCCGCCGGGCCGGACGGATCGACGAGGAAACCTCCTCGCCGATCCCGCCCCCGGGCGTCAAGCCTTCATCGATTCCAGCGCCAGGCCTTCGAACCCGGCCGGCACTTCGCCGTCGGCGGCGTAGCGGTACAGCGCGGCCGAATACACCCCGCCCAGCGCGCTCTGGTACACCGCCAGGCCCAGCAGGGCGAGCACGGTGACCGCGCCGATCAGCACCGCCAGCGCGCTCGACGCCGCGCCCAGCAGCCAGGCCAGGCCGAAGCCGATCACCGCCACGCCGACCATCGCCGCGCCGCAGGCCAGGCCGATGCCGACCATGCCGGCCGCGCTCTCGCCCCAGGTGCGCTTGAACATCGCCACCGAACGCTTGATCGCGTCCATCGGGCCGACGTCCTCGGCGACCAGCACCGGCACCACCAGGAACGTCGCCATGGTCCAGGCCGCGCCGAGCGCGCCGCCGATCAGGCGCACGATGATGTTGTTGTCGCGGTCCTTGAGCGCGTTGAGGATCATGCCGACGGTGGCGGCGATGGCGGCGTAGCCGGCGATCGCGCCGATCCGCGCGGTCGCCGCGCGCAAACCGTCGCGCAAGGTCGGGTCGCCGCCTTCCAGCCGGATCATCGCCGCGCTGACCAGCGCGCAGTTGCAGAACACGATGACGAAGTACTGGCAGAAGTAGAACGCGAAGGCGAACGCGATCGTGCCCGGGCCGTAGCCGTCGCGGAACAGGTCCAGCGCCAGCGCCGGCACCAGGAAGGTCGCCAGCACCACCAGCACGCAGGCGGCGGAAATCACCGGGAACACCAGCAGTTCGCGGTCGGAATGCAGGACCGAGGCGCTGGCCTTGGCCAGTTCCCAACTGCGCTTGATCTTGTCGAACATCGTCTCTCCCCAGAGCTTGATGACGGCGCATCGTCGGCGCTGCGGCGGCGGCGCGCAAGTGCGGAACGTCGCCGCCCCGGCATGGATGACGGCGATGCGGCGCGATGCGATGCGGACCGGCGCAGGAACCCGGCCGCCCGCTGCAGCCGGCTCGCGCCTGCGCGGGCCCCGCCTCAGCCCGGCGCGCGCTCGCGCACGATGCGCACGCCGACCCCGCGCGCGTTGCGGATCGCGCCGGGCTTGGTCAGCTTCAGCGCCACCCGGCGTACGCCGAATTCCTCGATCACGATCGCCGCGACCCGCTCGGCCAGGGTCTCGACCAGGCCGAAGCGCGAAGCGGCGACGAACGCGCTGATGCGCGCGCACACCGCCGAATAGTCCAGGGTGTGCTCGATCGCATCGCTGGCCGCGGGCGCGCGGTTGTCGAACTCCATCTCCAGGTCGAACACCAGCGGCTGGCGGATCTCGCGCTCCCAGTCGTAGATGCCGATGACGGCCTCGATTTCCAGGCCTTCGATGAATACGTGGTCCATGAGCGTGTGCGCGGGCCGGTGCAGTCGAGGATGCGGCGCAATGTACCTGAGCGCGGCGAGGCTTGTCGCCGATGCGGCGACGGTGCGGCGATACGCAGAGCCGCGTCGTGGTTTCGTTTTCGCGGTCGCGGCTCGCGCCGCTCCTACAGTCGGATACGAAACTCGCCGCAGCCCCTGTAGGAGCGGCGCGAGCCGCGACCGCGACAACGCGTCCACGGCGAACGCCCCCAGCCGGCGACGATCACACCGCTTCGAGCAACGCCATATCCCACCGCGGCGTCACCCGCACCGACGCATCCGCGCGCTGCCCCGCCAGCAAACGCAGCGCGCCCGCGTAGGCGATCATCGCGCCGTTGTCGGTGCAGAACATCGGCCGCGGGAACGCGACCCGGCCGCCGCGCTGGCCGGCCATCGCCGCGAGCCTGGCGCGCAAGCGCTTGTTGGCGCCGACGCCGCCGGCCACCACCAGGGTGTCGCAGCCGGCCGCGTCGAGCGCGCGTTCGCACTTGATCGCCAGCGTGTCGACCACCGCGTCCTCGAACGCGCGGGCGATGTCGGCGCGGGTCTGATCGGTCTTGTCGCTGTTCTGCCAGGCCAGCAGCACCTGGGTCTTAAGACCGCTGAAGCTGAAATCCAGGCCGGGCCGGTCGGTCATCGGCCGGGCGAACTTGAACTTGCCGGGCACGCCGAGCTCGGCCTGCGCGGCCAGCTGCGGGCCGCCGGGGTACGGCAGGCCCATCAGCTTGGCGGTCTTGTCGAAGGCTTCGCCGGCGGCGTCGTCGAGGGTCTCGCCGAGCAGCCGGTACTGGCCGATGCGGTCGACCGCGACCAGTTGGGTGTGGCCGCCGGACACCAGCAAGGCCACGAACGGCGGCTCGGGCCGGCCCAGCGGGTCGTCCTCCATCAGCGGCGCGAGCAGATGGCCTTCCATGTGGTGCACGCCGATCGCCGGCACCTCGAGCGCCCAGGCCAAGGCGCGGGCGACGCCGGCGCCGACCAGCAGCGCGCCGACCAGGCCGGGGCCGGCGGTATAGGCCACCCCGTCGATTTCGTCGGTGCGCAGGCCGGCCTCGGCCAGGGTCTGGCGGATCAGCGGCAGCAGCTTGCGCACGTGGTCGCGGCTGGCCAGCTCGGGCACCACCCCGCCGTACTCGGCGTGCAGGGCGATCTGGCTGTACAGGGCGTGGGCGCGCAGGCCGGCGTCGGTGTCGTAGACGGCGACGCCGGTCTCGTCGCAACTGGTTTCGATGCCCAGGACTTTCATCGGGACGGGCCCTGCAGGCGGCCGACGGGCCTCGCGGGGACTGGCGCCGCGGCCGATTTCTGGGAGAATGTCGCGTTCATACCGCCTATGTTGCACCTTCCGGCCAAGCATCGCTATAATGCGCGGCTCTTCTCCCGGCCTGCCCGGGCTGGTCCCTTAACGAGAATACGTATGCCCAGCGTCAAAGTCCGCGAAAACGAGCCTTTCGAGTTTGCCCTGCGCCGCTTCAAGCGCACCTGCGAGAAGGCCGGCGTCCTGGCCGAGACCCGCAAGCGCGAGTTCTACGAAAAGCCGACGCAGGAACGCAAGCGCAAGGCCGCTGCCGCGGTGAAGCGTCAGGCCCGTCGCGCCTCGCGCGATGTGACCAAGCGCCAGCGCCTGTACTGATCGCGCTTTCCGCGCTGCACCGGCTTCGCGGCCGGCGCTTGCGAGGAACGACCATCGAGCCGGCTGCGCCTCGTGCGCTGCCGGCTCTTTGCGTTTGCGGTTCGGCGAATACCGGCCGCGGCGGCCCGCCCGCCAGGCCCGCCGGCCGCGTTCTGCGCCCCCTTCTTTCCCCTACCCCGGATTCGTCCCATGAGCCTCAAGCAACGCCTCACCGAAGACATGAAGGCCGCGATGAAGAGCGGCGACAAGCACTCCCTCGGCGTGATCCGCCTGATCAACGCCGCGATCAAGCAGAAGGAAGTCGACGAGCGCATCGAGCTCGACGACACTGCGGTGATCGCCGTGCTCGACAAGATGGTCAAGCAGCGCCGCGACTCGGTGACCCAGTACGAAACCGCCAAGCGTGACGACCTGGCCCAGGTCGAGCGCGACGAGATCGTGGTGATCGAACGCTACCTGCCGGCCAAGATGGGCGAGGCCGAGATCCTCGAAGTGCTGGAGGCCACCATCGCCGAGGTCGGCGCGACCGGCCCGGCCGATCTGGGCAAGCTGATGGGCCCGCTCAAGGCCAAGCTCGGCGGCAAGGCCGACATGGGCCAGGTCTCGGCGCTGGCCAAGAAGCGCTTGGCGGGCTGAGGCCGCTTCGGCCCGCCGCCGGGTGCGGCGGGCCCGATGTTCCCCGGACGCGGCCTGCGCCGCGCCCGGTTTTCGACGCCCGCAAGGGCCGCACACCTGGAGGTGCACCATGCAACGCCATCGTTTCGCTCCCGACTGCTTTTACCCCGCCTGAGCTGCAGGCCGTCGCCGGCCCGCCGGACCGTATCGACGACGCACCGCTCGATCCGCGCGAGGACGCGCTTCTCCACGCCATCCTGCCCACCGGTGCGCCAGACGACGCATCGGTCGAGATCACCCGCAAACGCCGCAAGGGCTATCCCTCCGAGAGCCGGGTCAAACGCGGCCGCCGCTTCGTGCATGGCGGCAAGGAGTTGGTCGAGAAGCTCGGCCGCAACGATCCTTGCCCGTGCGGCTCGACCCGGAGGTTCAAGGCGTTGCTGCCTGAGCGGCGGACGTTTTGAGGGCGTGCTGCGGGACGATTACTTCCGCGAGTGAGACCCGAGCCGGCGCGGCGTGAAGCTGCGCCGGCTTTTTCGTGTCCGGCCTGGAGCGGGTCGGAGGCTGTCCCGGCTTCGCGGTGGCGCGGCGGGCCGGGGTTCGCGGTCGCGGCTTGCGCCGCTCCTACAGGGGCTTCGGCCGGCTTCGTATCCGACTGTAGGAGCGGCGCGAGCCGCGACCGCGGGATCGCAACCACGACGCGCCCCCGCGCCTAACGCCGCGCCAACACACGCCTAACCGGCTTGGCGGATACTGAACGCGACGCCGTCCGGCGCCGCCGCCTTCGCCGCATGCCTTCGAACGATATCCGCCGATCCGATCAGGTTCCGCCCGTCGATGCCGACGCCCGCGACGGCGAGCGCTCGGCCGCCGCCGGGCTCGCCCACGACGCCTTGCAGCGCATCCAGTCGCTGCAGACCCGACTGGAGCAGAGCTGGCCGGGCAAGTTCGTCCAGCGCTTCGTCGATTACGACATCCTCGCCCTGGCCGCGGCGCTGTCGTTCTACACCCTGCTGTCGCTGGCGCCGCTGGTGCTGATGGTGCTGTGGCTGAGCACGGCGCTGTATCCGTCGGCGCAGGAGGAATTCTTCCGCCAGATGGGCCTGCTGGCCGGCAACGAGGTCGAGAACACCGCGCGGCTGATCGTCGCCAACGCCCAGCACCGCCCCGGCACCGGCTCGCTGGCCGCGCTGCTGGGCACGCTGGCGCTGCTGGTCGGCGCCTCGGCCGTGTTCGGCCAGTTGCAGGCCGCGCTCAACCGGGTGTTCCGCAGCGACGCCAAGCGCCTGGGCGGGCTGGCGGTGTGGCTGCGCAAGCGGCTGCTGTCGTTCGGCATGGTCATCAGCGTGGGCTTCCTGCTGGTGGTGTCGATGGCGGCGCAGGCGGCGCTGCAATTGCTGATCGCCTACGTGCCCGACCTGCTGCCGGCGTTCGCCGCGGCGGTGTCGTTCCTGCTGTATGCGGCGGTGTTCGCGGCCATGTACCGCTGGCTGCCGGACCGGCCGGTGACGCGCCGGCGCGCGCTGTTCGGCGGCGCGCTGACCGCGGGCATGTTCATGCTCGGGCGCAGCGCGATCGGCCTGTACCTGGGCCAGGCCAGCCTGGGCACCGCCTACGGCCCGGCCGGCGGCTTGGTGGTCATGCTGGTGTGGATGTACTACTGCGCGGTGGTGTTCCTGGTCGGCGCGCTGATCACCGCGATGCTCGACGAGCACGCGCGGGTGCGCCGGCGCCTGGCCGAAGAGCGCGCCGCGGCCGGCCTGGACGCGGCCTGAGCGGCCGCACCGCGCCAACCGCCCGCCGCGGTCGCGGCCGCTGCGCCCCGCCCGTGGCATCCTAGTCGCCGCTTCCTACTCCAGACTCCGCCGCCCGCCCGGGCGGCTCCGGCATGGCCCGCATCCCCGACGGCTTCATCGACGACCTCCTCGCCCGCACCGACATCGTCGAGGTGATCGGCGCGCGCGTGCCGTTGAAGCGCCAGGGCAAGGAGTACTCGGCGCGCTGCCCGTTCCACGACGAGCGCTCGCCCTCGTTCTGGGTCTCGCCGACCAAGCAGTTCTATCACTGCTTCGGCTGCGGCGCGCACGGCACCGCGATCAGCTTCCTGATGAACTACGACCGCCTCGAATTCCTCGACGCGGTCGACGAGCTGGCCAAGCGCGTCGGCGTGGAAGTGCCGCGCGACACCCGCGCGCGCAACGAAAACTCCGACACCCAGGATCTGATCCACGCGCTGGAAGCCGCGCAGCGCTTCTTCCTGCGCCAGTACGCGGCCAGCGGCAAGGCCCAGGGCTATCTGGACAACCGCGGCGTCAGCATCGACATCCGCGACCGCTTCGGCATCGGCTACGCGCCCGACGGCTTCAACGGCCTGCGCGACGCGCTGGGCACCGACGAGCGCCGGCTCAAGCTGCTCGACCGCGCCGGCCTGCTGTCGAAGAACGACAGCGGACGGGTCTACGACAAGTTCCGCGACCGGGTGATGTTCCCGATCCACGACCGCCGCGGCCGCGTGATCGCGTTCGGCGGACGCGTGCTGGACAAGGACGACGGCCCGAAATACCTCAACTCGCCGGAAACCCCGCTGTTCCACAAGGGCCGCGAGCTGTACGGGCTGTGGCAGGTGCGCCAGGCCCACAACAAGATCCCGCGGCTGATCGTGGTCGAGGGCTACATGGACGTGATCGCGCTGTTCCAGCACGGCGTCGACACCGCGGTCGCCACGCTCGGCACCGCGACCACGCCCGACCACGCCGAGCTGCTGTTCCGCAACGCCGCCGATGTGTACTTCTGCTTCGACGGCGACCGCGCCGGCCGCGGCGCGGCGTGGAAGGCGGTGGAATCGGTGCTGCCGAGGATGAAGGACGGGCGCCAGGCGTTCTTCCTGTTCCTGCCCGAGGGCGAGGATCCGGATACGCTGGTGCGGGCCGAAGGCGCCGAGGGCTTCCATCGCCGCCTGCAGGAGGCGATGCCGCTGTCGCAGTTCCTGTTCGACAGCCTCGCCGCCGACGTCAACCTGCACACGCTCGAAGGCAAGGGCCGCCTGGCCGAGCGCGCCAAGCCGCTGTTGACCCAGATTCCCGACGGCGCCTTCGCCGACCTGATGCAGCAGCGCCTCACCGAACTGACCGGCGTCGGCGCGCGCGCGGCGTCGCCGCAGACCCACGTGCCGGCGCAGCGCGCCAGCGCCGCGCAGCGGCCGGCGGCGACGCCCAAGCGCTCGCTGGTGCGCAGCGCGATCGCGCTGCTGCTGCAAAAGCCCGCACTGGCCGCGGCGCTGCAACCGCCGTACGGCTTCGCCCGGCTCAACCAGCCGGGCGTGGACTTGCTGGTCGAGATCGTCGATGTGGTGCAGCAGCGCCCGGAAATCAGCACCGGCGCGCTGCTGGAGCATTTCGCCGGGCACGCGCAGATCGGCGCGCTGCAGAAACTGGCCAGCCAGAGCCTGCCGGGCAACGAAGAGCACCTGCAGCGCGAATTTCTCGATGCGATCGAGCAGTTGCAGAAGCAGACCGTGGTGCAGCGGCTGGACGAACTGCAGGCGCAGCAGCGCGACGGCGGGCTGGGCGATGCGGAAAAGCGCGAATTGCTGGCGCTGTTGCAGATGCGCGCGGGATTGCAGCGGGCGCAGTAAGCCTGGATGCGGTTACGCAGGCCGATTGTAGGAGCGGCGATCTTGCGGCGGCGCCACGGCCGCTTCCTGTAGGAGCGGCGCGAGCCGCGACCGCGACCCCTCGCTTGCGACGCGAACGGCTACCTCGCGGTCGCAGCTTGCGCAGCTACTACAGTCGGACTTCGGGCTGAGCGGCGATCTTGCAGCGTCGCTACGGCCGCTTCCTGTAGGAGCGGCGCGAGCCGCGACCGCGACACTTCGCTTGCGGCGCGAACGGACACCCCTCGGTCGCAGCTTGCGCAGCTCCTACAGTCGGACTTCGGGCTGAGCGGCGATCTTGCAGCGGCGCTACGGCCGCTGCCTGTAGGAGCGGCGCGAGCGGCGACCGCGACACCACGCTTGCGATGCGAACGGCTACCCAGCGGTCGCAGCTTGCGCAGCTCCTACAGTCGGACTTCGGGCTGAGCGGCGATCTTGCAGCGTCGCCACGGCCGCTGCCTGTAGGAGCGGCGCAAGCCGCGACCGCGACACTTCGCTTGCGACGTAAACGGCTACCTAGCTGTCGCAGCTTGCGCAACTCCCACAGTCGGACTTCGGGCTGAGCGGCGATCTTGCAGCGTCGCCACGGCCGCTCCCTGTAGGAGCGGCGCGAGCCGCGACCGCGATACCTCGCTTGCGACGCGAACGGCTACCCCGCGGTCGCCGCTTGCGCAGCTCCTACAGGTCGGACTTCAGGCATCCGCTTCAGCCCCAGACTTCGCTCATCACCCGCGCGAAGTTGCCGCCGAGGATCTTGCCGATGCGCGCGTCGCTGTGGCCGCGGGCGGACAGCAGCGCGGCCAGGGTTTCGAACCGGCGCGGGGCGTTGAGGCCTTCGACGTAGAGGTACACCGTCTCGCTCTCGCCCGGCGCGGATATGCCGAGCTTGCGCCGTTCGCGGATCGATTCGGCGTGGTCGCGCTTGTAGCTTTCGGTCAGCGCCACCGCCGAGACCAGGTTGTCGGTGCCGATGCCGACGTGGTCCTCGCCGCAGACGTCGAGCGCGTGCTCGAGGTGGCGGATCACGTCGGCCGCGCCGGGCTGGCCGCTCTCGCGCAGGAACGGCATCAGGTAGATGCCGACCACGCCGCCGCGCTCGGCGCAGGCGCGCAGTTCGGCGTCGGTCTTGTTGCGCGGACGCTCGACCAGGGCCGCGCAGCCGGTGTGGCTGATCAGCACCGGAGATTTCGAGGCCGCGATCGCTTCCAGCGCCGTGCGGCGGCCGCTGTGGGCCAGGTCGACCAGGATCCGGCGCTGGTTGAGCCGCTCGACCAGGCTGTGGCCGAACTTGCTCAGGCCGGCGTCGCCGGGCTCCAGGCAGCCGTCGCCGGCGAGGTTGCGCACGTTGTAGGTCAGCTGCACCGTGCGCAGGCCGAGCCGGTGGTAGTCGTCGATGCGTTCGAGCTTCTCGCCGATCGGCGCGCTGTCCTGGAACTGGTAGACCACGCCGAGCTTCTTCTCGCGCCGCGCGCGTTCCAGGTCGGCGCCGCTGCGCACCGCCAGGAACACGTCGGGATGCAGGGCGATCTCGTTCTCCCACGCGGCGATGTCGCGCACGGTCGCTTCGAACGCGCCTTCGTACTGCGCCACCGGGCCGACCGTGGTCTGCAGCACGCGCAGGCCGCTCTCGCGCGCTTCGGCGACCAGCTTCGGCGTCAGCAGGTCGCCGGGCTTGGCCTCGTCGCTGCCGATGAAGCCGCAGGCGTCGACCACCATCGCCTCGGCGTACGGCGCCCAGCGCAGCGGCGGCGCGGCCGCGCGCAACGCGCCGGCCCAGCCGCCGGCGAGCGCGCCGGCGCCGGCCAGCGCGCTGTGGATCAGGAAACTTCTGCGATCGGGCATTTCGTTGCACTCCCCCAGTTGAGATGCCATCGCGCGCGCCCCAGCGCGGCGATGGGAAACAGGCCGCTCGCAACCGGTGCGATCGGCAACGCGAGCGCTGCGAACGAGCGTGCTCGCGCGGGCGCGATTCGATCGGATCGGATCGCAGATCGCATCGAACCGGCACGATTGCAGACAACGCACTCTAGGCGGAACGCCGGCCTAGGGAAGCCGTGACTTTCGGGAGGGATCGCCGCGGCGCCGGCGCGCTAAGCTCGGGCTTCCTGCGCCGCTCCCGCGGCGCGCCTTGGCCTGCGCGCCGCGCACGGCCGTCCCGGGGGAGACCGCCGATGAGCCTGCGCCGCCTGTTGCCCAACACCACGTTCCTGGCCGCCAGCGCGCTGGCATTGGCCTGCGCTGGCGCCGCCCACGCGCAAGCCGCCGCGCCGGTCGAACGCCTGCACCAGGGCAACCGCACCAGCGAGAACGTGCCGGCGGTTCCGGCCGAACTGCTGGAACGCCTCAACCGCTACCAGAACACCCGCGGCGCCAACTTCGCCGGCTGGACCCGCGACGGCTGCCTGCTGATCTCCACCCGCTTCGCCGAAACCTCGCAGGCCCACCGCGTGTGCGCGCCGCTGGGCATGCGCGAGCAGCTCACCTTCTATCCCGAACCGGTCAACGCGCTGACCGTGGCCCCGGGCGCCGCCGACGGCTTCGTGTTCGGCAAGGACGTCGGCGGCAACGAGTTCTGGCAACTGCACTGGTTCGACCTGGCCACGCGCCAGACCCGCCTGCTGACCGACGGCAAGTCGCGCAATCAGTCGCCGCTGTTCTCGCACGACGGCAAGCAGCTGGCATACAGCAGCACCCGCCGCAACGGCAAGGACACCGATGTGTGGGTCGGCGGCTTCCCCGACGGCCAGGCGCGCGCGGTGGTCACCGAGGGCGGCCAGTGGAGCGCGCAGGATTTCTCGCCCGACGGCAAGCAGCTGCTGGTGATCAAGTACGTGTCGGCGAGCGAGTCTTACCCGGGCCTGGTCGATCTGGCCAGCGGCAAGCTGACTCTGTTCCCGGTCGACGGCGGCAAGGCCGCGATCAGCGACTTCCGTTTCTCGCGCGACGGCCGCTCGGTGTATTACGTGTCCGACGAAATCGTCGCCGGCAAGCCGCAGGAATTCCGCACCCTGCGCCGGCACGAGCCGGCCAGCGGCAAGTTCGAGCTGCTCAGCGACAAGATTCCGTGGGACGTGGACCGGGTCGCGCTGTCGGAAGACGGCGGCCGCCTGCTGTTCGTCAGCAACGAGGACGGCATCGGCAAGCTGCATGTGCTGTCGCTGCCCGAGCATAAGGAGATCGCGCTGCCGGCGTTGCCGGCCGGCGCCATCGGCGGCGTGGATTTCTCGCCCGACGGCAAGCGCATCGCGCTGTCGATCAATTCGGCGACCTCGCCCAGCGACGTTTATGTGATCGACCTGCAGGCGCGCCAGCTGGCGCGCTGGACCCGCAGCGAAGTCGGCGGCCTGGATTCGTCCAGGTTCGTCGCGCCGACGCTGGTGCGCTATCCCACCTTCGATAAGCTCGACGGCAAGCCGCGCACGATTCCGGCGTTCTACTACAAGCCCGCCGGCGCCGCCGCGGGCAAGAAGCTGCCGGTGCTGATCCAGATCCACGGCGGCCCGGAAGCGCAGGCGCTGCCGACCTTCAACGCCGCCGCGCAGTTCCTCGCCAACGAACTCGGCGTGGCCGTGCTGGTGCCGAACGTGCGCGGCTCGGCCGGCTACGGCCGCAGCTATCTCGGCCTGGACAACGCCGAGAAGCGCGAGGATTCGGTCAAGGACATCGGCGCGCTGCTCGACTGGGTCGGCAGGCAGCCCGAGCTCGACGCCGAGCGCGTGGGCGTGTACGGCGGCAGCTACGGCGGCTACATGGTGCTGGCCTCGCTGATGCACTACAGCGACCGCATCCGCGCCGGCGTCGACGTGGTCGGCATCTCCGACTTCACCACCTTCCTCAACAACACCGAGAGCTACCGCCGCGACCTGCGCCGCGCCGAGTACGGCGACGAGCGCATCCCGGAAATGAAGGCGGTGTTCGACCGCATCTCGCCGCTGAAGAACGCCGGCAAGATCCGCTCGCCGCTGTTCGTCGCGCAAGGCAAGAACGACCCGCGCGTGCCCTACACCGAGGCCGAGCAGATCGTGAAGGCGGTGCGCGCCAACGGCCAGCCGGTGTGGTTCCTGATGTTCGACGACGAGGGCCACGGTTTCCAGAAGAAGGCCAACTCGGATTACTTCAGCGCGGCGATGATGCTGTTCCTGCAGCAGCACCTGATCGGCGAAGGCGCCGCGGCGCAGCGCTGAGGCGGACGCGCCCTCGCGCTTGTGCGCGAGGGCGTTTCATCGATGCCGGCAATCCCCCTGTAGGAGCGGCGCGAGCCGCGACCGCGACAATGCCGCTGCGACGCAGGTTTCGTCGTGGTTGCGATGTCGCAGTCGCGGCTCGCGCCGCTCCTACAGTCGGGATCGCGGCATCGGCCGATCTCGCCGATGCCGGATGGGGTCGACCCTACCCCGGTCAGGCTGAAGTCTTTGAATTGAAACAACTCTCTGGGGTTTTCCCTACTGGGGTTCAGGTCGGTTTCTAGCTAGTTTGTGCTGCAACGCAAGCGCCTGCAGGCACACCATGAGCGAACCGATCCGCGCCGGCCTTGCCGCCTCTGCGCCGCCGTTGCCGGCCGACGAGGCGACGCAGACGTTGCTGCGCGCCACGCCGCAGCAGGCGCGCGCCCAGGTCGATGCGCTCGACGACGAAGGCCTGCGCGCGCTGGGCGAGCACGTGCGCGCGCTGCCGCTGGCCGAGCGCGAAACGCTGGCCAATGAATTGGCCGGCAAGCTCGACGCGCCGCAGTTGCAGAAGCTGGAAACCGCGTTCGGCCGCGACGCCATCGGCGAGGCGGTAGAGCGCCGCGGCGGGCCGCAGCTGCGCGAGGCCTACGCCGCGCTGCCGCGCGATGCCGCTGCGGACGGCGCGGTCGCGCGCTTCGTCGATGGGCTCAGGCAAGGGCTCGCGTTGCCCACGGACGAATTGCCCGTCGATCATGCCGATCCCGGCAAGACCCGCGACATCTCCGCCCAGGTGATCAATCCCGACGGCGGCGAAATCAACGACGCCACCTGGACCGTCGACGACCGCGGCCGTCCGGTTCATGCCGAAGGCACCCTGCGCACCGTGTTCAGCGACCTCGACCGCGGCGACGCCGAGACCGCCGCGCAACGCAACGCCGCCGACCGCGGCGTCGACGGCGACCAGGGCGGCCATCTGCTCGGCCACCGCTTCGTCACCGACCAGGGCCTGAAGAACCTGTTCCCGCAGAACGGCAACTTCAACATGGGCGCCTACAAGACCCTGGAAAACGAATGGGCGGCGTGGATCGACAAAGGCATGGACGTGCGCGTGAGCATCGACCTGAGCCCGCGCCAGGCCGACCGACCGGACCGGGTTCGCATTTCCTATGAGGTCCTCGACCCCGCCGACGGCCACAGGGTTTACGATCAGCGCGTGAGCTTCGACAACCGCGCCGGCCAGCGCTACGACCGCGTCGATGCGGGCGAGATGGACGGACTGATCGCGGCCAGCTGACCGCAAGGACCCCAAGCACGATATGAACAGAGACGAATTGCTCGGCGAAATCGCGCGCCTGATCGTGGTCGACCCCAAGGTCGGCGAGCGTCCCTGGGACGGCTACGCGCTGATCGCGTGGTACGGCGAAGGCATCAGCCGCTTCAACGGCTTCCGCTACGACAAGGGCCAGCCCGGCGAAGCGCTGACGCCGTCGGGCGTGGAGATCGAGAACCGGCTGGAGGAACTGCGCCGGGTCACCCAGAAGCCCGGCGAAGCGCCGTGGCGGGTGTGCATCATGCGCATCAACCGCGAGGCGGCCGAGGTGGCGATCGATTTCGAATACGAGGAGCCGGGCAAGTGGTACGTCACGCCCGACAGCGCGGCGCAGATCGCCGAGCGCGTGCGGCCTTGTTGAGCGGTTGGGGTTAGCTGCGGGCGCCGCGCCTCGCACACGACCCTTATGCCCGCGCAGCCCACCCACCGTCATGCCCGCGAAGGCGGGCATCCAGGGCTTTACCGCGACATGGCTCTGAAGTCTCTGGATCCCCGCCTGCGCGGGGATGACGGCGTGGAGCGGCGCGGTCTAACCCACTTACCGCGGCACTCGCCTATTGTCATGCCCGCGAAGGCGGGCATCCAGGGCTTTACCGCGTCATGGCTCTGAAGTCTCTGGATCCCCGCCTTCGCGGGGATGACGGCTTGGAGCGGCGCGGTGAAGTCCCTGCGCAACCACCAATCCCATCCAACGTCTGCGCGAACCCCTCTTACCGTCATGCCCGCGAAGGCGGGCATCCAGGGCTTTACCGCGACATGACTCTGAAGTCTCTGGATCCCCGCCTTCGCGGGGATGACGGCTTGGAGCGGCGCGGTCGAACCCATCTACCGCGTCACTCGCCTATCGTCATGCCCGCGAAGGCGGGCATCCAGGGCTTCATCGAGGCATGGCTCTGAAGTCTCTGGACCCCCGCCTGCGCGGGGATGACGGCGTGGAGCGACGCGGTCTAACCCACTTACCGCGTCACTCGCCTACCGTCATGCCCGCGAAGGCGGGCATCCAGGGCTTTACCGCGACATGGCTCTGAAGTCTCTGG